>NZ_CP154879.1:3060616-3366678 GCF_039614765.1 Castellaniella sp. MT123
TGAAATCTTCATCGACGGCGTCTCCGTCGGTGCACCGACGACCAATCTGCCCAAGCTGCGGTCTCGCATCGGCATGGTGTTTCAGCATTTCGAACTCTTTCCGCACCTGTCCGTGATGCGCAACCTGTCCCTTGCCCAGATCAAGGTTCTGGGCCGCTCCGAGGCCGAGGCGGGCGA
The DNA here is from genome assembly GCF_039614765.1 of Castellaniella sp. MT123. NCBI lineage: Bacteria > Pseudomonadati > Pseudomonadota > Betaproteobacteria > Burkholderiales > Alcaligenaceae > Castellaniella > Castellaniella sp. MT123. Next base: position 3,060,794 of record NZ_CP154879.1, read on the forward strand.
GCGCGCGCGCGCTTTGCTGGATCGCGTGGGCCTGAAGGCGCATATCGACAAATACCCCGGTCAGCTGTCGGGCGGCCAGCAGCAGCGTGTGGCCATCGCACGGGCGCTGGCCATGGATCCCATGGCCATGCTGTTCGACGAACCGACATCCGCGCTGGATCCCGAAATGGTCAACGAGGTGCTGGACGTCATGGTCGACCTGGCCAAGGAAGGCATGACGATGATGGTGGTCACCCATGAAATGGGCTTTGCCCGCAGCGTGGCGGATCGGGTGATCTTCATGGATCAGGGCGCCATCATCGAGGACTGCACCAAGGAAGAATTCTTCGGCAATCCGGACGCGCGCTCCGAGCGGGCCAAGCACTTCCTGTCGAAGATCCTGCATCATTGAACGGCCCATTCCGGCGCCCCGCCTGCCCGAAGTGCAGGGGGTGCCAGCGCCGGTGGTCATGACGGCCGGCTGGCGCGCGTCCGTACCCACAGGTCAGGCGCATTCGGGGCCGTCCCCCGTTTTTATCGTGTAAAAAAGGTGTTGAGTCATGATTCCCGGTGTTGACAATGACAGTATCGTCTATCTGAACGGCGATTACGTCCGACTGGGCGATGCCAAGATCTCGGTCCTGGACCGGGGTTTCATTTTCGGCGATGGCATTTATGAAGTCGTACCGTGCTACGGCGGCAAGCCCTTCCTGATGGGCAATCACCTGGCGCGCCTGCAGCGTAGCCTGGCTGCCATCCGTCTGGAAACCGGCTGGGATATCCCCGCCTGGGAGCGGCTCGTCCTGGAAATGCTGTCGCGTTCGGGATCCGGGGCGGGCGACCGCACCGTCTACCTGCAGGTGACGCGTGGAGTTGCCAAGCGCGATCATGGCTTCCCGGAAAATAGCCAGGCTACCATCTTCTGCATGGTGTCCCCGCTCAAGCGGCCGGACGCCAAGAAGCGCGAACACGGCATGTCGGCCGTCAGCATGGCCGATGAGCGCTGGCTGCATTGCGAGATCAAGTCCGTGTCCCTGTTGGGCAACGTGCTGGCCAAGCAGCACGCCACCGACGCCGGCGTGGACGAAGTGCTGCAGTTTCGCGACGGCCATCTGTCGGAAGGGTCGTCCTGCAACATCTGGGTGGTGAAGGACGGCGTGTTGCGTGCGCCAGTGCGCGATCACTTCATCCTGGAAGGCATCCGCTACGGGTTTCTGGAAGGGTTGGCAACCAAGGCCGGCATTGCCTTCGAGGCGCGTCCCATCACCCGGGAAGAGGTCGCCCAGGCCGATGAGCTGATGCTGTCCTCGGCCACCAAGGAAGTCCTGCCGATCACGCAGTATGACGGGCGTCCGGTGGGTTCCGGCAAACCGGGCCCGGTCTATGCCCGTTTGCGGGCGGACTACGACGCGGCGATCGCGGCACTTTAAAGCGGTCGGGACTCGTCACGCCACCACCGGAACCGGTTCTTGCCGGCGTTTTTGGCGATATACATGGCCGCGTCGGCGCGGCCGAGCAACGTCTGCAGATCCTGACCGTGCAGCGGGTACAGGGCGGCACCTATGCTGGCCGAGATCCTGGCTTCGATGCCATTCAGATCGAAAGGCACGGACAGGGCCTCCAGGATCTTCCGGATGACGGCCTCGCCGTTTTCCCGCGTGGGCAGGGCGGTCAGGATCATGGTGAATTCGTCGCCGCCGAACCGGGCCACCGTGTCCTCGGAAGAGGCGCGCACGTGCTGCTCCAGCCGCTGCGCGACCTGCTGCAGCAGGAGATCGCCGATGACATGGCCGTGGTAATCGTTGACTTCCTTGAAGCCGTCCAGATCCAGATACAGGAAGCCTGCCAGGGTTTGATGTCGACGGGCGGTTTCCAGTGCTCGTTCGGCGCATTCCAGAAACAGAATGCGGTTGGGCAGTCCCGTCAACGGGTCGTGCAAGGCGGCGTGGGCCAGACGGGCTTCGCTCATCTGCAGGGCCTCGGTGACGGCGCGCTGGCGGGCCAGTCCCAACGTCAGCCAGACTGTGAAGAGCAGCAGGACCGCCGAGGCGCCGGCCGCCATCGTCAGGTAGCTGATCTCCCGGGGCCGGACGGGAGCCATGACGTCGTCGTAAGCGGTCCCGACGACGGCCATCAGGGGGTAGTCGCTCAGGGTCCGGTAGCTGATGATGCGTTTGACGCCGTCCACATCACCGAAATCGATGAGGTTTCCGCTCGGGTGGGTGGCGCCGCGGACGAACCAGGACGATTCCCGGGCGGGGCCGCCGAAGCTGATTTCACGGCTGATCTTGCGGCTGCGCGTGACGCCGTCGAGTCCGGTGACTTCCAGCAGGCCCTCGGCGCCAAGGTCGGCCTGACGGTAGAAATCGGTCAGATAGGCAGGGCCGATCGCGATGACGACCACCCCGCCAAAACTGCCGTCGGGCCGGGTGATGCGCAGCGACATCGGAATGCGCCACTGGCCCGACACACGGCCCAGGACCGGCTGGCTGATGTAGAGGGTGTCCCGGGTATTGGCGCGTTGGGCGATGAAAAAATCGCGGTCGCTGTAGTTCACTGCGGGCAGTGGGTTCTGGGTGCTGTTCACGATCTTGCCGCGCTCGTTCACGACGCTGATGATGGTGAACATGTGCGAACGGATCACACCTTGGTCCAGCCAGTCGCCGAGGTCCAGACGCCGATCTCCTTCCAGGTATTGTTTGCGCACGAAGGCGGCGACCTGCTCGGCAGCCAGCAGCGTCCGGCTGACCTGTTCCTGGAACGCAATGGCCAGGCTTGAATTGGCCTGCATCGCTGCGGCCACCGCCTGGCCTCGCTCGGCGGTGATGCGCTGCACGACGGTCAGCCACAGGCCCGTCATCACGATCACGTACGCCAGCAGGATGAGCACGCACAGCGGCTTGTCGAACGAATAGCGCTGGCCCAGGCTCATCTGACAAAGTGGCAGTTCTGTAACGTCAAGACTGTAGCTGTTCAATCCGGTTTCGTCGAGTTGTCTGCCATCGGTCGCGGCCCGCTGGACGGAAAGCCTGTTTTCGCTGTGATATTCTTTTCAGCTTCCCCACCACTGCTCGCGTGCCATGTCCGTCGATTACCTGAAACGCATCCTGACGTCCAAAGTCTATGACGTCGCCCATGAAACCCCATTGGACCTGGCCCCCCGGATTTCGAAGCGCATCGGCAATACGGTGCTGCTCAAGCGCGAAGACACCCAGCCTGTGTTCAGCTTCAAACTGCGGGGCGCCTACAACAAGATGGCGGCTCTGAGCGCCGAGGAACTCAAGCGTGGGGTGATCGCGGCCTCGGCCGGCAACCATGCACAGGGGGTCGCCCTGTCGGCCAGCCGTCTGAAATGCCGCGCGGTCATTGTCATGCCGGTGACCACGCCCCAGGTCAAGATCGATGCCGTGCGCGCCCTGGGTGGCGAGGTCGTGCTGTTTGGCGACAGTTTCACCGACGCCGCCGAGCATGCGGCCGAACTGCAGGCGCGCGATGGCCTGACCTTCGTACACCCGTTCGATGACCCCGACGTCATCGCGGGTCAGGGCACGGTGGGCATGGAGATCCTGCGCCAGCACCCGGGCCCGATCGATGCGGTCTTCGTTGCCATCGGCGGGGGCGGGCTGATTTCTGGTGTGGCTGCGTACATCAAGCAGCTGCGCCCCGACATCCAGGTGATCGGCGTGCAGACCGAGGATTCCGACGCGATGGTGCGCAGCGTGCGGGCCGGGCGCCGGGTGAAGCTGGCCGACGTGGGCCTGTTTTCCGATGGGACCGCCGTCAAACAAGTCGGTCAGGAAACCTTCCGGCTGGTGCGCGAGTACGTCGATGATTTCGTCACGGTCGATACGGATGCCATCTGCGCTGGCATCAAGGACGTCTTCCAGGACACGCGCAGCGTGCTGGAGCCCGCCGGCGCGCTTGCTCTTGCGGGCTTGAAGCGCTACGCCGCGCAGCAGAAATGGAAGGGCAAGACGCTGGTGGCGATTACTTGCGGCGCCAACATGAATTTCGACCGGCTGCGTTTCGTGGCCGAACGGGCGGACGTGGGCGAGGCGCGTGAGGCGCTGTTCGCGATCACGCTGCCGGAAAAACGCGGCAGCTTCCTGCGCCTGTGCGAGGCGGTCGGCCAGCGGTCGGTCACCGAATTCAATTACCGGATCTCGGATGCCAAGCAGGCCCACGTCTATGTCGGTCTGCAGATCCGCTCCGAACCGGAAATCGAAAAGCTGGCGGCGCACTTCCGCAAACTGGATTTCCCGACGCTGGACCTGACCGGCAACGAGATGGCCAAGACGCACCTGCGTTACATGGTGGGCGGACACTCGGGCCTGGCCAAGCACGAGGTGCTGTATCGCTTCGAATTCCCGGAACGGCCGGGCGCGCTGATGAGGTTTCTGGGGGCGATGAATCCCGAGTGGAACATCAGCCTGTTCCACTACCGGAATCAGGGCGATGATTACGGCCGCATCCTGGTGGGTATCCAGGTACCGCCCGACGACAAGAAAGCGTTCAAGGACTTCCTGTCCACCCTGGGATATCCGTACTGGAACGAAACGGACAACCCGGCGTATCGACTGTTTCTTTGATCAGGCGGCGTCCTTCTTCGTGGACATCCGGCCCGTGGTGTCGGCACACACCCTGTCGGCCGGAAACCGGATCGAGAATGTGCTGCCTTCGCCCGGTGTGCTCTGGATGTCCAGCGTCGCCTGATGGCGCAGGGCCACATGCTTGGTGATGGCCAGGCCCAGGCCCGTGCCGCCGGTCGCGCGGGATCTGCCCCGGTTGACACGGAAGAACCGCTCCGTCAGGCGCGGGATATCGGCCTCGTCGATGCCGATTCCCGTGTCCCGGACCTGATAGCAGGCGCCGCCGTCGGCCTGGCGTGCCCAGACGATGGTGATCGTGCCTCCCGCCGGCGTATAGCGTACGGCGTTGGTCAGCAGGTTGCCGACGGCCGAGGCCAGTTCGCTGTCCTGGCCGACAACCCGCAGCCCGTCATCCACCTGGACGTCGAAATGATGTTGTCCATTGGACAGGGCCTGGCTTTGCGTCAGCGCCGTGCGGATCAGGGCGGGAACGTGGACCGGCGCCCCGGGCCCGTTGGGCGTGGTCTCCAGCGATGACAGGGCCAGCAGATCGGCGACCAGAGCCTGCATGTTGTGCGCCTGTTGCGCCATGAGTTCCAGGTAGTGGCGGCGCTGATCCGCGGTCAGCGCGTCCTCGGGCAGGTCGAGCAGGGTTTCGACGAAGCCGGACAGCACGGTCAGCGGCGTGCGCATTTCATGCGACACGTTGGCGACGAAATCCTTGCGGGTGTTCTCCAGACGCTCGATCTGGGTGATGTCTCGTGTGACCATCAGGAACTGGCCTACGCCGTAGGGCGCCAAGTGCAGCATCAGGGTGCGGGTATGGCCGGCGCGCGTCAGATGCAGGATGAGGGGCTTGTCCCACCGGTCCTGGCGGGCATATTGGGCGAATTCCGGGGATCGCACGACGTTCAGGATGCTGTGGCCGCGGTCCTGCTCCAGGTTCAGCCCCAGATGGCCGGCGGCCATCTGGTTGCACCAGTGCAGGGATTTGTCCGGCGCCAGGGTCAGGGCACCGTCCGGCAGGGCCTCGGCGGCCAGCAAGGCACGTTGGAAATTGCGGGACCGTTCCTGCAGGTCCTGGCGGTTTTGCTTGAGCTTTCGGTAGATAGGCGCGAGGATCTCGTCCCAAGGGCCCACCGACGGGGGGGGCGGCGCGTCGATGTGGCGTACCCAGCGGGCGATGCGCGACAGCTGCAGGCCGCTGACCAGGACCATGATCAGCAGTCCCAGGGCAAACAGGGCCCAGCCGGTGGCAGCACCCAGCCAGGCGCCCAGCAGCCATCCACCCAGGGCCCAGAGTGCGATGGCGACGAGAGTTTTGATCATTCCGTGTGTGTGGTGCTGAAACGGTAGCCCGCCCCCCGGACTGTCTGGATGGTGTGTTCCAGGGCGGCCGGGGACAGGGCCTTGCGCAGACGGCGGATATGGACGTCGACCGTGCGTTCCTCGACGAAGACATGGTCGCCCCAGACCTGATCCAGCAGCTGGCTGCGGCTATACACGCGCTGTGCGTGCGTCATGAGAAAGTGTAGCAGGCGAAATTCCGTCGGTCCCATCGGCAGCGCCTGTCCCGCGCCTACGACCTGCCGTGCGTTGGGGTCCAGGGTCAGTGTGCCCGCTTGAATCGGCTCGGGCGTCAGCTGTGGGGCCCGGCGGCGTAGCAGCGATTTGATGCGCGCCAGCAGCTCGCGCGGGGAAAAGGGTTTGGTCAGGTAGTCGTCGGCACCGGATTCCAGGCCGTCCACCTTGTCTTGTTCCGTGCCGCGTGCCGTGAGCATGATCAGGGGGATGTCCCGGGTGCGCGGCGCGGCGCGCAGTTGCTGGGCGAGGCGGATGCCGGGCTGGTCCGGCAGCATCCAGTCCAGCAGGATCAGGTCCGGCAGGACACTCTGGATCTGTGCCTGGGCCTCGCGGCTGTCGCCGGCGCTGCGCACCGCATAACCGGCATGTTGCAGATTGACGGTCAGCAGTTCCTGGATGGCGGGTTCATCTTCGACGATGAGGATCGTGGCTGGCATGATGGATGAGTTCGAACGGCGTGGTAAGCGCGGGAGTTTGTGACTGGGGTCATCATACGGTCACATTATTTCATTCATATGACGTCTTCAGGGTCTTGGCAATCCATGGGATGGCTAGAGGAATGCGGTACGATACGCGGATCATGATTGAATCATCCCACGACGCCGGCCAGGGGCCGCAAACTCATTTCGGTTTCGAGACCGTCCGCGAGTCGGACAAGGCCCATCGCGTTGCCGATGTCTTTCATTCGGTCGCCTCACGCTACGACCTGATGAACGACCTGATGTCCGGTGGGTTGCATCGTATCTGGAAGGCCTTCACGGTGGGTCGGGCCCAGATTCGCCCCGGGATGCGGGTGCTGGACATCGCCGGGGGCACCGGCGATCTGGCGCGCGCGTTCGCACGCCGGGCGGGGCCTACCGGCCAGGTCTGGCTGACCGACATCAATGATTCCATGCTGCGGGTCGGGCGGGACCGCCTGCTGGATCGCGGCCTGGTGACGCCGGTGGCGGTCTGCGACGCGGAATGCCTGCCGTTTCCCGACCGTTATTTCGACCGTGTGTCGGTGGCTTTCGGTTTGCGCAACATGACGCACAAAGACCGCGCCCTGGCTGAAATGCATCGGGTGCTGAAACCCGGCGGCAAGCTGCTGGTGCTGGAATTCTCGCGCGTGGCGCGCCCGCTTGCCCCCGTCTACGACTGGTATTCCTTCAACGTCCTGCCCAAGATGGGCCAGCTGGTGGCGTCCGACGAGGCCAGCTACCGGTATCTGGCCGAATCCATCCGCATGCACCCGGACCAGGAAACCCTGGCCGACATGCTGCGCACTGTGGGGTTCAGTCGGGTACAGTATTTCAACATGACGGTCGGTGTTGTGGCGCTGCACGAAGGGGTGCGGCTGAACTGACATTCATCGCGCCGATTTCGGGATGGGGCCGCGTCGAGCGGCCCTTTGTCTTGCTGCGCATACCAGAGATCTGTGGTAATTTATGAATATTCAGCTTGTTGTCAGGTTCGATCGAATCCCTGTCTTTATTCCTTCCCAGGCTGATGAACGAACTCGTCCAGGAGACTCCATGACCGTTCAATTCCCTCGCTGGATTGTCGCCGCGCTGCTGCTTGTCGCTGCGTTGGCAATGCTGTCCGCCACCTCGGATGCGCATGCGCGCCGGCTGGGTGGTGGCTCGAGCCTAGGGCGCCAGTCCACCAACGTCATCCAGCAGCGTCAGGCGGTCACACCGCCGGCCGCCAACACCACCCAGCGCGCGGCAGCTCCCGCCGCCGGGGCTGCGGCAGGCACGGCAGCCACCGGTGCGGCCGCCAAATCCGGCATGTCCCGCTGGCTGGGCCCCATCGCCGGCATCGCGGCTGGCCTGGGTATCGCCGCGCTGTTGTCCAGCCTGGGCCTATCCGGCGCCTTCCTTGAATTCCTGTCCAGCGCCTTGTTGATCGGATTGGTGGTGTTTGCCGTGATCTTCCTGGTGCGCCGGCTGCGCGGCGCCCAGCGTCCGCTGGCCGCGGCCACTCCGGCGGGTGGCAACAGCTACCGTCAGGCGGAATCGGGCGCCGCTCCCTGGAAGCCGACGCCTGCCGCGCCGGTGAATCCCGCCGCTGCGTCGGCGGCTCCGGTGATCGAAGCCGTTCCTTCGGTGGATACGCAGGATCCGTCCTGGTTCATTCCGGGCGACTTCGATGTCCCCAGTTTCCTGGCACAGGCCAAGCAGCAATTCACCCGGGTCCAGGCCCTATGGGACGCGGGCGACCGCGACGGCCTGCGGGAATTCCTGACCGATGATCTGCTGGCGGAAATCACCCCGCGCCTGCCCCAGCCCGGCGAGGGCAACGTCACCGGGATCGTGCTGCTGAACGCCGAACTGCTGGGTATCGAAGCGGTGGCCGGAGGCCATCTGGCCAGCGTGCGCTATTCCGGCATGCTGCGCGAATCGGCCGGTGCCGAGGCCTTCCGCTTCGAAGAGGTCTGGAATCTGTACAAGGCCGAAGGCGCGGGCTGGCTGCTGGCCGGAATCCAGCAGCTCAACCCGCAATGACGCCACATCCCGTGTCCATACGCACAGGATAAAACCGGTAAACTGGGGCCTTGTACAAGGCCCCAGTGCTTTCTGGATGCCGTTCGCGGTCCTCGATCCGGTTTCGTCCGATGCGGGCCGGCCATCGGTCCCTCGCATGAACATGTCTTTTCCCTTCTTCCTGCCTCATCCCGCGGCATTGCTGCTGCGCGGCTTCAATGCCTTATTGCACCGAGAACCCTGGGCGCGCGAACGTCTGATGGCCCATGCGGGCAAATCCGTGCGTCTGTCCGCCGGGCATCCCTGGTCGCTGCAGGCGTCCATCGGCTCCGACGGGACCCTGCAGGCGTGCGATGCGGCCGTGGTGCCCGATGTTACCCTGTCCGTGCCATCCGACCGTCTGCGTGACCTGCCCGCCGCCTGGCGGGACCAGGGGTTGGCGGGTGTGACGGCGCTGGCTCATATCCAGGGGGACGCGGGGCTTGCCCATCTGGTGTCCGACCTGGCGCGCGGCCTCAGCTGGGATGTGGAAGACGATCTGTCCCGGGTCGTGGGCGATGTCGTTGCCGTGCGGCTGACGCAGGGTGCCAGACTGCTGGCCGGTGGCGTAAGACAGACTGCCGGGCGGGCACGGGACAATCTGGCCGAATACCTGGGGGAAGAATCCGGCATCGGGGTTCGTGGCGTGGATTTCGGGGCCTGGCAGGTTGATCTGCGCACGCTGGAAGCCCGTCTGGACCGTCTGAATGCGCGCCTGTCCCGTCTGCCGGAGGGCGCATGCTGACGTTTCTGCGCGTGGGGTACATCCTGTGGGTGGCTCTGCGGTATCGGCTCGACGAGATGGTCCTGTCCGGCCTGCAGCACCCTTGGGCGCATGCCTTGCTGCGCGTGGTCTGCCTGGGGCGCCGTCCCCACAGGCCGCGCGGCGAACGACTGCGGCTGGCGCTGGAAACCCTGGGCCCGATCTATGTGAAATTCGGCCAGGTGCTGTCCACGCGCCGCGACCTGGTGCCCACCGACATCGCCGATGAGCTCGCCCTGCTGCAGGATCGCGTACCGCCGTTTCCTTCGGATCAGGCCGCCGCCATCATCGAAGAATCCCTGGGGGCGCCTCCACAAACTCTGTTTGCCGAGTTCGAGCGCGACCCGGTGGCGTCGGCATCGATTGCTCAGGTGCACTTCGCCGTGCTGCATGACGGCCGGGAAGTCGCCGTCAAGGTCCTGCGCCCCGCGATGCGCGAGGCCATCGAACGCGACCTGACGCTGCTGCGCGCCCTGGCGGGGCTGGTCGAACGGCTGGTGCCCGATGGCCGGCGCCTCAAGCCTCGCGAGGTCGTGGCCGAATTCGACAAATACCTGCATGACGAACTGGACCTGATCCGCGAGGCGGCCAACTGCAGCCAGTTGCGGCGCAATTTCGGGCCGGACACCGGTCGTGCCGACTTGCTGCTGGTGCCCGAGGTCGTCTGGGAGTTCTGCGCCAGCCAGGTGTTCACCATGCAGCGCATGCGCGGCGTGCCCGTCAGCCGGGTGGCGCAACTGCGCGAACTGGGGGTCGATATTCCGCGCCTGGCGCGTCAGGGGGTCGAGATCTTTTTCATGCAGGTGTTCACGGACGGCTTCTTCCATGCCGACATGCATCCGGGCAACATCTACGTATCGGATGATCCCGAAACGCTCGGGCGCTACATTGCGCTGGACTTTGGCATCGTCGGATCGCTGTCGGAATTCGACAAGAACTACCTGGCGCAGAATTTCCTGGCCTTTTTCCGCCGCGATTATCGGCGGGTGGCCCAGTTGCACATCGAGTCGGGCTGGGTGCCGTCCACCACGCGCGAAGAAGAACTGGAAGGTGCCGTTCGGGCGGTGTGCGAACCGTACTTCGACCGGCCGTTGGCGGAAATCTCACTGGGTCAGGTGCTGCTGCGACTGTTCCAGACCTCGCGGCGCTTCAGTGTGGAAATCCAGCCGCAACTGGTGCTTTTGCAAAAAACCCTGCTGAACGTCGAGGGCATGGGGCGCGAGCTCGACCCCAACCTGGATCTGTGGCAGACGGCCAAGCCCTTCCTCGAAAAATGGATGCATCAGCGCGTCGGCCTGCGCGGCTTGCGTCAGCGTCTGGACCAGGAAGCCAGCCAATGGGCGCAGATCCTGCCGCAGATCCCGCGGCTGGCCTATACCCGGCTGAACCATCCCGATCCTGGACCCGCCATGCGTTCCGAACTGGAACGGCTGCGACGCGCCCAGGAAGGCGCCAACCGTTTGCTGATGGTGCTGTGTGGCATCCTGGCTGTCGGCCTGGGTGTCGCCGTGTGGGCGCTGACACGCGGGGGATGGGTATGACAGGGGATGCGCGCTTCGAAGCCAAGATCCTGTCGCCGGCCGAATGCGAGGCTGCCGTGCGTCAGGGCCGTTTTCCGCGCCCACTGGTGTTCACCAACGGTGTTTTTGACATCCTGCATCGCGGGCATGTGACGTATCTGGACCAGGCCGCCCAGCTGGGCGCGGCCCTGATCGTGGCGGTCAACACCGACGCCTCTGTGCGCCGTCTGGGCAAGGGCCCTGACCGGCCGCTGAATGCGCAGGAAGACCGCGCTGCGCTGCTGGCCGCGCTGGCCTGCGTCGACGTCGTGACCTGGTTCGACGAAGACACCCCGCTGGAATTGATTCAGGCATTGCGCCCCGACGTGATCGTCAAAGGCGGTGACTACGACATGGATACTCTGCCCGAAACGGCTGCGGTGCGTGGGTGGGGCGGCAGCGCCGTGGCAATCCCGTTCGAGCATCAGCGCTCGACGACGGCGCTGTTGAAGAAGATACGCCGGTAATTCAGAAGGTAAACCGGGGGCGGGCGGTACCCCGCAGCGGCTTGGTCCAGGTATCGAAAATCTGCACGGTTTCGAAGTTCGCGGCAGCGGTGCGTGTGATGCTGCAGGCGGTCATGATCGGATTGTGGCCGACGATGGCCACCAGGCGCCCGCCCACGGCCAACTGGTATTTCAGGGCGTCCGGGACGGTGGGCACCGACCCTGTGATCAGGATGGCGTCGTATTCGGCCGTGCCCCAGCCCGCATGGGCGTCCCCCGTTTCCAGGACGACGTTGCCGATCTGGTTGCGGGTCAGGTTGGTCTGGGCAAAGGCAGCCAGGCGGCTGTCGATCTCGATGCTGGTCACCTGTTGGCACAGGCACGACAAGAGCGCGGCCTGATAGCCCGATCCCGTGCCGATTTCCAGCACGCAGTCCGTGGGCTGCAGCCGCAGTGCCTCGGTCAGCCTGGCCTCGACCTTGGGTGAGAGCATGCATTCGCGGCTGTCGACGCCATCGATCACCAGCGGCAGTTCCGTGTCGGCAAACGCCAACGCGCGCAGCTGCGGCGGCACAAAACGTTCGCGTGGCATATCGAAGAGCGCTTGCAGTACACGTTCGTCCTGGATGTACCAGGGGCGGATCTGCTGTTCGATCATGTTGAAACGGGCACGTTCGGCTTCGGTGATGTCGTTGACGTTCATGTCGCGTGAGTCTCAGGGTTAACGTGAATCGATTATAGGCCAGGCGCCCGGTCCGCGAGTGGGCGCCTGGCGGAAGGCTCGCCGGAGCCGGGGACGGAAGACAGGGTCCTGGGTTCGGGGCGCAGGGCTTACGCCTGTGTGGGCCACCAGGCATGGAAGTGGTGTACCGGGCCGTGTCCGGAGCCCACCGTCAATTGACCGGATGCGGCAATGGCGCGTTCCAGGTAGGTCTTGGCCTGGCGGGCGGCTTCGGGGACGTCGCCGGTGCGCGGCAGCAGGGCTGCCAGGGCGGCCGATAGTGTGCAGCCGGTGCCGTGGGTGTTCGGGGTTTCGATCCGGCGGCCCGGCAATTCGATCATGCGGTCGCCATCGTGCAGCAGATCGATGGTGTCGTTGCCCGGCAGGTGGCCGCCCTTCAGGAAGACCCAGCGGTCGGCGTCGTCGGGCAGCAGCCGGCGCAGCCGTTCGGCCACGCGGCGCATGTCCTTCAGGTTGTCCGCAGCCCCCTGGCCGAGCAGGACGCCGGCTTCCGGCAGATTGGGGGTGATGACGGTGGCCAGCGGGATCAAGCCTTCACGCAGGGCTTCCACCGCCTGGCGTTCCAGCAGGTGATCGCCGCTTTTTGCAACCATGACCGGGTCCAGCACCAGATGGGCGGGCTTCCAGTGGGCCAGGCGATCAGCCACCACACGGGTGACGCCCGCCTGACCCAGCATGCCGATCTTCACGGCATCGACGCGCACATCGGCGAACAATGTGTCGATCTGGGCGGCGACGAATTCCGGCGGGACCGGCGAGATGCCGGTGACGGCCTGGGTGTTCTGCGCGGTCAGCGCGGCGATCACGGCCATGCCATAGGCGCCCAAGGCGCTCATGGTCTTGACATCGGCCAACACGCCGGCTCCCCCGGAGGGGTCGACGCCGGCGATGGACAAAGTATTGGGAATCATCGCGGGTTCCATGCGAGGCGGGGTGTGATTGGCACACCCCGTTGAGGCGAACGGGTCAGGCGGCCCTGGTCGAAGGCAGCAGGCCTTCTTTGGGCGAGCTGGGGTCGGCGTCATAGTATTTGCGCTTGACTCGGCCAGCCAGATACGCCTCGCGCCCGGCTTCGACTGCCAGGCGCATGGCTCGGGCCATGCGGATCGGCTCGCGCGCACCGGCGATGGCCGTGTTCATCAGGATCGCGTCGCAGCCGAGTTCCATCGCAATGGCCGCATCCGACGCGGTGCCCACGCCCGCATCCACCAGCACCGGGACCCGGGCCTGATCGATGATCAGCCGCAGATTCCAGGGGTTGATGATGCCCATGCCCGAGCCGATCAGCGAGGCCAGCGGCATCACGGCTGCGACACCGATGTCTTCCAGCATGCGGCACTGGATCGGGTCGTCGCTGCAATAGACCATGACGTCGAACCCGTCGGCTACCAGGGTGCGGGCCGCAGCCAGAGTCTCTGGCATGTTGGGGAACAGGTTGCCGGCGTCGCCCAGGACTTCGAGCTTGCACAGCTTGTGGCCATCCAGCAGTTCGCGCGCCAGGCGCAGTGTGCGCACGGCATCGTCCGCCGTGTAGCAGCCGGCTGTGTTGGGCAGGATCGTGTAGCGGTCCGGCGACAGGAAATCCAGCAGATTGGGTTCGCCCGGATTTTGGCCGATGTTCGTGCGGCGGATCGCGACCGTCACGATTTCTGCGCCACTGGCCTCGATGGCCTGGCGGGTTTCTTTAAAGTCGCGGTATTTGCCGGTGCCGACCAGCAGGCGGGATTGGAAGGAGCGATCGGCGATGGTCAGGGTGTCGGGGGTGGTCATGGCGTGCTTGTCAGGGGACGTTCGTGCGAAGCGGCCGTATCTGTCCGGCCACGGACAAGGATAATCCATTTGAGCGCGGATGGTGTGTGGGCCGCGCAGTCGTCCGGGAGAGTCGGTATTAATGTAAGAAAGTACGAATTTGTTGTATAAATTGCATCATTCGTAAACAAACATATAAACCAGGGGGAAGTCATGATGCGGTCCACACAATGGCTGCGGTGGGGGGTGCTGTGTGTCTGTTCCGTTGCGCTGGCCGGTTGCGCCGGCACGCGGACCGTGGCGAAAAAGGACGCGGTGAACTATCTGGCCAGTTCCGACTACCAGGGCTATGCCGCGCATTACCTGGATGCCAAAGGTCAACCAACTTATGATCCGAAAAGCTTGCTGGATACGCTTGAGGCGGGCAAGGCTTTCAATGATGCCGGGATGTGGGCCCTGAGCCGGGATGCTTTCGATGCGGCCGGCGGCTTGCTGAACTGGAAGGAAGATTCCGTCGATACGCCATCAGAGGTCGCCAACCTGCTGGGTACGACACTGACCAGTGACGCCTTTGGCGCGTATCAGGGCAAGATCCACCAGGGTTCCCTGATCGATTATTACCAGGCTATCAATGATTTGATGCTGGGTAGCGAGGCCAATGCCAGGGTGGATTTCAATCGCCTTCAGGTGCGCCAGGACAATGCGGTCACGCAACTGGGCGCCTTCGCGGCGACGGTCAACCACTCGGTCAAGGACGGCCTGGCGGACGAGAAAAACGACAAGGCTAAACAAAGCCTGGGTGAGGTGGGTCCCAAAATTGCCGATGGCATCAAGGATCTGCCTGGCGGATTGACCAAGGCCAAGATCAGAATGTCGGTGGGTGATGCATTGGGGGCCGTGTTCCGTGCCACGTCCGCGACGGAATCCGACAAACGCGCGAATTTCTCGCGCGACATGCTCAAGAGTGCCAGTGCGGCCAGTGCGACGCGCGGTGGCAGCGCGATGCTGGCCTATCTTGGGCGCGAGATCCGGCGCGGCAAGGGCAGGCTGGCCAACAAGACCATTGTCCTGTTCGAAGACGGAATCGGGCCCGGTCTGAAGGAATTCCGCATCGACCTGCCGCTCTTTCTCGTGTCGGGCAAGGTCACTTACACCGGGATCGCCCTGCCGCAGTTTCAGCCGGGGCAATCGGCGTTTGGCAGTCTGAAGGTGGGTTCGGGCAAGACGCAACAGGAAACCGCCACCCTGACCGATCTGAACGAACTGGCCGGCCTGGAATTCGATGCCGCTTACAAGGGCATCGTGGCCAAAGCCGTGATCTCGACCGTGATCAAGACTACAGCCCAGGTCGTGGTCAACAACCAGATCGACAAGCAGAACATGGACCCGCTGGTCGGGTCCTTGCTCAAATTGGGCACGGGTGCCGCGCAGTATGCATTGACCAAGGCCGATGTCAGAAGCTGGGCAAATCTGCCCAACACCATCCAGATGATCGTGGTGGATCGGCCAAAAACCGGGACGTTGGCTCTGTCGGGGGCCCTGGGGCAGCCGATCGCCGATATCCCACTGGCAGCGGACGCCAATACCCTGGTGCTCATCAAGGCGTCGGGGACGGCGGGCAAACCGGCGATCTATGTCCAGACGCTGCCAGCCGATGCGCCAGTCAGATCCGCAGGGGCCTCGTCATCCGCCAACCAAGAGTCCTGACATGAGGTATCGGTCACGGTGCCTGGCCCTCGCGATGGCCATCGGCCCGGCGGCGGTGCTCGCCGCGCCTGCCGAGCCGCCACGCGTCATGGCGTGCGACACGATGTTGGCGCCTCAACCCCTTTTGCGCGTGCAGGATGAGGCCAGCGCGCACGGAGCCATTGTCGAAGATGTGCGGCTGATCACGCTGCCCAATGGCATGCCGTCGGTGCAGTTTTCCATTCGCCATGCGCGCGAGCCTGATCCGTTCGGCACGATCCTGAAGGTCCGTTACACGGTGCAATGGACGGATGACTGCGGGCGTCAGATCACGAACGGTGGTCAAACCGTCGACGGTCTGGCCCTGGATCCGCACCGCCAGCGGATCCTCCAGTCCACCGCGATGGACCCTTATGCCACGCACGCCATCTTGCGTGTGTATGTTGAAAATTGACTCTCTTGGAAATCTCGATGAAGAAGATCTCACTGGCCGTGATCACGGCACTGGCACTGGCAGGCTGCCAGACGATGCCTGTGACCTCCAGCAATCCAAACGCTGAATCTAGCCGCACGGGCAAGCCCGGGCTCGTGTCTTTCGGGCTGCAGAGTACTGACTTTGAATACGCCGCCAACAAAGCCGTCCAGGAATTTCTGGAATCCCCCTATGCGAAGAAGCCGGGCGGAGGGCGCTGGGTGGTGCAATTGGGAGAGGTCGTCAATGACACGACATTTCGCATCGATACAGCCAGCATGACTTCGCGCATGAAAATCGTCATGACCAAGACGGGGCAGTTCATGTTTACTGGCGCGACTGGCGCCGAGCGGACCCGTTTCGTGAAGGATTCGCGGCAGCTGGCCAAGTCGAAAATGTTCAACCAGAAGACGGTGGCGCGCAATGGAACGGTCGTGGCGTCCGATCTGGAAATGTCCGGTGGGATCCGCCAGCGTACGCTGGTCGATGGGGCGCAAAAGCAGCAGCAGCTGGAATATGAATTCGACTTCCGCGTGGTCGAGCGGGATACCGGCCTGGAGATCTTCCAGTCCCTCATCCCCATCGAAAAGCTGGGGTCCAATCAGAAGTTTGCGTGGTAAGGGGTGAGGCTCATGTTCAGGTTCACACCGTTGGCCATGGCCCTGTGTCTGATGATGGCAGGTGCGGCACACGCACAGGATGCGGCGGTCCAGGCGCAGCCGGTCGCGCTGGCGCAGGCGGGGAACGTCGCCGTGCCACCCGTGCAGGCAACCGAGGGGCTGATCGAAAAAGCGACCACGGCGGATGCCATGGCGGGTGGGGCGGCACAAAGCTATGAAGACTGGGTGGCCAGCTTCGAGGAGCAGTTTGGCCAGACCATCGGTACCGCCCAGGGTGGTCGTGTCTATTATTCCGGCATGGCGACGATATCGGGCGATAGTGCGGCCGATCCGCATTACGGCAGCCAACTGGCGCTGGCCTACGAGCGTGCGATGTTCGACATGCAGGCCGACTATATCCTGCAAAACTATGGTCGCCTGAAGGCCAAGACCGTCCGCACCCTGTTCGAGGACCAGTCCAGCAACAAGGACGCCTTTGATCCGGTGGAAATCCAGAAGGCGGCCGAAGCCGGCGGAGGGCGACTGGAAGCCTTGCTGGACAAGGCGTTGGTGCTCGTGGATAAAAAGCTGGATAACGCGCTGGTCGAAGAAGGTGTCCCCGCCGAGGACATCCAGAAAATGTCCGTCGAACAGAAGAAGAACCTGTTCAAGGATAACCTCAACAAGCAGATCCTGAAGTCCGCCTATCAGAACATGCAAGGGCTGGTGCCTGTTCGGACACGCATCTTCCCGGTGGAAGAAAATGGCAAGAAGAGCATGGCTGTGGCGGTCATTGCCGTGCAGTCGGAAAAGACGCGCCAATTTGCCAGGGACATTGCCCGCAAGCGGCCGACCCTGGTCAAGGGCAATCCCAAGTCTCCGAAGGAAATCCTGCCTGCGGATCAGAAGGGTTATCTGAACGAAGTCGGCCTGCGCTTCACCTATGACCAGGCCGGCCGGCCGATGTTGCTGGCCTACGGCCGCACATCCGTCCCGATGGAGCCCGACTGGAGCGCATCGCGCGCAATCCGGGCCAAACAGAACGCGCAGGGCATCGCGCAGTCCATGGCGGAAGCCAATATCGTCGAATTCATGAACACCAACGTGCAGGTATCCAGCTCGGCGGATGTGGGGGTCGTCAGTGAAGACTGGGCCAAGCAGATCACCCAGATCGAGAACGGCAAGCCGGGCGAGGTCCAGCAGATCAAGGAACAGATCCGCGAAACCACGCAGAAATTCTTCAAGTCGGGGACGGCAAACGCCGCAGGGGATCTACGCGGCACCACCATTCTGAAGCGGTGGGATGTGAAGGATGACAACGGCGTCGTACACGTCGGCACCGTGGTGGGCTGGACTTATGGGCAGCTGGAAAATGCCAACGCCATCGATGCCCAGGCACGCGGTGCCAGTGCCCAATCGGGCGCGGTCAAGGGGTCGGCCAGTGATCAGGCGCGAACCTCAAAGGCCATCAACAGCAAGGATGACTTCTAGTCGCCCTGTTCATGTCAGTCGTATCGGATCTGTCCGCCTGTGACCTATGCGGATGGATCCGGGCCCGCTGGCCCCGGCACCCCTTCGGGGGTGACTCCCTACAGGATGTTTTCATGAGAGCATTTTTTTCCTCGTTGGTCTTTGCCTTGGTTCTGGGGCTGGGGTTGCCAACGCTGGTCGCCGCACAGGTTGCCGAGGCCACCGTCACAGCCGACGGCCAGGGCGTGAGTCGTGATGAGGCAATCCAGTCCGCCCTGGTCAATGCGGCCAGCCAGGTTTTTGGCGTGCGCCTGGCTGCGCAGTCCGTGGTGCAGGGCGTGTCGGTTGACAGCTCGGTGGATCATGAGGACCATTCGGTGCTCGTCAGTGCCTTGAACAAGAATATCCAGCAGACGCTCAATACCCCGCGGAATGCCCCGATTCTTGGGTATGACGTGAACCAGGCTTCCGAGACGCCGGGCAATGGCTGGGAAGCGACCGTCACGATGCGTTACGCCAAATTCGAACGTCTGGGCGCCGACAGCAATCGCCGCAGCGTGGTCGTGGTCAGTAACAACAAGCAGTACCGGTCGCTGTTGGTTCAGACCGTGGGCGAATCGCTGGTGGGTTCGCGCCGTTTTGACGTACTCAATCGCGAAAACGATGCGCTCTTCCAGAATGAAAAGGCATTCATTGCCGGTGGCGATGCGGCCGGTGCCGAAATCGCCCGGCTGTCGCAGGCCAGCGGCGCCGATTATCTGATTGTCGCGCAACTGCAGAGCCTGGGAGTCAGCAACAATCAGCGTGAAACGATCGCCATGACCGGGGAAGTCCTGGTCAAGAGCGCAGCCAGCGGGGCGCTCCAGCTGCAGGTGATTGAATTCGCCTCCCGCAAGGTCAAATGGTCCGGATCGCAGAAATTCGGCGGTGTGTATTCCGGTGCCACCAGTGTCGGTGCGGGAACTTTAGGCAAACTGATCAGCGGCGCGGCCGACACGCTGATCGACCGGATGGTGGCCGCTATTTATCCGGTCCGTGTGGTCAAGGTCACGGGCGACACCGCCATCATCAATCGTGGCGAGGGTGGCGTTGCCGTGGGCGAGGTGTATTCGGTATTCCAGATAGGCAAGGACCTGGTCGATCCCCAGAGCGGCGAGTCGCTGGGTTCCATGGAAACCGAGGTCGGATTGGGCCGGATCACCGGCGTCAAACCGAAATTCGCCTTCCTGAAAATGGCCTCGGGGACCCTCACCGAAGGGACGGACTATATCGTGCGCAAGGCGGATAGGAAAAACCCCGCTGCGGCACCAACGGCCAAGGCGAGTACGAAGAAGAAACGGTTGAGCGCAGCAGGCGCGCCAAAGGCGCCGGATCGCGCCGATACGTTTCTGAATCACTGAGACTGTGGCGTGGTGCGTGTCGGATGCCACGGCCTTAATGCTCGGCACGGCTCTCGCGCAGATCCCGGCATATCGCCTCCGCTGCGTCCACCAGCCGCGGTCCTGGTCGGTGCAGCCAGTCCGGGTCGATGGCGTAGATGTGACCGTTGCGGGCGGCCGTCAGGCCGTGCTGTGCCCACCATTGGGTGCGTGCGGCCAGGGTTTCCCGTCCATAGGGCGACATGATCAGCGCCTGGGGGTTCAGATGCAGCACGGATTCCACGCTGACTTGTGGGGCTGCCACCCGCCTGCCGGCATACGGGTTGATGCCGCCGCAGCGAGCCAGCAGGTCGTTGATCAGGGGATCGTGGCCCAGGGTGAACAGGGGATCGGTACTGATTTCGATGAAGACCGTCTGGGGTGGCGGGGGGGCGGGACGCAGCGCTTGGATACGGCGCTTCAGAGCCGTCGCGGTGTCGTCGGCCGTGGATTGCGTGCCCAGGCGTCCGCCCAGTTCCCGGATCAGGGCAGGGATGGCATCCAGGTTTTCGGGATTGGCATAGATCAGCGGGATGCCCAAGGGTAGCAGCCGGCCAGCCAGCGCCCGGGTGGCCTCGGTCGGATACCAGGCGACCACCAGCGTCGGGCGCAGAGCCAGCACGGATTCCTCACTGATCTGGATGCCGTCGCCGATGCGCGGGATGTCGCGGGCGGCGGCGGGGTAATCGCTGTGCAGCACAGTGCCCACGATGTCGGCACCGGCCCCCGCCGCGTAGACCAGTTCGGTGACGCTGGGGGCCAGGGTGATGACGCGCGGACGGGATGCCGGCTGCGAGACAGCGCTGTCAGTTGGTCCGGTTGCCGTGGCTGGCGATGCCCCGAGCAGGCCCACCGTCAGCAGGACTGTCGTGATGCACAGGCGGGCTGCCGTCCAGGCGGCGTGCGCCCAGTGTGCCTGGAGTTGCTTCGCCTTCACCACGATGATGCGCGTCATCATGAGCCCCCGTCCGGCTTACATCCGCCAGGACAGGTTCACGAACACGTTGGAGCCAGGCGTGTTGTAGCCGTCCACCAGCACGTAGTCCTTGTTCAGCACGTTGTTCCAGCGCACCTGCACGCCCAGCGACTTGGTGATGTCGTACGAGGCAGTCAGGTTGAACAGGGAAAAGCCGCCCAGGGTGACCTTGTTGTCCAGGGCGGCATAGCGGTTGCCGGTGTATTGGTATTCCGCGCCCAGCTTCAGGGCCTGGATCCGCTGTTCCACGCCCAGGTGGAAGACCTGGCGGGCACGTAAGGGCAGCTGGGAGCCTTCCTTGGGCTGAGGGTCATCATTGCGCGGGTCCAGAAAGTCTGCGCTGGCGCGCAGGGTGGTATTGCCGAACCGCTGGCTTCCAGTGAGAGTCAGACCGCGCAGGGTGGCCTCAGAGATGTTCTGGGGAGTTGTCATCCAGGTGATCGGGTCGGATACGTTCGCGATCAGGTCGCGGACCCTGTTCTGGTACGCCGTCAGCCTGACCGCGGTACCGCCGTTCTGGTACTGGATATGGGCCTCGACGTTCCTGGACTTCTCCGGTTTCAGATTTGGGTTGCCCTTGTAGAAGGCTGCCGGGTAGTCCTGGTATAAGTCGGCAAAAGTCGGGACACGAAAGCCCGTGCCCCCGGCAACGCCAACCTGCCAGGCATCTGTGATATCCACGTCCAGGCCAAGGCTCCCGGTCACTTGGTTGCCGTGATCTGTGTAGTTGTCGTTACGGATGCTGGCTTGTGTGTGGAACCGATCCAGGCGTCCCTTGTAGATCAGCGCCGCAGTGTTGACGTTGCGTTCGTTCTTGTCGTAAGAAAAATCGCTGTTGACACGTTGTTCCTGGCGTTCAGCCAGGATCGAGATACGGTGATCCGGCAGTATCTGCAGATTGTTCTGCCATGACCAGGATCGCTTCAGGCTCGAGTGCACGAATGAGCCTTCTGTGGGGCGGCGGTAGTCCAATGAGTCGCGCGTCCAGCCGAACTTCAGTACGCTCTCCCAGATCCGGGTGATCTGATCCGTGCTGGTGATGCCATAGGCCTGCTGCCGGACCAGATTACGGACATTATTTTCTGTGGCATAGGGGAAATTATCCGCTGCTCCGTCAGAGTCCGCGTGCAGGTAGCTGTTGTATGCCACCAACCCGATGTGGTGGCCTTGTGCCCATTTGTAGCCTAGCGTGCCCGCCCATCCGTGGCTGTAATAGCCATCCTTGTCGGGAGAATGTCCCCAGCTGTCGGTCGACGTGTTGTTTGCGAAATTACGGCGCATGACGTCGAAGCCCTTGCTATTCGCGGCGCTGGTTGAAAAGCTGTAATCCCAGCCTTCGCTGGCGCCTGACAGACCCATGCTGGATTTGAACGTTTCATAGGTACCGTATCCCACGTTGGCCCAGGCCGACAGGGGGCGATCCTGTTCACCCTTCTTGGTGATGATGTTGATCACACCGCCGATGGCGTCCGAGCCGTACAGGCTGCTGGCGGCGCCGCGCAGGATCTCGATGCGTTCGACCATGGCTGGGTCGATGGCTTCCAGCCGGGTGCCACCGGAGAGCAGCTCTGTAACCCGCATCCCGTCGATCAGCACCAGAGTCTGGCTGGAATTGGCGCCGCGCAGGAACAGGCTGGTCTGGGTCTGGGGCCCGCCTGAGGTCGTGAACTGCACCCCTGGCGCCTGGCCGATGATCTGGGCGATGCTTTCACCGGGTGAATTGGCCAGCTGTGCCGGCCCGATGACTGTGACGTCGCCGACCACGTCGGACAGCGGCTCGGGGCTGCGGCTGGGGGTAACGACGATGTCCTGCAAGGAGGGCACGGCGGCGTTGGAGGAGTGGGATTGGGCCATGACGGCCAGGGGGAACAGAGACAGCGCGGCGGCAAGCGTGCGCCGGGAAAACGGGATAGACATGATTAGCCCTGTGTGGCGTGCGTCCCCGCACGCCGTGACGATCAACACCCGCGGGCGATGCGCTGCCGAACGAAGACGGCAGGCGGACAAACGCAGCGGGCAAGGAAGCAGGAGGTCGAAGCAGGCCGGTATCGGGCTGGCGGCTGTCAGGGCATAAACCTGACAGCCGCGCACCGTTGCGGGGGCAGCACAGCTGGGTTCGAATGCGAACCGACTGTTTCCCGTTTGATGCCCTGGCGTGGATCAAGCCGGGGCATACCTGTTTCGATGAATATTATAAGGACCTCTGGTCAGAGGCCCCTGTCCAACCCCGGTGGGGTTGTGGTCGTGTGGGTGCGGCAGCCGGGTGGGCCGGATCTGGGTCCGGAAGGCCGCCGGTGCCGCCTTACGTGTGCGCGGCGGCGCGGCGGGTCCCGAATACGGCGTTCAGGATGCGTTCCACCAGGGAAATCTTCGGTTGGTTGGCGCGGGCGGCGCGTTCCTCAGCCATCAGGCGTTCGAAGGCTTCATTGACGGGGTAGTTGGAAAATGGCGCCAACATGCTGCTCTCCTTGTCGATGGTTGCTTGTCACGAGCAACTCGTGAAAATACTTATAGGGTTTACCCTAGTATACCGAAGCATTCACGGAATAACCATATTTCTGTTGTAAAACGCAACGTTACACGTGAATTGTTTTGTATCTAAATAACTGTGAAATCACTTGCCGCCCTGCTGTCCGCCACCCTGGCCGGTATGTCCTGCGCCGACGCCTACGAAGTCCACACCATCACCACGCCGTTCGGCCAGCCGATTTTCCAGCTGCGGTACTTCGACCCGGGCGATGGCCCTTACAATCCGAACGATACTCCCCCGCAGATATCGACATGGGCCTGGCAGCCGCACCTGATTACGCAGATCAACCAGGGGGTGCGGTATTGGGCCAGCCTGATTCAGCCGCAAGGCGGGCTGGGGCCTGCCATCATCAATATTGGTACCTCCAACGCGCAGGGCAATGCCTCGGGTGGGTCAGTTCAGGGTGATGGTGGGCAGAATCCGAAGACCTTGCTGCAGATGCAGCTTCAGGGTCTGCCGATCGGTTCCGCTGACATGAAAGCCGGAATGCATGCGGTGTTCGATCTGGGGCCGTCCGACTTTCCGCTTGTCACCCATTTCAGCCAGATTCCCTTGACAGGCAAAGATGACCTCGTTTCGACGGCGATTCACGAGCTGGGGCATGGTTTCGGTATTTCGAGTGCCATTGCGGATGTGGCAGGAGCCTGGACGCCCGCGTTTGAGAGTGTCCTGGGGGGGTGGGCATCGCTGATGGTGGATGATCATGGCCGCCGGGCGCGGCCGGGACAGGCAGTCCTGTGTCAGGGGTGCAGCAATCTCTATGATCCGGACGCCTTCGATGTACGCCAGGACCGGGGCATGCTGGTGGGCACCCATATCAGCGAGGCCCTTGCGGGCGCAATGCCCGGTGTGCCGGTCCGGATGTTGTCGACCGACGTAAACGGCGTGGCATTCGTGGATGACAACTACATGAGCCACATCGAGCTGAAGAACGGCATGATGAGCCATCAGAATTATCGTAATTACACGGGGTTCATGGAAGCGGAACTCGCGGTGCTGCAGGATCTGGGCTACACGATCGACCGGCGCAATTTCTATGGGCGATCGGTTTATGGCAGCGGGCTGGACATCGTCAACACGCAAGGTTATTTTGCCCGGAATTCACAGGGGACAGCCTACGTGCCAGGGCAGTACAACACCGCGCTGCTGGGCTTGGGCCTGCATGTCTACGGCAGTCACAACCGGATCCGCCAGGCGGCAGATCTGCTGACAGCGGGCGAGGGTGGCGCCGGGATCCGGGTGGACGGCGAAGGCAACTCACTGGTGATCGATCCGGGTGTGCGGGTGTATGCCGATGGTTCTACCGGGCAAGGGGTGATGTTCGCCTATGGCCGCAACCATACCTTGGTGCAGCGTGGCGACGTCGAGGCCCTGGGCGAACGGGGCGTCGGCCTACGATTCGACTTTGGCAACAATGCCTTGACGGACGCGGTGGAAGCCAGAGGCTCATACATTCATACCAAAGGAACTGCGGGAGACATCAGTACCCCCCTGCAAGTGCTTCCCCTGTTGCCCGAGCTCGACGGGCCGCTGGTCACCCAAGCGGACATCACGGGCCGGGTGGCGGGGCGTGAGGCGGCCATCTACATGTCTGCCAATGCCTATGTGGGGCGCCTGAACCTGATGCAGGGGGCCCGGATCGAAGGCGACATCGTGTCCCGGTATGACCAGAGGGACGGGTATGGCAACCAGCGCCTGACGACGCTGTCCTTTGGCCAGCGCGCCGATGCGGGCGGGCGTGCGACAGGTCAGGCTGATGCCGGTTTCCGCTTTGTGTACACGGGTAACATCCTGGGCAAGACCAATCTGACCCTGTCTTTTGATGGCGGGCGCACCAGCCTGAACGGGCGCAACGAGGTGCAGGGGGCAGTGATCCGGCCAGGGGCGCGGCTGGGGGGCAACGCGACCTATGACCTTGCGCCCGGTACGCTGTTTCTGAACCAGGGGACGCTTGCGCCGGGCAACTCCATCGGGCGTATCGACATCACCGGCGATTATCAGCAGGCGGCCACCGGCATCTTGCAGGCAGAATTTGACGCCTCGGGCACTTCGGACGTGCTGGCGGTAAGTGGGACGGCGACGTTGGCGGGCACACTGGATCTGGTGCCGGTGCCTGATTGGTACGCCAACAGATGGTTGACCACCGTGGACCCGGTGCGCGCCGGCGTGACGACAGGTGCCTTTGGCGCGGTGACTTCGTCCCGGATCTCGCCCACCTTGCGCTTTACGCCGGTGGTGTTCGGGGGTGGCTACTATGGGCTCAGCGTGGATCGCCCGACTGATGCCTATACGCAGTATGGTATCGATGCCAATGGCCTGCGCGCGGGGCAGGCGCTCACGCGGCTGGCCGCGGGCGGCCTGGCGGCGGTCCGGCCGCTGTTCCGGGGCCTGGATTTTTCCGCGTCGGACGGCCACGAGGTCACGCGCGCACTGGCGCAAGTCTCGCCGGCAAGCTACAGCGCGGGGTTGGCGGCCTCGCTGCGGCGCGATCGCATGGCGATGGATACAGCTCTGCGCGCGTTAGCCCCCGATGCGGTACTCCGGGGGGCGGACTGGGCGGGCTATGCCACGCTCTTTGGTCAGACGGGCCGCCAGGACAGCCGCGACACGATCGTGGGCGGGTATGAGACCTTGTATGGCGTGGCGGCGGGCAGCCGCCGGGCGCTGGCGGGCGCGCCGGGCGTGACAGTGGGCTTTGGCCTGGATCTGTCCGAGCAGACGGTGAACCTGCGCTCGCCGTGGCTGGGCCAGGCCAAGGCCACGGGAGTTGGACTGGGCGCGCAGGCGCGCTTTGAGCCCGGTGCGGGGCACCGGCCCTATGCCCAGGGCGGCGTGCGCCTGGGGGTGGAGCGCGGCTTGATGAACCGCCAAGTGGCGGTGGGTGACTATTCGGCGCGCCACAAGGCGACCTGGACGGGCTATGGCGCTTCGGCGCAGATCGAGGGCGGCTATCAGTTTGCGCTGATCGATGCGGCGTCAGCGGGGCCTTTCGTGTCGCTGGGCTATGCGTGGCTGACGCGCCCGGCGCTCGACGAGTCCGGGCCGCAGGCCACGCAGCTCGCGCTGGATCGTGAGCGCGCCGATGCCTTGCGTTCGCGCCTGGGGGTCGCGGTGCGCACGGCCTGGACGCTGGCGGGCGAGCGGCAGCTGACGGCGCGGGCGCGGGTGAGCTGGGATCGGGAATGGCTGGATCAGGACGTGCGCCAGAGGGCGCGGTTCGCGGCGCAGCCGGACGTCGTGCTCGATAGCGTCAATACTCTGGTGCCGCGCGACACGCTGGGGCTGCGCGCGGGGCTGGACTGGCAGCACAGCGACCGGGTAACCGTGGGGCTGGCGCTGGGTGCGCAGCTGGGTGGCGGCTACCGGGCCGTCGACGGGCAGCTCAACGCGCGCTGGGTGTACTGATGTTGGGTGACTTGCTGTCCGATCTGTGCTGCGAGCCCGTCGGGCAGGTCTGAGTCCCGCTCGATCACCCGTTCACGTCCCCAGAGTGCTTTGAGTCATGCGCCTGCTCAGCCGTCCCTCAAATAGGCGGCGATACAATGAAAGTTTGAACCTTTTTTCCCGGATCCCGCTGTGTCCTATCCCGCCTTGCCCTATCCCATAGAATCCTATACACGTGGCGCCGATTTCGTGCGTCTGCTGGGGCGGCGCATCGTTGTGCTGGACGGGGCCATGGGCACCATGATCCAGCGCTACAAGCTGACCGAAGCCGACTTCCGCGGTGACCGGTTCGCCGACCATGATCGCGACCTGAAGGGCGACAACGAATTGTTGTCCCTGGTGCGCCCGGACGTGATCCGCGAAATTCACCAGGGCTATCTCGAGGCCGGCGCCGACGTCATCGAGACCAATACCTTTGGCGCGACCCGGGTGGCGCAGGGCGACTACGGCCTGCACGAGATCGCCTATGAACTGAACCTGGCCTCGGCCCGCCTGGCCCGCGAAGCCTGCGATGCCGTGTCCACCCCCGATCATCCGCGGTTCGTCGCCGGCGCGCTGGGCCCACAGCCCAAGACCGCATCCCTGTCGCCGGACGTCAACGACCCGGGCGCCCGCAACATCACCTTCGAAGCACTGCGGGTGGCCTACACCGAACAGATCAACGGCTTGATCGACGGCGGCGTGGACATTCTGCTCATCGAAACCATTTTCGATACCCTGAATGCCAAGGCCGCCATCTTCGCCATCGAAACGGTCTTCGAGGAACGCGGCATCCGCCTGCCGGTGATGGTGTCCGGCACGGTCACGGACGCCTCCGGGCGCATTCTGTCGGGCCAGACGGTCGAGGCCTTCTGGAATTCCGTGCGCCATGCGCGTCCGGTGACCATCGGCCTGAACTGCGCCCTGGGGGCGGCCCTGATGCGTCCCTATGTCGCGGAACTATCGAAGATCTGCGACACCTACGTGTGCGTCTACCCTAATGCCGGCCTGCCCAATCCGATGGCGGAAACAGGTTTTGACGAAACCCCGTCGGACACGTCCGGCCTGCTCGAGGAATTCGCCCAGGCGGGCCTGGTGAACGTGGTGGGCGGCTGTTGCGGAACGACGCCGGATCACATCCGCGAGATCGCACGCAAGGTGCGCAACCTGCCGATGCGCCAGCCGCCGGTGATCCCGGTCAAGACCCGGCTGTCCGGGCTGGAACCGCTGAATTTCGATCGGGACACGCTGTTCATCAACGTCGGCGAGCGTACCAACGTGACCGGCAGCAAGATGTTCCTGCGCCTGATCCGCGAGGAAAAATTCGACGAGGCCCTGTCCGTGGCGCGCCAGCAGGTGGAAAACGGCGCCCAGATCATCGATGTCAACATGGACGAGGGCATGCTCGATGCCCTGACCATCATGCCGCGTTTCCTGAATCTGCTGGCATCCGAACCGGATATTTCCCGCGTGCCGGTGATGATCGACAGTTCGAAATGGCCGGTGATCGAGGCGGGCCTGCGTTGCGTGCAGGGCAAATGCGTCGTCAATTCCATCTCGATGAAGGAAGGCGAGGGCCCCTTCATCGAACACGCCAGACTGTGCCGCAAATATGGCGCCGCCGTTGTGGTCATGGCGTTCGACACCGATGGGCAGGCCGATACCTTGCAGCGGCGCATCGACATCTGCTCGAGGGCCTACGACATTCTGGTCAATCAGGTCGGGTTTCCGCCGGAAGACATCATTTTCGATCCCAATGTGTTCGCCATCGCGACGGGGCTCGACGAGCACAACCATTATGCGATGGACTTCATCGACGGCACTCGCTGGATCACGGAAAACCTGCCGCACGCCCGGGTATCGGGCGGCATTTCCAACGTCAGCTTCTCGTTCCGGGGCAACGAGGCGATGCGCGAGGCGATCCATGCGGTCTTCCTCTATTACGCCGTGCAGTGCGGCCTGACCATGGGCATCGTCAATGCTGGCCAGCTGGGGGTGTATTCGGAGCTGGACAAGCAGGTAAGGGATCTGGTCGAGGACGTGGTGCTGGATCGCCAGGATCCAGTCGGAAAGACCGATCCGGCGGACGAGCGGACGTCGACCGAGCGCCTGGTCGAGCTGGCGGAATCCATCAAGGGATCCGGAACCAAGAAGGAAGAAGACCTCACCTGGCGTCAGGGCACGGTGCGCGAACGCCTGACGCATTCGTTGGTGCATGGCATTACGGCCTTCATCGTCGAAGATACAGAGGAAGTCCGCCAGGAAATCGATGCCGGCGGCGGGCGCACCATCGAGGTCATCGAAGGGCCGCTGATGGATGGCATGAACGTGGTGGGCGACCTGTTCGGCGCGGGCAAGATGTTCCTGCCGCAGGTGGTGAAATCCGCCCGCGTGATGAAGCAGGCGGTGGCGCATCTGCTGCCTTTCATCGAAGAGGAAAAGCGCCAGACGGCCGAGGCCGGCGGTGATGTGCGATCCAAGGGCAAGGTGGTGATCGCCACCGTCAAGGGCGACGTGCACGACATCGGCAAGAACATCGTCACGGTGGTCCTGCAGTGCAACAACTTCGAAGTCATCAACATGGGTGTCATGGTGCCCTGCGCCAAAATCCTGGACATGGCCAAGGAAGTCGGTGCCGACATGGTCGGTCTGTCCGGCCTGATCACCCCCAGTCTGGAAGAAATGGCCTACGTGGCGTCGGAAATGCAGCGCGATGATTATTTCCGCAGCCGCAACATTCCGCTGCTGGTGGGTGGCGCCACGACCAGCCGGGTGCATACGGCCGTGAAGATCGCCCCCAACTATGAAGGGCCGGTCATCTACGTGCCCGACGCCAGCCGTTCGGTCGGGGTGGCGACCAGCCTGATGTCCGATCAGGTCAAGACCTATCTGAAGGAAATCGTCGACGAATACGAGCTGGTGCGCGAGCGCCACGCCAACCGCAAGGCCACGCCGATGGTGACCATCGAAGAGGCACGGGCGGCCAAGCCTGCCATCGACTGGGCCCATTACACGCCGCCTCGGCCAAAATTCATCGGCCGGCGCACCTTCCAGCATTACGATCTGCACGAGATCCTGAAATTCCTGGACTGGACGCCGTTTTTCCAGTCCTGGGGCCTGATGGCCCAGTTCCCGGCCATCCTGACCGACGATGTGGTGGGCGAGCAGGCCAGCAAGCTCTACGAAGAAGGCCAGGCGATGATGAAGCGCATCGTCGAGGGCCGCTGGCTGACCGCCAACGGCATCGTGGCGTTCTACCCGGCCAATAGCGTCAACGACGACGACATTGAGATCTATCGCGACGAGACCCGCAGCGAAATCCTGCTGACCTGGCGCGGCGTGCGCCAGCAGACGCAAAAGCGCGAAGGCGTGGACAACAAGTGCCTGGCGGATTTTATCGCGCCCAAGGATTCCGGCGTGACCGATTACATCGGCATGTTCGCGGTCACGGGCGGCATCGGCATCGAGAAGTACGAGCAGCAGTTCCAGGCGGCCGGTGACGACTATGACGTCATCATGCTCAAGGCCCTGGCCGACCGCCTGGCCGAGGGCTTCGCCGAAACCCTGCATGCCCGTGTGCGTCGAGACCTGTGGGGCTATGTGCCCGACGAATCCCTGCCCAACGAGGACATCATCGCCGAAAAATACCAGGGGATCCGCCCGGCGCCAGGCTATCCGGCCTGCCCGGAGCACACCGTCAAGCGCGCCATGTTCGACGTGCTGAATTGCGGCGAGATCGGCATGCAACTGACCGAGGGTTACGCCATGATGCCAGCCTCCAGCGTCTGCGGTTTTTATCTCAGTCATCCCCAGTCCCAGTATTTCAATGTCGGCAACATCGGCGCCGATCAGGTCGCCGACTTCGTCCGCCGCACGGGCCGCGACGAAGAGGACGTCCGCCGCGCGCTGGCCAGCACGTTGCGGTAATCCTCATGTCGCGTGACGATGCCGCGCGCCGCCAGGCACTGGGCGCCTTTCTGCGCAGCGCCCGGGCGCGCGTCAGTCCCGCCGACCATGGCCTGCCCTCGGGGCTGCGCAGGCGCACTCCAGGCCTGCGGCGCGAGGAGGTCGCCCAGTTGTGCGGCATCAGCACGACCTGGTACACCTGGATCGAGCAGGGGCGCGACGTTTCCGTGTCGGTCGAGGTCTGGTGCCGCCTGGCCGAGACCCTGCGCCTGGCGCGCGCGGAACGACACTATCTGTTCAGCCTGGCGGAATGCACCGATCCCCAGACCGGGCACCTGGACGCGGTGGCGCTGCCCGATGGTTTAAGCGATTGCGTGGACAGCATCCGGGGGCCGGCATACATCCTGGACCAGTCCTGGAACGTGCTGGCCTGGAATCCCGCATTGCAGGATCTGTTCGATGGCTGGCCGGGGCGGGGGCGGGCGAATCTGCTGCATTTCATTTTCATGGACCCGGCTGCGCGTACTCTGGTGGTGGACTGGGAAGAGCGCGCCAGCCGCGTGGTGGCCGAATTCCGGGCCGACGTCGCGACGCTGGCTGGCGACCCCGCCATCCAGGCGCTGGTGGCCGAGTTGCAGGCTGGCAGTCCGCTGTTTGCCCGGTGCTGGACGCGTCAGACGGTGGTGGAGCGGGAAGGCGGCGTGCGTGCATTCCAGCATCCCGCCCGGGGGCGCCTGCGTCTGCGCCAATTCACCTTCCGGCTGGCGATCCGGCCGGACTGCAAACTGGTGATGCTGCTGGGGGATCTCTAAACGTCCCCCGGGCCTGCCTGGCGGGCGACTCTTTGATCCCGATGGTGGCGCAGCTGACTGCCGGATCGGTTCGACAGGCGCCGGAAGGACAGGGACGAGGCCGCCACACACAGCGCCGTGACGACAAAGCCCCACATGACGTCGATGCGGTCCGCCTCGATGCCGCCGCGCAGGGTGATGCTCAGGTTCAGCGTGGCGGCCGCGCAGGCGACCCCCAGGCTGATGCCCAGCTGTTGCGCCATGGCGGAAAAGCTGCTCGCGCGGCTCATCTGGGCAGAGTCCAGGTCGGCGTAGGTCAGGGCGTTGACGGCGGTGAACTGCAATGACCGGAAGAAACCCCCGGTCAGCAGGACCGCCACCATCAGCCAGACCGGCGTGTCGGCCTGGAAGGCCGCGCAGGCCGCCGTGAACGAGGCGGCGATCAAGGCATTCCACGTCAGCACGCGGCGAAAGCCGAAGCGATGCACGATAGGAGTGGCGACCAGCTTCATCAGCAGTGCGCCGGCTGCCGAGGTGAAGGTGATCATCCCGGCTGAAAAAGCCGACAGACCGAATCCCACCTGCAGCAGGATGGCGAGCAGAAAGGGCGATGCGCCGCTGCCGAAGCGGCACAGGTTGCCGCCCAGCACCGAGACGGCGAAAGTCTGGGTGCGCAGCAGGCTGAGATCGATGATGGGATAGGTGGCGTGGCGGGCGTGCCGGATGTACAGAACGCCGCAGACCAGCCCCAGCACGATGAGTCCGGCAATGGCGCCGACACCCATGCCGCCGTGGCCGATGGCTTCCAGGCAGGTCATGAGGGCGGCCATGGCGATGCCGCTGAGCAGGAACCCCACCGTGTCCAGTCTGGGCCGGCCGTCGGGAACGTCCCGGGCGATGAAGCGCTGGATCAGCGCCATCCCCAGGATGCCGACCGGAATGTTGATCAGGAAAATCCAGTGCCACGACGCATAGGTGACGAGAAAGCCGCCGACGGGCGGCCCGATGACCGGGCCCAGCAGGGCGGGCAGGGTCAGGAAGGCCATGGCCTGGACCAGTTCGGATTTCGGGATGCGCCGCAGCAGGATGATGCGCCCGACGGGCACCATCATGGCGCCTGCCGCGCCTTGGACGACCCGGGCTGCGACCAGTTGCGCGAGCGAATTCGATGCGGCGCAGGCAGCCGAGCTGAGTACGAACAGAAGGATGGCCGCCTGAAAGACCCGCTGGGCCCCGAATCGGTCGGCCGCCCAGCCGCTGATGGGGACGAACACGGCCGTGGCCAGCAGGTAGGCCGTGATGGTGATGTTCATGTGCACGGCCGTCGTGCCGAGGTCCCGGGCCATCGCCGGCAGCGCGGTCGCCACCACGGTGGAGTCCAGCATCTGCATGAACAGCGCGCAACCGACGATGAAGGGGATCATCCGTTGTTCCAGAGTCCGGGAGGCGGGTACTGCGGCAGGGGCTGGACGGGAATCTGGCATCGGGGCGCGGGGGAGCCCGAGTGCAGTACACTTGGGCGCATTGGTCATGGCTATCGGTAACGACTCTATTATGGCAAACAACTTCACCTCCGAACTGACGCAGTTCATCAACCAGTACAAGACGGATCATCCGGATACCGAAGCCCGCCAGCGCGCCGGGCGGTTCCGTCTGTGGGACAAGGATCTGAACACCGAGCAACAGGACGGCTTCCGGGCAGCCCGTGTTGCCCAGGACCCCTACGTCTACTACCAGAAGGCCTGATCAGCCATTATGTCGCCTGCCGGATCCGAAGACCTGGATGCCCTGATGGCGCCGGCTGTGGACAGCACGCCCGATGTGATCGATCATGTCGCGCTGGCGCGGCTCTACGGCGAGCCGCTGTTTGCCATTCCCCAGGATCTGTACATTCCACCCGATGCGCTGGAAGTCTTCCTGGAAGCCTTCGAGGGGCCGCTGGATCTGCTGCTCTATCTGATCCGCAAACAGAATTTCAACGTGCTCGACATCCCCATGGCGGAAGTCACGGCCCAGTATCTGGCCTATGTCGAGCAGGTGCGGCGCACCAACCTGGAACTGGCGGGGGAATACCTGCTGATGGCGGCCCTGCTGATCGAGATCAAGTCGCGCATGCTGCTGCCCGTGCGGCAGTCCGACTCCGGCGACGAAGTCGATGATCCGCGGGCCGAACTGGTGCGTCGGCTGCTGGAATACGAACGCATGAAGCTCGCGGCCCAGCGCCTGGATGCCATGCCCCGCGTCGGGCGGGATTTTCTGGTGGCCCATGCGCAGGCCGATCTGGCGGTCGAGGCGCTGTTGCCCGAGGTCAGCGCCGACGATCTGCGCGAGGCCTGGACAGCCATTCTGCGGCGTGCGCGCCTGAATGCCAGCCACCATATCGCTCACGAGCAATTATCCGTGCGCGACCACATGAGCCACATCCTGCGGCGGCTGTCCGACGTGCGTTTCATGGAATTCACCGAGCTCTTCATGGAACGCATCCGGATGGGCGACCCGGCGGCCGTGATCGTCGTCCATTTCCTGGCCCTGCTGGAACTCGCCCGCGAATCCCTGCTGGAAATCACCCAGGCGGCGCCCTATGCGCCGCTCTATGTCAGACTGTCCTATACGCGCTCGGCCTGACTGCCGACGCCGGAGCTTGCCTTGAAAGTCGTCCATACCATCGAAGATCTGCGTGACCAGCTGCGAGGGCAGCTGCGTGCAGCCTTTGTGCCCACCATGGGCAATCTTCACGCCGCCCACCTGTCCCTGATGCGGCTGGCGCATCAGCATGGCGATCCGGTGGTGGCCAGCATTTTCGTCAACCGCCTGCAATTCGGTCCCAACGAGGACTTCGACCGTTATCCCCGGACCCTGGCCGAAGACATTGAAAAGCTCGAGCGGGAACGTGACGTCTATGTGCTCTTTGCGCCGGACGAGCGCGAGATGTACCCAGAGCCGCAGAATTTCCGCATCCGGCCCGGCGACGCCTTGGGCAACATCCTGGAGGGCGAATTCCGCCCCGATTTCTTCATGGGCGTCAGCACCGTGGTGCTCAAGCTCTTTTCCTGCGTGCAGCCGCGCGTGGCTGTGTTCGGGAAAAAGGATTATCAGCAGCTGATGGTGGTGCGCGCCATGTGCCGCCAGTTCCAGCTGCCGGTGGAAATCCTCGCGCACGAAACCGTGCGCGACCCGGACGGGCTGGCGCTGTCCTCGCGGAATCGCTTCCTGTCGGCCGCCGAGCGCGCCGAAGCCCCCAATCTGTATGGTCAGCTGCAACAGGTGCGCGATGCCGTCCGGGCCGGTCGTGACGATTGGGCGGGCGTCGAGGCGCAGGCCATGCAGACCCTGCGCAATCGTGGCTGGGATCCGGATTACGTGTCGGTGCGCCGCCAGCGGGACCTGCAGCCGCCGACGCTCCAGGAAATCCACGAGCGCGAGCCCCTGGTGGTGCTGACGGCCGCCCGGCTGGGCAGCACCCGGCTGATCGATAATCTGGAATTCTGACCAGAGCCGGCGAGGGCGGTACGCGCCTTGGCCGGAGTCCGGGTCACCCCCGGCTGTCAGCGCTGACAGCTGCCGGGCGCGGAGCGCCATGACAGAATCCCCCGAGACCAATAAAAGGGGGATTGTCATGTCTGTCTACGGCATGGGTCCTGACGGCGATCAGCCAGGGGACTCACCACTGAATTGTCTGACCGTGCGTGAACGCGAAGTCGCGGATTACATCACACGGGGCCGTTCCAACAAATACATCGCAGCCGAACTCGGCGTCTCGCAGCGCACGATCGAGGCGCACCGGGCGCGCATCTTCACCAAAATCGGGGTGCGCAACGCCGTGGAACTGACCCAGCGCTGCGTGCGCTGGCACATGAAACTGCCGGCCACCGACGATCTCGGCGCAGGAGTGCGGGGCGGGACACCGGCGGGATGCAGGGTGGCATGCGCGCGTCGGCACCCCGCCATCAGGCGGCTGGCCGGGGGCGTCGGCGAGATCAGTTTGCGGGGCAGGCCTGGGCCGGTTTGGCGGACAGCTCTGAAATAGGGTCCAGATCGGCCTGGCGCGTCAGGCGTGACGCCAGCAAGGGCGCCTTCCCGTTCATGCGCACCACCTTCAGCACGCTCGACTGGGTGAACTCCAGACTGGCGTAGGGCTGTTCACCTGTTTGCAGCACGATGCGTACCGGATCCGACCCGGTCAGGAACCAGCAACCCAGGGTGGTCCGGGCGGGGCCGCTGCCATCGACTGGCGTCTGACGGGCGCGCCACTGACCATCCGGCGCCAGAGTCAGCGTCATGCGGCTGGCCGGGCATTGCCCGCCATCGGTGCAGGCGATCGTGCCCAGATAGGTCTTGGTTTCCTTCAGCACCTGGGGAATGTCGCCGCGGGTTTGCGGGGCGGTCCCGGGTGCCGTGGCGCCTGGCGCGGCGACGGCGCCGGGTTCCGCGCCCGCCGCCTGGCTGGCGTTGGAGGAAGACGCATTGGGCGTCTCGGGGGCGGGCTTTTGATTCTGGTTGCCGAACCCCAGCTGCAACTGCGCCGGGGCAACCGTGCTGGCGCCACCCTGGGCGCGGTGCAGGGCGTCGGACCTGGTGTCGCCGCGTGGGGTGTCGTAATAGCCTGGCTCGCGTTGCTGGGCGCAGGCGCCCAGCAGGATCAGCAGGCTCAGGCCCAGCATTCGGGAAATGGGGGTGGGGATGGCGCGCGGCATGACAGTCAGGCTCGGATTGGCGAAAACGCCATTCTACGCATTTGCCGCCGGCTTGGGCAGTTCCCGGCGCATCGTCCGGATTCTTTCAGGCCTCGGTGTGCCGGCACCCGGAGGGGTCGGAAAATGCCGATGACGCCGCCACTGGCGTGGCTGGCCGGGGTCATCGCCGTTCTCGTCTGCCTGTGGGGTGGCGGCGGCCTGGCCCGATGGGCGCAGGTCTATGCTGATCGGTTGGACGCCGGGAACGCACCGGATGCCAGAACCTTATGGGGCGCTGCCCGCAGCGCCAGGCGGCTGCCGCCCAGGGCCTGGCGGGACGGCCTGGGGGCGGCCTGCGCAGGTGCGGCAGCCGCCTGGCTGCTGTTCGATCAGGGGCCGGGTGGCCTGACGTTGCTGCCGCTGTGCCTGGGCCTGGGCGCCCTGGCCTGGATCGACGCGCGCAGCGGCCTGCTGCCGGATGCCTTGACCCTACCCCTGATGCTGGCCGGCTGGTGGGTGGGGCATCAGGGGCTGGTGACGGCCGGCTTCGCGTCGGTGGCGGTCTGGTCCGGGCTGATGGCGCTGGCCTGCCTGTATCGGTGGTGTCGGGGGCGGGACGGGCTGGGTGGCGGCGACGTGAAATGCCTGGCCGCCCTGGCCGGTTGGCTGGGGTTGCCGGCCACCCTGGTGATCCTGTGGGCCGCCAGCGTGCTGGGGCTGCTCTGGTGGGCCTTCGCGGGCAGGCGCCGTCTGCGCGCCTACCCCTTCGGTCCTTGTATTGCGCTGGCGTCCGCGCCGCTGATCCTGTGTGGTCCAGATCGGGCCGATCGCTGGGTTACAGTCATGTTTTCGATGTGAACAGGACGTTCGTCATGTATTCGATCGGTCTGACCGGCGGGATCGGGTCCGGCAAGACCCAGGTGGCGGACTGGCTGGCGCAATGGGGGGCCGCAGTGATCGATACCGACCGGATCGCGCATGAACTGACGGCGCCGGGCGGATCGGCGATCGAACCCCTGCGCCAGGCTTTTGGTCCGGCGGCCATTCTGCCCGACGGCCGCCTTGACCGTGACTGGATGCGGGATCGCGTATTTGCAGATCCGGAAATGCGCCGGCGGCTGGAATCCATCCTGCATCCCTTGATTGGCCAGGCCGTCCAGGCGCAGGCGGCGCGGGCGCAGGGCCCATACCGTGTCTTCGTCGTACCGCTGCTGGTGGAATCCGGGCGCTGGCGGGATCGGGTGGACCGGATCTGTGTGGTGGACTGTGATCCGGAAACGCAGATCCGGCGCGTGCAGGCGCGCAGCGGGCTGACGCGGGAAGCCATTGGGCGTATCATGTCCGCTCAGTCTTCCCGGGAGGATCGCCTGGCTGCGGCCGACGACGTCATCGTGAACGATGGGGTCACCGATCTGGCTGCGCTGCGTGAACGGTCCTGGCATTGTCATCAGACATGGTGCCAGCTGGCTTCACGGTCGCCCGACGGGCCGGCCACTCATGATTAGGGTCTTTTGCGCGTGATTCTGTACGAGTACCCCTGTAATGAACGTGTGCGTACCCTGCTCAGGGTCGAATATCTGTTCGACCGTCTGTTTTTCTTCGTGAAGGGCGAAGACGCTCGTTGCCACCAGATCGCCATGGCCACCCTGTTCGACCTGCTCGACGTCTGCGAGCGTGCCGATGTGCGCACGGCTGTCCTGCAGGATCTGGATCGGCATCGCACGGCACTGTCGGCCTTGCGCGAGCATCCCGGCGTCGATCGCCCCACGCTCGATAGCCTGCTGAAAGAAATGCAGTCCGTGTCGGCGGATTTGTCCGGACAGGGCCGCATCGGCCAGTGCCTGCGGGACAACGAATGGCTTGCCAGCCTGCGCGGGCGCATTACCGCGCCGGGCAGCTCGTCCCCCATCGATCTGCCTTCCTACTACGCCTGGCAGATCAAACCCGTCGAGGCCCGTGTCCGCGACCTGGCAGGCTGGATCGACACGATGATGCCGCTGCATCGGGCGGTGGCGTTGATCCTGCAGATGCTGCGCGACGCGGGCGATGCCCATGACCAGGTGGCCAGCCAGGGGGCATATCAGGAAATGCTGGGGGGCAAGACCTTCCAGCTGCTACGGGTCTGGGTCGATCAGGGGCTGGGGGTTTTCCCCGAAATCAGCGCCAACAAATACGTCATCTGGGTGCGGTTCTCCCTGCAGGACAATACGGCGAAGCCGCAGCCGGCCGGCCGCGACATTGCGTTTCGCCTCGCCCGCTGCAATCTCTAGGACTTTCCATCATGATCGATACCACGACGCGTCCCCTGGGCAGGCGCCGCCGGGTTTGGATGTGGGCGGCGCTGTGCGTGCTTGTCGGTCTGGCCGTCTGGCGATTCTGGCCCCAGGGCGCGGGTCAGCCGTCGGGTCGGGGTGGTGGCGCGGGACTGGCGACGCCCGTGTCTGTCACTCAGGTCGAATCCGGACAGATCGACCGGTCGCTGCGCGCGCTGGGAACGGTCAATGCATTGGCCACGGTCACGATCCGGGCGCGGGTGGACGGGCCGCTGCAGTCCCTGCATTTCACGGATGGCCAGCCGGTGGCGGCGGGCGACCTGCTCGCGGTCATCGATCCCCGGCCCTTCGAGATCCAGCTGCGGCAGGCGCAGGGTCAACAGATCCAGCATGCGGCCCAACTGGACAACGCGCGCCGCGATCTGGCGCGATACGAACAGCTGGCCAAGCAGAATTCCGTGGCGCGCCAGCAGCTGGACACCGCCCGGGCGCAAGTCGGCGAACTGCAGGGGCAGGCGAAGATCGACCAGGCGGCTGTCGACGAGGCGCATCTGCAACTCAGCTATACCCGGATCCTGGCGCCGATGGCCGGTCGTTTGGGGATGCGCAAGGTCGACGTCGGGAACATGGTGCATGCCTCCGATACGGGCGGCCTGGTGGTGTTGACGCAAAGCCGGCCCATCGATGTGGTGTTCTCCATCCCCCAGACCCGGCTGCCGGCGCTGTTGGCTGCCCGCCGTGCCGACAGCGGCCTGCGTACGCAGCTTTTCAGTCAGGCGGGTGGTCCCGTCCTGGCCACCGGCACCCTGATCGCGGTGGACAATCAGATCGACGTCGCCACCGGCACGGTGCAGCTCAAGGCCCGGTTCGACAATGCGGACGAGTCCCTGTTCCCCAACCAGTTCGTGCAGGTGCGCCTGCGCCTGGGGCTGGAATCCGGTCTCGTGCTGCCTCTGCGCGCCGTGCAGCGCGGTTCGGCGGGCGAATACGTCTATCGCGCCGACGCCGATCACAAAGTGCATGTCGTGCCTGTTGTGACTGGCGTGGATGATGGCGAGCGGGTCGTGATCGAATCGGGACTGGCGGCCGGGGATACCGTGGTGGTCGAAGGCACCGATCGCCTGCGTGAAGGCAGCCTGATCGAAGAGGTGGCCCCGGGGCAGTCCCCGTCGACGGGCTCGTCGGGGGCCGTCAAGGGTCACGCTTCGTGAATCTGTCGCGCCCCTTCATCCTGCGGCCGATCGCCACCACGCTGGCGATGATCGCCGTGGTGCTGGCCGGGCTGCTGGGGTATCGCGAACTGCCCGTGTCGGCCCTGCCGCAGGTGGACTTCCCCACCATCCAGGTGACGACGCTATATCCCGGGGCCGGGCCAGATGTCATGACGGCGTTGGTCACCTCGCCGTTGGAACGCCAGTTCGGCCAGATGCCGGGCCTGTCGCAAATGCTGTCCACCAGCTCGGGCGGGTCCTCGCGCATCACCTTGCGCTTCGATCTGGGGCTGCCGCTGGATGTGGCCGAACAGGAAGTCCAGGCCGCCATCAACGCGGCTTCGAACCTGCTGCCCGGCGACATGCCGTCGCCGCCTATCTACCGCAAGGTCAATCCGGCCGACACGCCGGTGATGACGCTGGCGGTGACCTCGCCCACGCTGCCGCTGGATCAGGTGCGCGATCTGATCGAGGTGCGGGTCGCGCAGAAATTGTCCCAGATCAGTGGGGTCGGCCTGGTCAGCGTGACCGGCGGGCAGAGGCCGGCCGTGCGTATCCAGGTGGATCCCCAGGCGCTGGCCGCGCATAAACTCACGCTGGCCGACGTGCGCAAGGCGGTCACCCAGTCTAACGTCAACCAGCCCAAGGGCAATCTGGACGGGCCGCAGCGGTCGTTGACCATCAGCGTCAACGACCAGCTGAAAGACCCGGCCGAATACGAACGCCTGATCCTGGCCTATGAGAACGGCGCGCCCCTGCGCCTGGGCGACGTGGCGCACGTGCGCCGCGCGGCGGAAAATCTGTACCAGGCGGCCTGGTTCGATCACACGCCGGCGGTCTTGCTGAATATCCAGCGTCAGCCGGGCGCCAATGTGATCCAGGTGGTCGACCAGATCCAGACGCTGCTGCCGGGCCTGCGCCAGACTCTGCCGACGGGCGTCGACCTGCGGGTGGCCGCCGATCGCACGCACACGATCCGCGATTCGATCGATCACGTGCAGATCGAGATGTTGCTGGCCATCGCCCTGGTGGTGGCGGTGACCTTCGTGTTTTTGCGGACCTGGCGGGCGACGCTCATTCCGGGTGTGGTCGTGCCGCTGTCGCTGGTGGGCACGTTCGGCCTGATGTATCTGATGGGCTTCAGCATCAACAACCTGACTCTGATGGCGCTGACGATCGCCACCGGCTTCGTGGTGGACGATGCCATCGTCATGATCGAAAACATCGCCCGCCACATCGAGGAAGGCGAAAACGCCCTGACGGCGGCGCTGCGCGGGGCGCGCCAGATCGGCTTCACCCTGGTGTCGTTGACCGTGTCGCTGATCGCGGTGCTGATCCCCCTGCTTTTCA
Source organism: Castellaniella sp. MT123 (assembly GCF_039614765.1). Lineage (NCBI taxonomy): Bacteria > Pseudomonadati > Pseudomonadota > Betaproteobacteria > Burkholderiales > Alcaligenaceae > Castellaniella > Castellaniella sp. MT123. Next base: position 3,101,487 of record NZ_CP154879.1, read on the forward strand.
TGGCCGACGTGGTCGGGCGGCTGTTTCGCGAGTTCGCGGTGACGCTGGCGGTGGCGATCCTGTTGTCCCTGCTGATTTCCCTGACGCTGACGCCCATGATGTGCGCCCGCATGCTGCGCCCGGAATCCGAAGAGCGACATGGCCGTTTTCTTCGGGGGGCCGGGCGTGCCATGGACCGGCTGGTCACCGCGTACGACCGGGGGCTGACGTGGGTGCTGGCCCATCAGTTGGCCACACTGTGGTTCGCACTGGGGACGCTGGTGGTGACGGTCGGGCTGTATGCCGGCATTCCCAAGGGCTTTTTCCCGCAGCAGGATACCGGCGCGATCCAGGCCATCACCCAGGGCCCGCAGACAGCCTCCTTTCCCGTCATGTCCCGCCTGCAGCAGTCGGCGGTCGAGCGGGTGCTGGCGGATCCGGCGGTCGCGTCGGTGACGTCCTTCATCGGGATCGATGGCGACAATACGACATTGAACACCGGGCGCCTGCAGATCACGCTCAAGCCCCTGACGGAGCGCCGCGTGCGGGCCGATGCGGTCATCGACCGCCTGAACCAGGCTCTGCATGCTGTGGTGGGATTGCAGGTCTGGCTGCAGCCGGTGCAGGAACTCTCAGTCGAGGATCAGATCAGCCGCGCCCAGTTCCAGATGACGGTGTCCAGTCCCAACGATGCCGCGCTGGCCCTGTGGGCGCCGCGTCTGATCGAGACCCTGCAGCGCCTGCCGCAGCTGCGCGCCGTGGCCGGGGATCTGCAGGACCACGGGCTGGCGCTGAACGTGCAGGTGGACCGCGATGCGGCCGCGCGGCTGGGCGTCACTCAGGCGGCGATCGACGACGCGCTGTACGACGCCTTCGGACAGCGGCTGATCTCCACGATCTATACCCAATCGGCGCAGTACCGGGTCGTGCTCGAAGCCGGCGCCGCGCAGCTGGACGGCGGGCCGCAGGCGCTGGCGCACATCCACGTGCCGACTGCCGGCGGCGGCGTGACGCCCTTGTCCACGGTCGCGCGTTTCGTGCCGGGCGTGACCCGCCTGGCTGTCCAGCGCCTGGATCAGTTTCCGGCCACCACGGTGTCCTTCAATCTGGCACCGGGTGTGGCGCTTTCCGACGCCGTGCAGGCGATCGAGGGTGCCCGCGTATCGCTGGGGGTGCCCGATTCCGTCGAGATCCAGTTCCAGGGCGCGGCGCGCGCCTTCCAGGCGTCTCTGTCGAGCACCTTGTTGTTGTTGCTGGCAGCCGTGGTCACCATGTACATCGTGCTGGGTGTGCTGTACGAGAGCCTGATCCATCCGGTGACCATCCTGTCCACGCTGCCGTCGGCGGCCGTCGGTGCCCTGCTGGCGCTGTGGGCGGGCGGGGTGGAACTGGACATGATCGGGGTGATCGGCATCATCCTGCTGATCGGCATCGTCAAGAAAAACGCCATCCTGATGATCGATTTTGCGCTGGATGCCCAGCGCGAGCGCGGGCTGGGACCGCAGGCGGCCATTCATGAAGCGGCGCTGCTGCGCTTTCGGCCGATTCTGATGACGACGCTGGCGGCGTTTTTCAGCGCCATTCCCCTGATGTTCGCTAGCGGATCGGGGGCCGAGCTGCGCCAGCCGCTGGGTCTGGCCATGGTGGGTGGCCTGCTGTGCAGCCAGCTGCTGACCTTGTTTACCACCCCGGTGATCTATCTGATGTTCGAGCGGCTGGCGCATCGGCGGACGGCGCCTGATCGATCATGAGGTTCTTCGCCCTGTTCCTGCGCCGGCCGGTAGGCACATCCCTGTTGTGTCTGGCCATGGTGCTGGCCGGGGTGCTGGCCTTGCGGTTCCTGCCGGTGGCACCCTTGCCGCAGGTGGATTTTCCGATGATCTCGGTGTCGGCATCGCTGCCGGGCGCCAGCCCCGAGACCATGGCATCCAGCGTGGCGATGCCGCTGGAGCAGTCCCTGGGTGCGATCGCGGGGATCAGCAGCATGAGCTCGAGCAGCAGCGAGGGCCAGACCACGATTTCGCTGATGTTCGAACTGGATCGCGACATCAACAGCGCCGCGCGCGACGTGCAGGCGGCCATCAACGCGGCGCGCCCGCAGCTGCCGTCAGGCATGCGCGGCAATCCGGTCTACCGCAAGGTGAATTCCTCGTCCTCGCCGATCATGACCCTGGCGCTGACCTCGGACACGGCCACGCGCGGAGAACTGTACGACCTGGCCTCGACGGTGCTGGCGCAGAAACTGTCCCAGGTCGGCGGGGTGGGGCAGGTGACGGTGGGCGGCAGTTCCCTGCCGGCGGTGCGTGTCCTGCTGAATCCCCGGGCGCTGGAATCCATGGGCGTGTCGCTGGACAAGGTGCGTCAGAAGCTGCAGGACGTCAATTCCCTGCGGCCCGGGGGGCTGGTGCGCCTGGGCGACAACCAGTGGCAGATCCGCTCGGGCCAGCAGCTGCGCAAGGCGGCCGACTACGCCCCGTTGATCGTGGACTGGAAGGACGGGCGCCCGATCCACCTGAGCGATGTGGCGCGTGTCGAGGATTCGGTCGAAGACACAAATCAGGTGGGCTACTTCAACGACAGGCCGGCGGTGCTGTTGATCATCCGCCGTCAGACGGACGCCAACATCATCGATACCGTCGATGCGGTGCGCACGCTGCTGCCGTCGTTCCAGTCCTTGCTGCCCGAACAGGTGAGGCTGACGATCGCTCAGGACCGCACGCCCAGCATCCGGGCTTCTTTGTACGAGGCCGAGCTCACCCTGGTGCTGTCGGTGATCCTGGTGGTTGCCGTCGTCTTCGCCTTTCTGGGCAACTGGCGCGCGGCCCTGATTCCTGCCATCGCGGTGCCGGCCTCGCTCATCAGCACCTTCAGCCTGATGTGGTGGTTCGGCTTCAGCCTGAACACGATATCCCTGATGGCGCTGATCGTCGCCACCGGTTTCGTGGTGGATGACGCGATCGTGGTGCTGGAAAACATCATGCGCCACATCGAGCGCGGCATGCGTCCGGCGCGGGCGGCCTTGCGCGGCGCGACCGAGGTGGGCTTTACCGTCCTGGCCATGAGCGTGTCGCTGATCGCCGTATTCATTCCGCTATGGCTGGTGGGCGGCCTGGTCGGGCGCCTGTTCAAGGAATTCGCCGTCACGCTGTCGGTGGCGATCGGCGTGTCCCTGCTGATCTCGATCACCCTGACCCCGGTCATGGCGTCGCGGCTGCTGCGGGTGGCACCTGTCAATCAGCCGGCGCGCCGCAACCGCCTGGCCCGCCTGTCTCAACGCCTGGGCGATGCCTGTCTGCGGGGCTACGGGAAATCGCTGCGCTGGGCCCTGGACCATTCGCGCATCGTGCTGCTGTTGCTGCTGGCGACGATCGGGCTGAACGTCTATCTGTACATCAGCATTCCCAAAGGCTTCTTTCCCCAGCAGGATACGGGGCAGCTGATGGGATTTTTCCGGGTGGATACGGGGACGTCCTTCGACGAAACGCAGAAGCGGCTGGATGTCTTCCGTCGGATCCTGCTGTCGGACACGGCTGTGGATACGGTGACCGCCTACGCGGGGGGGCGCGGCGGCAGCAATTCCAGCTTCATCCAGATCCAGCTCAAGCCCCTGAACCAACGTGACGCCAGCGCCGCCGAGGTCGTCAACCGCTTGCGGCCGCGATTCGCGCATACGCCGGGCGCGCGCATGTTCCTGGTGCCTCAGCAGGACATTTTCGTCGGGCATTCTTCGCGATCCGGGTCCTATTCCTACCAACTGATGGGCAGCGACCTGCGGCTGCTGAACCTGTGGCTGCCCCGGGTGCGCAACGTGTTGGCCACGATGCCCGAACTGGCTGACGTGGACGACGACGTCGAGGACAAGGGACGTCGCCTGGAACTGGTGGTCGATCGGGATGCCGCGCGCCAGTTGGGCGTGCAGATGGCCGATCTCGCGGGGGTGCTGAACAACGCCTTCAGTCAGCGCCAGGTGGCCGTCCTGTATGGCACACTCAACCAGTATCACGTGGTCATGGGGGTGCAATCGCGCTATGCCCAGGACGTGCATTCCCTGCAGGCGCTGCAGGTCGTCAACGCTCAGGGGCAGCATGTGCCGCTGCTGGCCTTTACCCGGATCACCGAGGGCACCGCGCCACGCGCGGTCAATCATGAAGGTCTGCTGGCAGCCGATTCGGTGTCGTTCGGTCTGGCCCCCGGGGTGTCGCTGGGGCAGGCGCTCACCGCCATCGATCAGGCCGTGGCGCGCATCAACCTGCCCACACAGGAACTGCAAGGCGGACTGGATCAGAGTTCCGGCCTGATGCGCAACGCCGTGGCCCAGCAGCCCTGGATGCTGGTGGCCGCACTGGTGGCCATGTATCTGGTGCTGGGCATGCTCTACGAGAGCACCCTGCATCCGATCACGATCCTGTCCACCCTGCCGTCGGCCGGGGTGGGTGCGCTGCTGGCGCTGCGGCTGGTGGGCATGGAATTCACCCTGATTGCCCTGATCGGCGTATTCCTGCTGATCGGCATCGTCAAGAAAAATGCCATCATGATGGTGGATTTTGCCCTGCAGGCCCAGCGCCGCGAGGGGCTGGACCCGCGCGAAGCCATCTACCGGGCCTGCCTGGCACGGCTGCGACCGATCCTGATGACGACGCTGTCGGCCATGCTGGGGGCCATGCCTCTGTTGCTGGCAACCGGGGCCGGGGTGGAGATGCGTCAGCCTCTGGGCCTGACGATCGTGGGCGGGCTGCTGGTCAGCCAGGTGCTGACGTTGTATACGACCCCGGTGGTGTATCTGAGCCTGGACCGCCTGCGTGGCTCGCGCCGCGCCGCTCAGCGGATCCAGACCGTGGTGCCGCCTGCGTGATAATTCTTTGAATCCCTCATTCATTCATGAACGTGATGCAGCTTCCATGCGCCTGTGAGCGCACCCAGCCTGAAACCGGATGCCGGCCTATCGCGCGGCGGTGCTGGCGCCATGGCGTGGCCTTGGCCGCGTGCCTGCTTCTGAGCGCCTGTGCCGTGGGGCCGGACTACCATCGGCCGGCCCAGGACGTGGGCGCGGTGTACGCGAGCGCGCCGGATGGCCAGTGGCGCCGGGCGCAGCCCGCCGACGGGACGCTGCAGACCGACTGGTGGCGTCTTTTCGGCGATGCGGACCTGAATGGGCTGATGGACCGCATGCCGCAGGGGAATCTGGACATCGCCCAGGCCGAGGCCCAATACCGGCAGGCGCAGGCTGCGCTGGGGACGGCGCGCGCCGGCCTGTTCCCGTCCGTTGGTGTGTCGTCCTCGGTGACCCGGGAGGGGCAGGGCATTTCCGGTGTGGGCAACCCCTCGAACAGCTATTCCCTATCGGGCAGCGTCGGCTGGGAGGTCGATCTCTGGGGGCGGGTGCGGCGCGACGTCGAGGGCGCGCGGGCCGGTGCGCAGGCCAGCGGGGCCGATCTGGCCGCCATGCGCCTGAGCCTGCGGTCGACCCTGGCCCAGGCGTATTTCGGGGTTCGCGCCAGTCAGCTGCAGGATGCGCTGCTGGCCCGCACGCTGGACGAATATGCCCGCGCACTCGAAATGACGCGCAATCGCTATGCCGCCGGTGTGGCGTCTCCCGCCGACGTGGCGGCGGCGTCAGCGCAGCTGGATCAGGCCCGCGTGCAGCGCATCCGGCTGGGGTGGCAGCGGGAACAGCAGATTCATGCCATTGCGATTCTGCTCGGGCTGGTGCCGGCCGGCTTCCAGATGCCGCCGGGCGCCGGCCTGCCGGCCGTTCCCGCCATTCCGGTGGGGGTCCCGTCCGCCTTGCTGCAGCATCGACCCGACGTCGCGGCGGCGGAGCGGCGCGTGGCCCAGGCCAATGCAAAGATCGGTGTGGCGCAGGCCGCCTGGTTTCCCGATCTGACACTGAGCGCGCAGGGCGGCTACCGGGCGGGTGAATTCGCATCCTGGATCATGGCGCCGGCGCGTTTCTGGACGCTGGGCCCGGCGTTGGCGTTGACGCTGTTCGATGGGGGCGCACGCAGCGCCGCCGTGGAATCCGCTCGGGCCGCGTACGACGCCCAGGCCGCAGCCTACCGCAAGACCGTGCTCGACGCCCTGCGCGAGGTCGAGGATGCCTTGGTGCAGTCGCAGGCCCAGGTCGACGAGCAGGCCGCGCAGGACCAGGCACTGGCTGCTGCCCGGGAAACCCTGCGCCAGGTCACCAATCAATATCAGGCAGGCCTGGTGGATTATCTGAATGTGGTGCAGGCGCAGACCAGTGCGCTCAGCGCCGAGCAGAATTCGTTGAACCTGCGGGCCCAGCGCCTGACCGCCGCCGTGCAGTTGGCGGCGGCGCTGGGTGGTGGCTATTCGGAGCCACCCACCAACTGACCCCGCATGGCGGCGATTCCGTGCGCCCCGTGCAGGCGGGCCGCGTCGAGCGTATCGATGGATTGCCCGCCGATGGCGAACACTGGCCGGCCCGCCGCTGTGGCGAGTTCCCGGAACCGCGCCCAGCCCAGCGCGGGACTACCGGGGTGGCTGTCGGTGGGATGGACGTGCCCAAGCACCACGAAGTCGGCCTGCAGCTGGCGGGCGCATTCGATGTCCTGCGCGTCATGCGCCGATACCCCCAGCCAGCCCGGTGGCCGCGTGTCCTGCTGCAGAATGCGGGCGGCGTCGGCTGCGCGTAGCTGAACCCCGTCGGCGTGCGACCACCAGCCGTGCGGATGGCAGCTGTTGATGAAACAGCGGGCGCCATGCTGGCGGCATAGGGCCAGGGTGGCCTGGAAAGCGTCGTGCAGGCTGTCGGTGTCACCCGCCCACGCAGGTTCGCGGAACTGCACCATGCGCAGGCCCTGCAGCAGTTCCTGGCGTAGTTGTGCCAGCCAGCCGGCCAGCCCGTCGGCATGACGGATGTGGCTGACGCGGTACTGCATGGGCAGCCGCAGCCAGCGCAGCGGCGGGGCGGCCGCCGGCAGCAGCGAGCCGCCGCCCGGTGCGATCGGGTGTTCGGATTCGTCCAGGCGGATGTCCCAGGGGTCCACCCAGTCCAGTGCCTGGTTTTCGCGGCCGTGGGGCTCGCCTTCCCAGGCCGTAACCTGGCAGAACGCCAGTTCGACGATGGATTTGGGATATTCGTGCACGTGCACGACCCAGGGGTAGACGCGGGTCGCTCGGATGCCCAGTTCTTCGTCCAGTTCGCGCACAAGCGCCTGTTCGACGGTTTCGCCGGCCTCGATCTTGCCGCCGGGAAATTCCCACCAGCCCGGCCAGGCTTTGCCGTCGGGGCGCTGGCCCAGCAACAGCCGGCCCCGGGCATCCAGGATCAGGCCGGCGGCGACGCGGATGTAGGGTTTAGACATGGCGGGCCGCCCAGTCGCGCGCGAACTGCCGGGCCACCCGGCCCGAGCGGGACCCGCGTTCGAGCGCCCATTGCAGGGCCTCGGTGCGGGCGGCGTGGATCTGGTCCGCATCGCAGCCGTGGAAGGCCAGCCAGTGGTTGACGATGTCCAGGTAGTCGTTCTGTGCGAAGGGGTAGAACGACAGCCACAGCCCGAAGCGTTCGGACAGGGAAATTTTTTCTTCGACGGTCTCGCCGGGGTGGATCTCGCCGTCGGTCTGGTGCTGGGCTTCCAGGTTTTCGTGCATGTATTCCGGCATCAGGTGGCGTCGGTTCGAGGTGGCATAGATCAACAGGTTGTCGCCTGGGGACGCGACGGAACCGTCGAGCGCCGATTTCAGGGCCTTGTAGCTGGCTTCCCCTTCCTCGAAGGACAGATCGTCGCAGAAGACGATATAGCGTTCCGGCCGGCCCTGGATCAGTTCGACGATCTGGCCCAGATCGCTCAGGTCGGACTTGTCGATCTCGATCAGGCGCAGGCCCTGGCAGGCGTAGGCGTCCAGCAGGGCGCGCACCAGCGAGCTCTTTCCGGTGCCGCGGGCGCCGGTCATGAGCACGTTGTTGGCGGGCTTGCCCCGCAGGAATGCCAGCGTGTTGCGTTCGAGAGTCGCCTTTTGCCGATCGACGTGCCGCAGGTCCCCCAGATGGATGGGGGCGACGCGGTGGACCGCATCCAGCCAGCCGCGCGCGCCACGGCGTTGCCAGCGGTAGGCGCTGGCCGTCCAGTCGATCGTTGGGGGGGCGGGGGGCAGCCAGGCTTCGAGCTGAGCCAGCACGTTCAGTGCTCGATCCATGAGTGCCTGCAGTTGGGGGTCGGCCACCGGGTTCTCCTGATTGTGATCTGGAAAGTATAATCTGGGTCTTTGCGGCCGCCACCGGCGGGCGCCCATCAGCATTCGGGTCCGTCTTGAATTTCTCTGAACTGTTTGCCCCCATCGTGTCCGACATGCAGGCGGTCGACGCGGTCATTCGCTCACGCCTGGATTCCGAGGTCGTCCTGATCCGCACGATCGGCGACTACATCGTCGGCGCAGGGGGCAAACGCATGCGCCCGGCCATGATGCTGCTGGTTGCGGGCGCCCTGGGCTACCAGGGCGACAATCACCACCGGCTGGCCGCCGTGGTCGAATTCATCCATACCGCCACGCTGCTGCATGACGACGTGGTCGATGAATCCGACATGCGCCGGGGCCGCGAAACCGCCAACGCCGTCTTTGGCAATGCCGCCAGCGTTCTTGTGGGCGACTACCTGTATTCCCGTTCCTTCGAGATGATGGTTGAATCGGGGTCCATGGCCGCCATGGCCGTGTTGTCCGCGGCCACCACCGTCATCGCCGAGGGCGAGGTCCTGCAGCTCCTGAACGTCCATGATCCGGATGTGTCACTCGATCGCTATCTGCAGGTCGTGCGCTACAAGACAGCAAAACTGTTCGAGGCCTCTGCCCAGGTGGGGGCCATCATTTCAGGTGTGACGCCTGAACAGGAATCGGCCGCCGCCGCTTACGGCCGCCACGTCGGCACCGCCTTCCAGCTGATCGATGACGTGCTGGACTACAGCGGCGATGTGCAGGCGCTGGGAAAGAACGTGGGCGACGACCTGCGCGAGGGCAAGCCCACCCTGCCGCTGATCCGTGTCCTGGAAACCGGCACGGCGGATCAGCGCAGCCTGATCCGCCAGGCGATCGAAACCGGCCATGCGGATTTCGAGGCGGTGGCGCGCGCCATCCATGCCACCGACGCCCTGGACTACACGCGCCAGGCGGCCCGCGCCGAGGCCGATCTGGCCAGGCAGGCGCTGTCCGCCTTCCCGGATTCCGTTTATCGGGAAACTCTGCTAAAATTCTGTGCTTTCGCGGTCGAGCGCGATCGTTGAAAGTTCCCGAGGATGATTGCAGACCCTGCGTTTGCAGCCATCCAAGCATCACCGTCGGGGTGTAGCTCAGCCTGGTAGAGTACTACGTTCGGGACGTAGGAGTCGCATGTTCGAATCATGTCACCCCGACCATATTCCAGAAGCCGGATCAGATGATTATCTGATCCGGCTTTTTCTTTTTTGTTTCCACTTTAAATCGGCATTATGCGGTTCTTCTGATGGAGTCCAGTGGAACCAAGAAAAGTGACTGACAAACCTGGGCATGTCGTCACGGATGGACTCATCCGTGACCTTCATATCCCGTTGCTAGGGACGACGCGTGCCCTCTCGGCTATGGTGGCTCATCTTGAGTTCATCATACGGGGATACGTCTTAGACGTATAATATCGATGTACACCATCATTGAGACGCCGATCTTCACAGCGGATGCAAAGACTATCTGGCACGAAGATGAGCGTGGTGAATTTTCTGCCTGGTTGGCGCGGAATCCGCTGGCGGGAGAAGTGATTCCTGGATCCGGTGGATGTCGCAAGGTGCGTTGGTCCCGTTCAGGGGTGGGAAAGCGGGGCGGCGTCAGGGTCATCTACTACAACCGTCTCGAGAATGGCGTAATTTACCTGCTGGTGATTTACGCCAAGTCGGTACGGGGTAGCATTCCAGCGTACCTGCTCAGGGCAATCAAAGAGGAGCTTGAAAATGACCCCACGTGACAGCATGACAGGGACGGAGTTGGGCGAGAAATTGCTCGCCTCGGTGCGTCAGATGAAGGCTGGCGCCGGCACGGTGGTGCATTCGCCAGTGGCGCAGGCGCGGCTGCGTTCCCAGTTGTCTCAGACGCAATTCGCGGCACTCATGGGAGTGTCGGTACGGACATTGCAGGAATGGGAGCAGGGACGCCGCAAGCCGTCAGGCGCGGCGCAGACGCTGATTACGGTCGCGGAACGTTACCCGGAGGTGCTTCGCGACCTGGTGTCTAGCTCGTGATGCTTACCGGTTAGACTGGCTACGCGGCACCAGCCGCAGCAACGCCGCGTTCGGGCCGTCTTCGATCACCCATACCGTCCCGTCGGGTGCGACGGCCACGTCGCGGATGCGGGCGCCCAGGGGCCAGCGGTCGGCCTGCCGGGCATTGCCATCGGGTTCGAAGGCGATCCTGGCCAAGCCATGGGAAACCAGGCCGCCGATCAGTGCCGAACCCTGCCATGCCGGGAACTGCGGGCCCTGATAGAAGGCCAGTCCGGCGGGCGCGATCACCGGGGTCCAGTAGACACGGGGGGTTTCGAATTCCGGATGGGTGCTGTGCCTGGGAATCGGGGTGCCATCGTATTGGTCGCCATTGGAAACGATGGGCCAGCCGTAGTTCTTGCCGCGAATGATCCGGTTCAATTCGTCGCCGCCCTTGGGGCCCATCTCGGTTTCCCACAATTGCCCGTTCGGGGCGAACGCCAGCCCGTACGGGTTGCGGTGGCCGCTCGTCCAGGTCAGTGCGCGGACGCCCGGTTGCCCGGCCAGCGGATTATCCGCCGGGGCTGAGCCATCCGGGTTCAGGCGCAGGATCTTCCCCCGGGCGGCATCGGGATTTTGCGCCGAATCGGGTTCCATGCGGTCGCCGACGCTCAGGAAAAGATGCCGGCCATCCGGCGGGAAGGCGATGATGCCGCCGGGCTGGCCGCCCCGGCTGGCGGGCTGCTGCCGCCACAGGATGCGCAGATCGTCCAGCGAGGCTTGATGGCCGGATTCCGCCAGCCGTGCGCGCGCCAGGGTCAGGACGCCTCCGTTGTCCTCGGGGGCGACGTAAGTAAAGAATACCGTCGCGTCTTGCGCGAAGCGCGGTGAAACAGCGATGTCCAGCAGGCCGTTCTGGCCGCGGTAGTAAACCCTGGGGACTCCATGCACTTCGGTCTTGGCGCCATCTCGCGTCGTGATGAAGATTTTCCCTGGCTTTTCGGTGATGAGCAGGCGGCCGTCAGGCAGGAAGGCGATCGCCCAGGGGTGGTCGAACGTGGCGATGCGCCGGACCGTGAACGGCCTGCCACCGTCATCTGGCAGGGTGCCCGCGTTGCGCGACACGATGGCGCTCGCAGCGCCAGCAGCGGCACTGGGCAGGGCTGCCGCGCACAGGGCGGCAAGGGCGCAGAGAGCCAATTCTGCGCAATGGATGGCAAATCGCATGGCGGCTCCCGGGAAACGTGCCTGTCTATAGGTCACATGGTGCCTGATGTCCCTGCCTCGTGTCATCCCTGAGTCGCGACTCGCCGGGTCTTCTGTGCCCTGACCATTCACACCCCTGTCACATTGCATCCCTAGAATCCTTCTCGCTCGATCCGGAGCCCAACGAGACAGAAGGATTCCTATGCAGACCCTGACACTCTCCCGCCTCGCCGTCGGCCTCTTCGCCCTGTTTGCCGCGCAGGCCTGGGCCGACACCACGCTGACCGTCTATACCGCGTTGGAAGCCGATCAACTCAAGGCGTACCAGCGGAAATTTGAGGAAGACGTGCCCGGCGTCAAGATCAAGTGGGTCCGGGAATCCACCGGGATCATCACAGCCAAGCTGCTGGCCGAGAAGGCGGCACCGCAGGCTGACGTGGTCCTGGGCGTTGCCGCCTCGTCGCTGCTGGTGCTGGATCGGCAGGGCATGTTGCAGCCCTATGCGCCCAAAGGGGTGGAGAAGCTGAACAAAGCCTATGTCGATGACGCCAATCCGCCGACCTGGGTCGGCATGGATGTCTGGGGGGCGACGATCTGCTTCAACACGGTCGAAGCGGCGAAGCTGGGGCTGAAGAAGCCCGAGACCTGGAAGGATCTGACCAAGCCGGAATATCAGGGCCGGATCGTGATGCCGAATCCGGCGTCCAGCGGTACCGGCTACTTCGACGTCACAGCCTGGCTCAAGCTGTTCGGCGAAGAGGGCGGATGGACCTACATGGATGCCTTGCACCGGAACATTGCCCAGTACACGCATTCGGGCTCAAAGCCGTGCAAACAGGCGGCCACCGGCGAATTCCCCATCGGGATCTCTTTCGAATACCGGGCGGCGCAGAGCAAAGCGCAAGGCGCGCCGATCGATCTGGTGTTCCCCAAGGAAGGCCTGGGCTGGGACGTGGAGGCCACGGCGATCATGAAGGGCACGAAACACCTGGCGGCGGCCAAGAAGCTGGCCGACTGGTCCGCCTCGCGCAATGCCAACGAACTTTACGCGAAGAATTTTGCGGTCGTGGCCTATCCAGGAGTAGCCGCTTCCAACCCCTACATTCCCGCGAACTACGAGTCGCTGCTCGTGAAGCAGGACTTGCGCTGGTCGGCAGCGAACCGCGACCGCATCCTGGCGGCCTGGACGCAGCGCTACGACAGCAAGTCCGAGCCGAAGAAGTGAGTCGGAGCCTCGGAACATGAACTGGAACGCTCCAGCCGGCCGCGACCTGGTCGCGGAACCCGCGCTGAGGGTGCAGGGCCTGCATAAGCGCTTTGGCGACTTCATGGCGATCGAAGGGATCGACTTGTCCGTCGAGAAAGGCGAACTGCTGTGCCTGCTGGGGCCTTCGGGCTGCGGCAAGACGACCTTGCTGCGGATCGTCGCCGGCCTGGAAAGCCCCAGCGCCGGCTGCGTTCTGCTGTCGGGCCGCGACGTCACGCAATTGCCGGCCGCGAAGCGCGACTACGGCATTGTCTTCCAGAGCTATGCGCTGTTTCCCAATCTGACCGTGTCGGACAACATCGCCTACGGCCTGAAGGGCCGGCACGGTGGCAAGGTGCGGCGGGTGGGAGAATTGCTGGATCTGATCGGCCTGCAGGGTATCGGGCACAAATACCCGGCTCAGTTGTCCGGCGGTCAGCAGCAGCGCGTGGCGCTGGCGCGTGCGTTGGCAACCAATCCCGGCCTGTTGTTGCTGGATGAACCGCTGTCGGCGCTCGATGCCCGCGTGCGGGAACACTTGCGCCGCGAGATCAAGGCCTTGCAGGGCCGGCTGGGGATCACGACGCTGATGGTCACGCACGACCAGGAGGAAGCGCTCACCATGGCCGATCGCGTCGTGGTGATGAACCAGGGCCGCATCGAACAGATCGACACCCCCGCGGAAATCTATCGCACGCCGCGCACGGCGTTCGTGGCGGATTTTGTCGGGCGGGCCAACTGGTTCGATGCCACGGTGTGCGGCGTCGGACAGATCGCCCTGCGGGATGTGATCCTGGCGATGACGCATGCCCTGCCCACGACCGGACAAAGAGGGCGGGTGTTCCTGCGTCCGGAGGATGTGCGCCTGCATCCCACTTGGTGCGGGGGGGTCAACAGCGCGCTGGCGCGTCCGGAGAAAATCGAGCAGATGGGCGGATTCTGCCGGGTCAGTCTGATCGTTCCGGTCTGGGGGCACCTGTCCCTGCAGGCCGACATCTCGCATGACGAGCTGGCTGTGCTGCGGCTCGTGCCGGGTCGCCTGGTGCCGATCACCCTGCCGGCGGACAAGCTGCGCATGTTCGCGTCGGTGGCGGCATGATATCCGCGGTTCTGACGCTGCGGACGCCGCCCCGGGATGCCTCCCAGCGCTGGGCCGGCGGTCTGGCCTGGGTGGTTGTCGGGCTGTTGCTGCTTGGCCTGGTGCTGCCGCTGGCGGCCATCCTGGGCAAGGCGCTGGCGGGCGCCGACGGCAGTTTTGTGGGCCTGGCGCATTTCGTCGGCATTGTGGCCGCTCCTGGCTTCCCCCACATCGTGGGCAATAGCGCCGTCGTGGCGCTGTCGACGACGGCCATCGTCATGCCGCTGGCGTTCGGCTTTGCGGCAGCGCTGACCCGTACTCGCATGCCGGGCAAGCCGCTCTTCCGCTATCTGGCCCTGATACCGCTATTGGCGCCGTCCTTGCTGCCGGCGATTTCCCTGGTCTATCTGTTCGGCAACCAGGGGCTGCTCAAGAGCTGGTTTCCCGACGGCAGCATCTACGGGCTGCCGGGGATCGTGATCGGCGAGGTGTTCTATACCTTTCCGCATGCGCTGATGATCCTGGTCACGGCGCTGTCGGTGACTGATGCCCGTCTCTACGAGGCGGCCAGCGCCCTGGGGGCGGGCCGCGTGCGTCAGTGGCTGACCATCACGCTGCCCTCGGCGCGCTACGGCCTGGTGTCGGCGGCGATGGTGGTGTTCACGCTGGTCATCACGGACTTTGGCGTCCCCAAGGTGATCGGGGGACAGTATCCCGTGCTGGCGGTCGAGGCTTACAAGCAGGTGATCGGCCAGCAGAATTTCCCCAAAGGCGCGGTGATCGGCCTGCTGCTGCTCCTGCCGGCGGTCTTCAGCTTCTGGGTCGATCACGCTTTGCAAAAGCGCCAAAAAGCGCTGCTGACGGCCCAGGCGCGGCCACTGCGGCCGACCGACTCGCGGATGGCCAGCACAGCTGGGCTGCTGGTCTGCGTGGCCGTCGGAGGCAGCTTGCTCGTCATGCTGGGCATGGCGGTGGCGGCGGCCTTCATCCATCTGTGGCCGTATCGCCTGGACCTGACCCTGGCCCACTTCGATTTCGACGATATGGATGGCGGTGGCTGGCTGGCCTACCGCAACAGTCTGCGGCTGGCTGCGTTGACGGCCCTGGCCGGCACCGCGCTCGTGTTCACGGGGGCCTGGCTGCAGGAAAAGCTGACCGGCGCGGCCCTGGCGCGAACCCTGATCCGGCTGTTCGCCATGCTGCCGATGGCGGTGCCCGGACTGGTGCTGGGCCTGGGTTATGTGTTCTTTTTCAATGGCAATGCGTGGCTGCCGCTGTACGGCACGATGAGTCTGCTGGTGCTGTGCACGGTCGCGCACTTCTACACCACGGCCCATCTGACGGCTGTGACGGCGCTCGCGCAAATGGATCGTGAGTTCGAGGCGGTGGCGGCGTCGCTGAAAGTGCCACTGTGGACGACATTCCGGCGCGTTACGGTGCCGGTCTGCCTGCCGGCCATCCTGGAGATCGCCCGATTCCTGTTCGTGTCGGCCATGACGACCGTGTCGGCCGTGATCTTCCTCTACACCCCCGACACCGTGCTGGCCTCGGTGGCCGTGCTCAATATGGACGATGCGGGCGACACCGCCGCCGCGGCTGCCATGGCGACGTTGATCGTCGCGTCCTCGGCTGTCGTATCGCTGCTGTTTGCCCTCCTGTCAGGCTGGCTGACCCGGCGCACGCAGCGGTGGCGCCAGCCATGAAACCGCCGATGATCGGTAGCCCCGTTTCTTTGGCGGCCTGTTCCTGTTTCCGGATCGAATCCCATGCGTGAACCTATTTTGCTGACTCCAGGACCGTTGACGACCAGTCTGGCCACCAAGGCTGCCATGCTGAGCGACTGGGGCTCGTGGGACAGTGCCTTCAGTGCCATGACCGCCAGCGTCTGCCGCCAGTTGGTGGCGATCGCCGGCGCGCAGGCGACCCATGTGTGCGTTCCCCTGCAGGGTTCAGGGACGTTCGCCGTCGAGGCGGCCGTCGGCAATCTGGTGCCGCGCGGCGGAAAGCTGCTGGTGCTGGTCAATGGCGTCTATGGCAAACGCATGGCGCGGATCGCCGGGGCGATCGGCCGGCAGGTTGCGGTCTATGAGGTCGTGGACGATGCCTGGCACGAGCCCGCCGAGGTGGCGGCCCGGCTGGAGGCCGATCCGACCATCAGCCACGTCGGCGTGATCCAGTGCGAGACCAGCACCGGCATCCTCAATCCGGTGGCTGCGATCGCCAACGTAGTGGCGATCGCCGGACGGCGCCTGATCGTCGATGCGATGAGCGCCTTTGGCGCCTTGACGCTGGACGCGCGGGCGGTACCCTACGATGCGCTGATCGCATCCAGCAACAAGTGCCTGGAAGGCGTGCCGGGCGTCAGTTTCGTGATCGTGCGCCAGGAAGCGCTGGCCGCCGCCGATGGCAACAGCCACTCCCTGGCCCTGGATCTCGTCGATCAGCATGACTATATGCGGCGGACCGGGCAGTGGCGCTTCACGCCGCCGACGCATGTCGTGGCGGCCTTCGCCAGCGCGCTGGACCAGTACCGGGACGAGGGCGGGCAGCCCGCCCGGCTGGCCCGCTACACCGCCAATTGCGCGGCCTTGTGCGCGGGGCTCGAAGGCCTGGGTCTGCGCCGTTTCCTGCCGGACGATCTGCAAGCGCCCATCATCGTGACCTGGCATGCCCCTGATCATCCGGACTATGACTTCGGACGTTTCTACGATGCCGTGCGCGCGCGTGGCTTCCTGCTGTATCCGGGCAAGCTGACGCGGGTGGAGACTTTTCGTGTCGGCTGCATCGGCGCGATCGATCAGGGCGAGATCCGGCAGGCCGTGACCGCCGTGCAGGCGGCGTTGATGGAGCTGGGCTGGTTGCCGCAACCGGAAGCCGGCCGTACCGCCGACATCCCCCTTCATCACATGGAATGAGATCATGCGCTCGCATGCGACCCGCGATATCCCCCTGTCGATCGATACGGTCATCTTCGACTGGGCCGGCACCATCGTCGATTTTGGTTCTTTCGCACCGACGCAGGTGTTGGTGGACGCATTTGCCGAACTGGGCGTTGCCATCACGCTGGAAGAAGCGCGCGGTCCGATGGGCCTGGCGAAATGGGATCACATCCGGATGTTGGGCCAGGTGCCGGAGATCGATGCGCGCTGGCGAGCCAGGTATGGTCATGCGATGAGCCGCGCGGATGTGGATGCGGTCTATGCCGCCTTCATGCCCCTGCAGGTTGCCCGGGTAGGGCAGTATTCGGCGCCGATTCCGGGTGCCTTGCAGACCGTGGCGGAACTGCGCGGACGCGGCATCCGCATCGGTTCCTGCTCGGGGTATCCACGCCAGATCATGGAAGTCCTGGTCGGAATCGCCGCGCAGGCCGGTTATGCGCCCGATCATGTGGTCGCCAGCGACGATCTGAAGGTGGGCGGGCGCCCCGGCCCCTGGATGGCGTTGGCGAACATGATCGAGCTGGGCAGCCGCGACGTGGTGGCCTGCGTCAAGGTGGACGATACCGTGCCCGGCATTGCGGAAGGACTGGCCGCCGGGATGTGGACTGTGGGTCTGTCCGCATCCGGCAATGAGGTCGGCCTGACCTGGGATGGCTGGTCGGCGTTGTCATCCGACCAACAATCGGCCCATTGCCGCCCCGCGGAAGAAAAATTATGGGGGGCCGGCGCACATTACGTCATCCGGACGGTCGCTGAACTGCCACCCGTGATCGCCGCCATCGAGGCCCGCCTGGCGCGCGGCGAGCGCCCCTGACCTTTGGCGTGGCCAACATCGGCGCATCCGGCGTGCATGCGGACGGGGATTCGCTCAATCCGGCCGGCGCATGCTAAAAATTGTCATTTTGGCGGTCACGTCATGCGCACATTCAAAATCGCCGTAATTCCGGGCGACGGAATCGGCAAGGAAGTCATGCCCGAAGCCTTGCGGGCTCTGGAAGTCCTGCAGCGCCGTCACGGCCTGTCCCTGCGGTACGAACATCTGGACTGGGCCTGCGCCGAATACTGGCAGCGTCATGGCGACATGCTGCCTGCGGACTGGTTCGAGCACCTGCGGGACTTCGACGCGATCCTCTTCGGGGCGGTCGGCTGGCCCGACGTGCTGCCGGACCACGTGTCCCTGTGGGGGTCGCTCTTGAAGTTCCGCCGCGGATTCGACCAATACATCAATCTGCGGCCGGTCCGCCAGATGCCGGGCGTGGCGGCGCCGTTGGCGGGCCGCAAACCGGGCGACATCGATTTTTGGGTGGTGCGCGAGAATACCGAAGGCGAATACACCAATCTGGGCGGCCGGATCTACGAGGGCACCGATCGCGAAGTCGTGATCCAGGAATCGGTCTTTTCCCGCCACGGGACCGACCGGGTATTGAAATACGCCTTCGAACTGGCGCAACGGCGGCCCCGGCGCCAGCTGACATCCGCCACCAAATCCAACGGCATCGCGATCAGCATGCCGTACTGGGATGAACGGCTGCAGGCCATGGCCGCGCACTATCCCGACGTCGCCTGGGACAAACATCACATCGACATTCTGTGCGCCCGGTTCGTGCTGCAGCCGCAGCGCTTCGACGTCGTGGTGGCGTCCAACCTGTTTGGCGACATCCTGTCCGATCTGGGGCCCGCCTGCACCGGCACGATCGGCATCGCGCCGTCGGCCAACCTGAATCCGGAACGCGCCTTCCCGTCGCTCTTCGAGCCTGTGCATGGGTCCGCGCCGGACATCTATGGACAGAACATCGCCAACCCGGTCGGCATGATCTGGTCGGCGGTCATGATGCTGGAATTCCTGGGGCAGCAGGAACCGGCCTGCCAGACCGCCGCCGCTGAACTCATGACCGCGATCGAGCAGGTCCTGGAACACGGGCCGCGCACTCGCGACCTGGGCGGTACGGCCAGTACGACTGAAATGGGGCAGGCGATCGCTAAGCGGATCGATGCCCCATGAACACCCGGCACAGCGCTTCCATGCCGTGCCGGTCTTCCTCGTCGAAACGCCCTATGACCGGGCTGTCCACGTCCCAGACGCCCAGCAGGGAACCGTCGGCGTGCACCAGCGGAACCACGATTTCCGACTGCGAGGCCGAATCGCAGGGGATGTGGCCGGCGAATGCGTTCACGTCCTGCACGACCTGGGTCTGCCGGGTTTGCGCCGCCGTTCCGCAGACGCCCTTGCCCAGCGCGATGCGGATGCAGGCCGGCTTGCCCTGGAAGGGGCCGACCACCAGTTCGGTGCCGTCGAACAGATAGAAGCCCGCCCAATTCAGCTGCGGTAGGCTGTGAAAGACCAGGGCGCTGAAATTCGCCGCATTGGCGATCAGATCGGGCTCGCCTGAGATCAGGCCGTGCGCCTGCTCGGCCAGGTCGGCGTAGTGCGCGGCCTTGCTCGCGTGGGTTCGGGGTGACAGAGTAAACATGAGGGCTCCGCAGTCTTAGTGACCGGAATCGACGGGGTCCGCCATCCGCGCCGTAGACGAGGCGGCGGGCGGTCCGTCCAGTGTGATCTGGTCGAAATCGTCCACCAGCACGTCCAGCGTCACCTGCCACTGACCGGTATCGGGTAGCGGCGGCAGGCCGACGAGCCAGTCGCTGTCCTTGCGTCGGTTGGCCTGACGGGACAGCGGCTCGATGCCTTCGGACGGGTTGCTCAGATTCAGCGTGACCGCCTGGGCCTTGAATGGTTTGCCCGCCGGCGTTTCCAGCCGGATCGACCAGACGTTGCCGTGGCGCCCGGCAGGCGCGAGCAGCGCGCGGACCTGGGAATTTTCCAGCGACTTCGGGAAGTTCAGATGCTGCATTCGGCCCTGGTAGGCGCCAGCGGCGGCATCCAGGCTGCGGGGTGGCGGTGTGAAGCGCCAGAGCGAAACCGCAACCAGGATCAGCACGCCTACGACGACTTCCAGCCAGATGCCGCGCTGCAGCCGTTGTTGTGCGACGGCGGAGCCGGCCAATGCCGGCCGCGTCAGCCGCCAGCGGTTGCCGGTGGCCAGCAGCAGCAACAGGACGACCAGCGCCAGCTTGGCGAGCAGCAGCTGGCCATAGTCGGTTTGCCACAGATCGCTCAGGCGATCCACCTGCAGCCCCGTCAGCACCAACCCCGTGCCGGCCAGCAGCAGGACCGCGGAGACGATCCAGGCCGAAAAGCGGGCCAGCGGCTCGGCGGTTGACAGGCTGGCGGCAGAGGTCTGGGCGCGACTGCCCGAGGGCGTGGATGTGGATCGCGCGGCGGAGGCGCCACCGGCGGAGTGCGCGGTGCGATGCCGGTTCAGGGAACGTGCCAGCGGGATCAGGGCGCCGATCCAGAAGATGGCCATCATGACGTGCAGGGTCACGGCCGGCCGTGCCAGCCATTGGGGATCGGCCGTGCCCGCGTGGCCGCTGGCGGCCAGGGCCAGTCCCGCCAGGATGAGACTGGTCAGCGCGGCGATACGGGTCGCCCCCGCGCCTTGGGTATTCATCGCCCGGCTGGCGGCCAGCAGTGCCAGGACCATCAGGCCCAGGGTCCAGGCGTATCGGCTGGCCAGAGCGGCCCCCCAGACTGAAGGGGCGATCAGTCCGGCCCATCCGGCATCCTGCAGGTCGAGCCCCTGCAGCACAAGATCGACCGGGATCAATGCCAGCCCCGTGATCAGAAACGGCCGTGCCCAGCCCTGTCGGTCGGTCGGGTTCAGGGTCCGGAACAGGGCGCCTCCCACGGTGGCGAACAGGCACAGATAGCCGAGCCAGCGTGCCAGCCAGATAAGGCCGTTGCGCAGGCCCTGGGAGGGAGGCTCTGTGGCGCTGTTCTGTGCGTTGGGCGCGCCTACCGCGTAGTCCAGGGTGCCGCCCACCGGCTGGCCGTCCGCTGAGACCACACGCCAGCTCAGCAGATAGGTGCCCTGTGTGGTGTCCACCGGCACCGGGATGTGGATTTCGGTCGCCCCGTCGCGCACCGCGTGCGCGGGCAGCTTGCGGCCCTGCGGGTCGATCAGCTGGACGAGCGTGACGCTGACGGGTTCATTGAAGGCCAGCGTGATCCTGGCGGGCGGCTGGGCCAGGACCGTGCCGGGCGACAGGGATGTTGCGATCAGGGAGGCCTGTCCCCAGACGATCTGGGGGCAGAGCAGCAGCCCCCAGACAAGCAGCAGGAATTTCTTCAAGACGGGACAGCCTTCAGTGGTGATGGCCGGTTCCGGCGGCGGAAGACAGCTTCATGAAAGGGACTCTGGGTGAAAAACTAAAGCAAGTATAGGCGCTTCCTGGTGCTTGTTTCGATGGCTGGGGCGTCTTGCGATGCGTGTATATTTGTTATCCTTTTTGGCCCGCCGGCATCCGCAACCATTCAGGACCCCCATGTCCGACGCTTCCGATCCCCATCTGCGCGAAACCCTGCTTCGCAGCGAATCCCTGTGTGAGGGCAGCTTTTTAAAGGCGCGTCGCGATACCGTCCGCATGCCCGATGGGGCCACGTCCACACGGGAATACATCGTGCACCCAGGAGCCGTGGTCATTATTCCGCTGCTGGATGCGGATCATGTGCTGCTGGAGCGCCAGTTCCGCTACCCGGTGGGGCGGGTCATGACGGAATTTCCGGCGGGCAAGCTGGATCCCGGCGAAGATTCGTTGCGCTGCGCGCAGCGGGAACTGCAAGAGGAAACCGGCTATACGGCAGGGCAGTGGGCGCATGCCGGCGACCTGCATCTGGCGATCGCGTATTCCACCGAGGTCATCCATATCTTCTTTGCGCGGGACCTGCGGGCGGGGGCCCGGCATCTGGACGAAGACGAATTCCTGGACGTTCGAACGATGTCGGATGACGCGTTCTTCGAGGCCTGCCGCACCGGTGGTGTCACCGATGCCAAGACGCTCAGCTGCGCCTTGTGGCTGCAGAACGCACGCCGTGGCGACTGGCCGCTGGACTGGCGGCCCGCCTGAAGATGCCCCTGGCGCCGGGGCAATCCTGTGGCGGCCCGCCCCTGCGTTCATTCCTGATAGGGCTCGAACTTTCCGGTTTTTGGGTTGCGGATGAACAGCACGCCGGTCGCCACGCCGAAATAGGCGCCGTGGATGGTCAGCAGGCCGGCTTCGACGCGTTCGCGCACCGCCGGAAATGTCATCAGGTTGTTCATGCTGTATTCCACCACACCCCATTCCATGTTGCGGATCCACTCGGCGTGGTCGCCGGTCTGGGGCCCGACCTTGTCGGCCACCGGCTGGATCTGCGACATCCATTTACCGATGAAATCGCGCTTGGACAAAGGGGCTGCCTTGTTGGCGTAAGCCGCCACGCCGCCGCAGCTGGCATGGCCCATGATGACGATGTGGCTGACCTCTAGAGCGTTGACGCCAAATTCCACGCAGGCGCTGGTGCCGTGATAGGCAGTTTCCGGGTCTGTGTCGCAAGGCGGGACGATGCCCGCGATGTTGCGCACCACGAACATCTCGCCGGGCCCCGCATCGAAGATCGTTTCCGGAGCCACTCGTGAATCTCCGCAACTGATCAGCATGATGTCCGGATGCTGGCCTTTTTCCGCCAGTTCCTGATAGCGCGCGTGTTCTGTCGCCAGGCGCCCGTGCAGGAAGGATGCGTAGCCGTCGGTCAGTCGTTGAGGAAACACGGTGATGTCCTTGTTGGGTTGTCAGGTTTTCGATTTTACGCCCGTGTCCTAGCTGGTCTTTCAGGCTTCGATTGTCATGCGGGCGGCTCCGTGGACGTCTGATGACCTGGGTGGCCTGCAGGGCGTGTGGCGGAAGGGAGAACAGGTCTGTCGTCATACGGATGATCCCCAGAATTCAGGGATTTCCCTAGATATCTCTGCTGTCATGCCTGGTTTTTTGGTCGTATGATGACGGACGATATATCCTGGGATTGAGCAGAATCCGGGTGTCCTAAAAATTAAGACTTTCACAACGGATGGAGACTTGCCATGAAATTACTTTCTCGCATCAGCCTGAGTGTGACCGTCTGTGCCGCAGCCGCTGCGTTCAGCGGCGCCGCGACGGCCCAGGAAGCCCACGAGATCATGATCACCAAGCAACCCAGCATTCTCTACCTGCCGGCCCTGGTCATGGAAAAGCAGGGGCTGATCGAAAAGGCAGCCGCCAAGGAAGGCGTAACGGGTCTGAAGGTCAACTGGCGGTCGTTCAGCGGCGGCGGCGCGGCGACCGATGCGCTCTTGTCCGGAAACGTCCAGATCGTCAATAGCGGCCTGGGGAACATGTTGCTGCTGTGGGATCGCACGAAGGGGCAGGTCAAGGGGATCGCGACGAATTCCGCGCTGCCGGAAGATCTGGTGACGCGCAACCCGAAGATCCATTCGCTCAAGGACTACGGCCCGAAGGACAAGATCGCCGTGCCGACGGTCCGGGTCTCCACCCAGGCGCTGCTGCTGCAGATGGCGGCCGCACAGCTCTTCGGACCCGACCAATGGTCCAGGCTGGATGCCAATACCGTCCAGATGGGACACCCGGATGCGGCGGCCATGCTGGCCAACCCCAGTGGCGAAGTCGGTTCGCATTTCGGCGCGCCGCCGTACTCGTACCGTGAGCTCAAGACCGTGCCCAACGCCCATGTCGTGATCCGCTCGACGGACATCGTCAAGGGTGGCCTGTCGCAGTCCACGCTGTTTACTACGACCAAGTTTGCGGATGCCAACCCGAAGATCATCCAGGCGGTGCTGATGGCTTCGCAACAGGCCATCGACTACATCAAGGCTCACACGCGAGAATCCGTCGACATCTACCGCGAGCTCAGCGGTGACAAGACGAGCCCTGAAGAGCTGATGGATCTTCTGGCCCAGCCCGGCATGATGGATTACACCACTCAGCCGCTGGGATCCATGAAGTTTGCCGAGCACATGCACAAAGTCGGCATCCTGAAGACCATGCCCACGAAGTGGACGGATTATTTCCTGCCCGCGTCGGCTTCCCTGAACGGTAACTAACTGAGGGTCACGGAGTTTCATCATGCCGCATCTGCTTGAGGTCGATTCCGTCACGTTGCGCTACAAGACGTCGGAAAGCATTGTCACTGCAACCTCCAAGGTCAGTTTCGACGTGGACAGCGGTGATCGTTTTGTGTTGCTGGGCCCGTCAGGTTGCGGAAAATCCACTCTCCTGAAGGCCGTCGGGGGCTACCTCGCCCCCGACGAAGGAGAGATCCGCATCAAGGGGCAGGCGGTCAAGCGGCCGGGTGCCGACCGGATGATGGTCTTCCAGGAGTTCGATCAGCTGCTGCCCTGGAAGACCGTGCTGGAAAACGTCATGTTCCCGTTGATCGTGGCCCGCAAAATGCACCGGTCCGAGGCGCGCGACAAGGCCATGGCCTTTGTCAAAAAGGTCCAGCTGGAAAAGTTCGCCAATAGCTACACGCATACCCTGTCGGGCGGCATGAAGCAGCGCGTGGCCATCGCGCGTGGGATGTGCATGGAGCCGGACATCCTGTTGATGGACGAACCTTTCGCCGCCCTGGATGCGCTGACCCGTCAGCAGATGCAGGACGAACTGCTGCAGCTCTGGGAAGGCACTCACTTCACCGTGATGTTCGTCACGCACTCGATTGCCGAGGCCATTCGCATCGGCAACCGGATCCTGCTGCTGTCGCCGCACCCGGGCGAGGTCAAGGCGGAAATCAGCGACGTGAGCGCGGTGGCACGGGAAGACGGCTCGGCGGCGGCACTCGAGCGCGAGATACACGACATGCTTTTTGCTGAAGCGATGACGGAGCATTCATGATGGGTCAGGCAACGATTACCTTGAGACAACGGGAACAGGACGGCCAGCGCAAGACCGTCGTGCTCGAACGCCAGCTTTCCGTCTGGCACCGGCTCTGGAACCAGACGTTCCTGCGCAAGACGGCGATCATCGTCGTTCTGGCGATCGCCTGGCAGGTCTATGGCAGCGTGGTAAACAACACCCTGCTGTTTCCCACGCTGTCGGATACGGTCAGCTCTTTCGTCAGCAGCATCCAGAGCGGTGTGCTGGTCGATCGCGCGTGGACGTCATTGCGGATTCTGGTCCTCGGGTATGTCACCGGCATCGTGATCGCCGCCGCGCTGACGATCCTGGCGATCAGTACGCGCATCGGGACGGACTTCCTGGAAGTCATGACGGCGATGTTCAATCCGCTGCCCGCGATCGCGCTCCTGCCGCTTGCGCTGCTGTGGTTTGGTCTGGGCACGACCAGCATTGTCTTCGTGCTGCTGCATTCGGTCGTCTGGGTTGTCGCGCTGAACACACAAGGCGGTTTCCTGTCGGTGTCGCAGACTTTGCGCATGGTGGGCCGAAATTATGAACTGACCGGTTTGCGCTACGTGTCCCTGATCCTGATCCCGGCGGCGTTTCCCGCGATTTTGACGGGCCTGAAGATCGCCTGGGCCTTCGCCTGGCGCACTTTGATCGCCGCCGAACTGGTCTTCGGCGTGTCTTCGGGCAAGGGTGGTCTGGGGTGGTACATCTTCGAGAACCGCAATCTGCTGGACATCCCGGCGGTGTTCGCCGGACTGCTGACGGTGATCGTGATCGGCTTGATCGTGGAAAACTTCGTCTTCCGCCTGGTGGAAAAACGGACCGTCCGGCGCTGGGGCATGCAGAGCTGATCCGGCTTCAGGACACCCCCATGGGGTGCCTTTTTTTTAGACTCGTCATATGATGACGTACCACATAAAAGTCCGTTGGAGGTTGGAATGAATGAGAACAGGTTGGGTCGGCTGCTGCTGACGGGTGCCGCCGGGGGATTGGGACGTGTCCTGCGGGATACGCTCAAGCCAATGGCCCGGATCCTGCGCGTGTCGGACGTACAGGCGCTGGGGGACGCGCAGGCCGACGAGGAAGTCCGGCCCTGCGATCTGTCCGACAAGCAGGCCGTCGATGCCCTGGTCCAGGGCTGCGATGCCATCGTGCATCTGGGGGGGGTATCGGTCGAGCGGCCGTTCGAGGAAATCCTGGAAGCCAACATCAAGGGGGTCTTCCACATCTACGAAGGCGCCCGCCGGCATGGGGCGCGCCGCGTGATCTTCGCCAGCTCCAACCACACGGTCGGTTTCTACCGGCAGACGGATCGCCTGGATGCGCGCTCGCCGACGCGCCCCGACGGCTACTACGGCCTGTCCAAGGTCTATGGCGAGCAGATGGCCAGCTTCTACCACGACCGTTACGGGATCGAAACGGTCAGTATCCGCATCGGCACTTCGGTGGCCGAGCCGACCGACCGTCGCATGATGCACACCTGGCTCAGTTTCAGGGATCTGACCGAACTGATCCGGCGCGGCCTGTTCACCCCGAACGTCGGGCACACGGTGGTGTTCGGCATGTCGGCCAACCGCGAGGTCTGGTGGGACAACAGCCAGGCGGCCCATCTGGGCTACGCGCCGGCCGATTCGTCCGAGCCCTTCCGGCAGCGGGTCGAAGCCACGCCCGAACCCGCCGCCGATGATCCCGTCCGGATCTATCAGGGCGGCGTGTTCACGGCCAGGGGGCCGTTCGGCGACGATTGACGGGTGCCGGGATTCGCGTCCCGCTGGCCCTGGCCCGAAGCCGGCCGACGGATTCTGCCGTCAGCGTCGGCGCGGCCGCAGTCGCCACATCGATGCCCCGATCTGGCGCACCTGCGGCACCGACAGCAGGATGCCGCCCAGTGCGATGACCAGGATGCCAAGCCACGCCATGGCGTCGGGTATCGCTTGAAACGCGGCCCAGCCCAGCAATGTGGCCCACAGGATCTGCGAATAGCTGTAGGCGCCCAGCGCCGCCGCCGGGGCGTGCAGCAGGGCATAGGTAATGGTCAAATGGCCGATGGCGGCGATGCCGCCGATCCCCAGTAGCAGCAGGAAGTCGCCCGCCGGCATTGGCATCCAGTCGCTGGCCCCCCACGGCGCCAGTGCCAGCACCCCCACCAGTCCGGTATAGAAATTGCTGGTGGCCGCGTGTTCGGAGCTGCGTGTCGAGCGCGTGACGATCTGGTAGAAGGCGTTGCACATCGCCGAACCCATGGGAAACAGGATGGCCCAGGTCAGCAGGCCGCCGCCGGGGCGGGCGATGATCAGGACGCCCGCAAAGCCGCTGGCCACCGCGACCCAGTCCATGGTGCGGGCCTTTTCCTTGAGCAGCAGGCCCGAGAGCATCGTCACGATCACGGGTGCCAGAAAGACGATGGCCGTGGCCTCGGCCAGCGGCAGCCTGGCCAGGCCGTGGATGACGAAGACGCTGCTGCTGCACAGGCACAATCCGCGAAAGAGCTGGATCGGGTAGCGGTGTGCGACGAACAGCTGGCGCCCTATGCGGGGCATGAAGATCAGCACGATGGCGACCGTCTGCGCCATGTAACGCACCCAGACGATCTGCAGCAGCGGGTAGTGCCCGGCAAGATATTTGGTGCCGGTGTCCAGGATGGCGAAAAACAGGCTGGCCACGCACATGAGTACGGGCCCCAGCCAGGGTTTCTGCGCGCGAAGGTTCGTGTCCATGAGGGAAGGAAAAGAAAGCGCCAGGCGCTGATCATCAGCGGCCTGGCAGCGGAATCATAATTCTTTTTTTCTCAGGACCGGACCAGGCTGGGCTGTTTATTGTCGAAACGCCAGCCGGGGATCAGGAACTGCATGCCCACGGAATCGTCCCGGCTGCCCAGGCCTTTTTCCTGGTACAGCGCATGCGCCCTGGCCAGGCGGTCGGAGTCGATGCGGATGCCGAGGCCGGGCACCTGCGGGACAGCGATCGCGCCATCGATGATGCGCAGCGGATCCGCCGTCAGGTGCTGGCCGTCCTGCCAGATCCAGTGCGTGTCGATGGCTGTGATGTCGCCGGGCGCCGCAGCCGCGACGTGGGTGAACATGGCCAGCGAAATGTCGAAGTGGTTGTTGGAATGAGAGCCCCAGGTCAGGCCCCATTCGTGGCACATCTGGGCCACCCGGACGGAGCCCCGCATCGTCCAGAAGTGCGGGTCGGCCAGGGGGATGTCCACGGACTGCAGCTGAATCGCATGCATCATCTCGCGCCAGTCGGTCGCGATCATGTTGGTGGCGGTGCGCAGACCGGTCGCACGGCGGAATTCCGCCATGACCTCCCGGCCCGAATACCCGGATTCCGCGCCGCAGGGGTCTTCCGCGTAGGCCAGGACGTGGTGTTGATCCCGGCACAGGCGGATGGCTTCCCGCAGGGACCAGGCGCCGTTCGGATCCAGCGTGATGTGCGCATCCGGGAAGTGTTCGGCCAGGGCGGTGACGGCCTCGATTTCGGCGTCGCCCGCCAGGACGCCGCCCTTCAGTTTGAAATGGCGGAAGCCGTAGCGCGCCCGGGCGGCCTGGGCCAGGCGGACCACGGCGTCGGGGGTCAGGGCTTCCTGGTTGCGCAGGCGGAACCATTCATCGTCCGCGGCGTCTTCCTGGCGGTAACCCAGCGTCGTCTTGCCCGCGTCACCGATGTAGAACAGATACCCCAGTGCCTCGACCTTGTCGCGCTGGCGGCCATCGGCCAGCAGCGCGGCCACAGGCACGCCCAGATGCTGGCCGAGCAGATCCAGCAGCGCGGATTCGAGTGCGGTGACGACGTGGACGCCGGTGCGCAGATCGAAGGTCTGGGTCCCGCGCCGGTCTTCCGTGCCGCCCTGGGTGGCCTTGCGGCAGCGTTCCAGCAGTTCGTTGATCTGGCCGATCGGTTGTCCGATCAGCTGCCGGCCCAGCCGCTCGATCTCGGCACGGATCTTCTCGCCGCCGGGAACTTCACCCAGGCCCTGGTGGCCGGCGCTATCGTCGATCAGGACGATGTTGCGGGTGAAGTAGGGGCCATGCGCGCCGCTGAGGTTCAGCAGCATGCTGTCCTGGCCGGCGACGGGCACGACCGTGACTTTGGTGACCTGAGGTGTCTGCTGTGTCATGGGGATTCCTGCGGAGCTCGTGTTCAACGTTCGGATCGGTTGATGTGCCAGGGATTGGTCGCCTGAAGGGCGGCGGGCAGTAGCGCGTCGGGAATGTCCTGATAGCACACGGGACGCAGGAACCGGCGAATGGCCAGGGTGCCGACCGAGGTCGTACGGCTGTCGGACGTGGCGGGGTAGGGGCCGC
The DNA here is from genome assembly GCF_039614765.1 of Castellaniella sp. MT123. NCBI lineage: Bacteria > Pseudomonadati > Pseudomonadota > Betaproteobacteria > Burkholderiales > Alcaligenaceae > Castellaniella > Castellaniella sp. MT123. The sequence goes on from NZ_CP154879.1 coordinate 3,130,208, forward strand.
CATGCACCATTGCATCGCAGACCTCGACCCCCGTCGGGAAGCCGTTGGCCAGGATGCGGCCCGCCTTCAGTTCCAGGATCGGGATCAGGGCGGCCGCGAGCGCGTCGTCCGGACCGGATTCCAGGTGGATCGTCGCCGTCAGCTGGCCTTCCAGTGCCTGCGCCAGGGCCGTGAATTCCGCCGCGTCCGCGCAGCGCACGATCAGAGAACTGGCGCCGAAGACTTCCGCGCCCAGGCCCTCCGGGTCGGCCAGAAAGGCCTGTGCCGTCGTCACCGCGAGATTGGCCTGGCAGTGAGCGGGCGTCTCGTCGGAAGTGCCTCGCGCCAGGCCGTCGACAGCCGGGTGCGCCAGCAGGCGCTCGACACCGGTACGGTAGGCGCGGGCGATGCCTGGGGTGAGCATGGTGGCAGCCGGTGCCGCCCGGACGTTACCGCTGACCTGTGCGATGAAACGGTCCAGATCCGGGCCGTTCAGGGCGATGACCAGGCCGGGGTTCGTGCACAGCTGTCCGGCGCTGCCCAGCAGCGAGACCGAAAACTGGTCGGCCAGCGTCGTGGTGCGCGCGGCCAGGGCGCCGGGCAGCAGGTAGACCGGGTTGGTGCTGCTCATTTCCGCGTAGACGGGGATCGGCACGGGGCGCTGGGCGGCGGCGTGCATCAGGGCAATGCCGCCCTGGCGCGAACCGGTGAACCCCACCGCCTGAATACCGGGATGGCGCACCAGCGACAGGCCCAGTTCGATGCCTGGGCCGGCGAGCAAGGAGAACACGCCTTCATGGAGCTGGCACTGCTGGACAGCGGCGCGGATCGCCTGACCGACGAGTTCCGACGTGCCGGGGTGGGCCGGGTGCGCCTTGACGACGACCGGTGCGCCCGCAGCCAGAGCCGAGGCGGTATCGCCGCCCGCCACCGAGAACGCCAGCGGGAAATTGCTGGAACCGAAAACGGCGACGGGGCCCAGTGGAATGTGCCGCGTGCGCAGGTCGCTGCGCGGCGCGGGCTTGCGGTCGGGCAAGGCATGATCGATGCGGGCATCGATCCAGTCGCCGTCGCGCACTACCCGGGCGAACAGACGCAATTGGTTGACTGTGCGGCCGCGTTCGCCTTCCAGGCGGGGGCGGGGCAGACCCGTTTCCAGCATGGCGCGTTCGATCAATTCGTCGCCCAGATCCAGGATGGCTTGTGCGATCGCCTCCAGGAAGGTCGCCCGATGTTCGAGCGTGGTTTCCCGATAGCTGGCGAATGCCTGGGTGGCCAGGCCGACGGCCTGGTCGACCTGGCGGGCGTCGGCGCCTTTCCAGGCGGGAGACAGGGTCTGGCCGGTGGCCGGATTGACCGCCTGGAAAGCCTCGCCGGCGCCAGGGATGTTTTGTTTGCCGATGAGTTGCATGCCGATGATGGGCATAGGGAAATCTCCGTGGAGTTCAATTTCACAGGTAAGTTATCATACAACGTATGTGGTGCCGCGTGAGGATTTCCTGGGCGCCACGATCGTCAGGCGTCAGCCAGGTGGCGTTTCATCCAGCCGTTTTCAGTGTCGACAAACAGTAGAGAAAACCCTTAATGGAAATCCCTAGGTTTGGAGGAGTAGCGGTTAAATATCTTCATTTCCTAGTCATCTAGCATGATCTGCAGGCGTGTTCCTGCGGTCTCGAGTGGTGATGGCAATCCCTGGCTTGTGCAGGCTTCCATAATACTTATATGATGACTTATGAGTAATGACGAGCCGTCAGCGCCACCCACTCTGGAAGTGTTCAGTACGTCGCATTTTCGTCGGGATGCGATTTTTCATTTGGTTCTGTTCGATGTCTTATCAATTCGATTTCCTGGCAGTGCTGCAGCACTGGCCCATGTTACTGCAGGGCATGAAAACCACACTCGATCCGTACCAATTTGAAAAACGGAAAACTGAACGGATTCTACAAACAATACAACGGTGTCGATCTGCCCAAAAAAATCACAGGTGAATGAAACATGTGGGAAGAAAGCGAACGGTATCCAGACCCTCGTATCGAGATCATCCATCCCGATTTTGAAAAATATCGTCTGTTCAACGCCGCCGTGGAACGCCTGGCGACCGGAACCCGCTGGGGGGAAGGGCCGGTCTGGTTTCCCGCAGGGCGCTATCTGTTATGGAGCGATCTTCCCAACGAGCGGATCCTGAAGTGGGAAGAAAGCGACGGCCATGTGTCGATCTTTCGGTCGCCCAGCAACATTGCCAATGGCAATACGCGTGATCGTCAGGGGCGGCTGGTCAGTTGCGAACATCTCGGGCGCCGTGTCACGCGCACGGAACACGATGGTTCCATCACGGTTCTGGCGGACTCGTTCGAAGGACGGCCCCTGAATTCCCCCAACGACGTGGTCGTCAGTTCGGATGGTTCGGTCTGGTTCAGCGATCCGCCGTTTGGTCTGCATGGACGCTACGAGGGAACCGTCGAGACGCCGCAGCTTCCCCCCAGCCTGTACCGGATTGACGGACAGACCGGCGTGCTGCACCTGGTGTTCGCCGACATGGCGGGCCCCAATGGCCTCTGTTTTTCTCCTGACGAGTCCAAACTGTATGTGGTTGACTCCAGGGCCAGGCCCCATCGCCTGATTTACGCGTTCGATGTCGGCCCGGATTGGCAGCTGTCCGGCCGCCAGGCCCTGATCGATTGCGGGCCGGGGACGTCGGACGGTATCCGTTGCGATGAGGATGGGAACCTCTGGTGCGGCTGGGGCATGGGTTCGGATTCCCTGGATGGGGTGCGGATATTCAATCCGGCCGGGGAACCGATCGGGCATATCCATTTGCCGGAACGATGCGCCAATATCTGCTTTGGCGGATCAAAAGGCAATCGCCTCTTCATGGCGGCCGGGAAGAACTTGTATGGCCTCTTCGTCAACACCCGTGGGGCCGTCTGAATTGCTTGCGGCAGTGATTCTGCCGTAGTTCGTGTTGGTTTTGATAATCTGCCTCGGAGAGTAACTCATCATGTCTACCCCTGAATCCGCCTCGTTCGCCGCTCCTGCCGGTGCCGCCTCGGCCGCCGACGGAAGCGGTGACCGTGTTGTCTGGATCAAGCTGTCGCTGGCCTTTCTGCCGCTGCCGACACCCATCAGCGACGCCAAAGTCTTCACCGGTCGCCAGAAGCCGCTGACCGAAGTCGCCATGATTTTCTGCGAGATCCGCACCCGCGATGGCCACGAAGGCCTCGGGTTCGCGTATTCGAAGCGGGCGGGCGGCCCGGGTATGTATGCCCATGCCAAAGAGATCGCGCCGACCCTGCTGGGCGAGGATCCCAGCGATATCCAGCGGCTCTGGGAACGGCTGTCCTGGGCCGGCGCGTCCGTGGGCCGCAGCGGCCTGACCGTGCAGGCCATCGCCCCGTTCGACATCGCCTTGTGGGACATGAAGGCCAAGCGCGCCGGCCTGCCGCTGGCGAAATTGCTGGGCGCACATCGGGATTCGGTGCGCCTGTACAACACCTCGGGAGGCTTCCTGTCCACGCCGCTGGATCAGGTGCTGGACAATGTGGATGCTTCGCGGGCCCGTGGCATCGGCGGCATCAAGATCAAGGTCGGCCATCCGGACCATGCGGTCGATCTGCAGCGTGTCGATGCGGTGCGCAAGAAGCTGGGCGACAGCTTCCCGCTGATGGTCGATGCCAATCAGCAATGGGACCGGATGACGGCGGCCCGCATGTGCCGGGTGCTGGAACAGTACGGCCTGACCTGGATCGAGGAACCGCTGGACGCCTATGACGTCCAGGGCCACGCGGCGCTGGCGGCAACGTTCGACACGCCGATCGCCACCGGCGAGATGCTCACCAGCTTTCGCGAGCATGCGGAACTGATCGAGGCCCATGCGTCGGACTTCTTTCAGCCCGACGCGCCCCGTGTCGGCGGCATCACGCAGTTCCTGAAGATCATGCAGCTGGCCGACTATCACGGCCTGAGCATGGCGCCGCACTTCGCCATGGAAGTCCACCTGCATCTGGCGGCCGCCTATCCGCGCGAACCCTGGCTGGAACACTTCGAATGGCTGGAGCCGCTGTTCAACGAGCGTCTGGTGATGAAGGACGGGCGCATGCTGGTCCCGAATCGACCTGGCCTGGGCTTCACCCTCAGCGATCAGGCGCGCGCCTGGACGACGGAAACCGCCGAGTGCGGCAAGCGCCCTTGATCGTTTGCTGACGGGAACCGGAAGGGGCGGCGATGAGCCGCCCTTTCGTTTTTTTTGAACCGCCCTTGCAGTGTCAAGCGGAGGGAGCGAACCCGTGTGCCGCAGCAGACCCGTGCCGCGTCAGTGTATCGCCCGCGTGTGTCGAGTGCTTCAGCGCTGGATGTTCAGTGTCATCCCGACGCTCAGTGTTTCACCAGGATCCAGTGTGATGAGCCCGGTCCCCGGGGCGCCGGCCGCCGCCAGATTGACCGCGTCGCAGACATGGGTGGCGGGCTCCACGCACAGGTAGCGCCCGGCGTTGCAGTGCAGAACGACGTGATCCAGTGGACCCCGGACCCGCAGGGCCAGGCCCGGGCCGGATGGCCATTGGATCGCGGCATGACCCGACCAGCCTGACAGGAAGGCGGTCCAGGTGGTGTCGGTGCGCTGCCAGGAATCCTGGCGATTAGGTCTGGGAAAGAGCGCCAGTTCCTGTTCATGTGCCCAGTCGGTGGTGGCATCCAGCCGCGTGCCGCAGGCCGTGAAATAGGGGTGCAGACCCAGGCCCGCCGGCATGCGTCGGGGATCCTGATTGCGCAGGGCAAGCTCGATATCCAGACCTTCAACCGACAGCCGGATGGTCTGGCGCAGGGACCAGGCCCAGGGCCAGCCATCGTCCCCCGCCGGATGGTGGACTTCCAGCACGGCCAGATCCGCTTCCGTCTGGATCACATTCCAGGCCATGCGTTGTGCTTGCCCATGCAGGGCATGCGGGTGACCGGGCAGCGGATCGACTTTCAGAGTCCGGCCTTCCCAGCGCAGGCGGGCGTCGCGAATGCGGTTGGAAAAGGGGGCCAGGGGAAACAGGCCGCCTTTGGGCCATTCGTGCGCCGGCCAGTTAGTGGCTTCGATGGGCACCAGCCATTCGCGGGGCCCTTCAGGCAGATCGGTGGTCCAGTTCAGGATGCGGCCGCCTGCGGCGGGCGCTACCCGGACCCGATGCGGACCCTGGTTCAGGGTCAGGCATCGGTCCGGCTCGGCGTCCATCCAGGGGGGCATCATGGCCGGTTGTCCCGGTCATGCCTCACGTGGCGCATCCTTGACCCGGCTGACCAGTTGGGTCGGGCTGACGAAGCGCAGGGCGATCAACACCCAGACCATGGTGATGGCCATGTAGATCATGGCCATGGCGTCGATCGCCTGCGGTGCCCGCACCCCCGTCGAGAAGACGGCATAGTACAGGGCGACCACCAGTGTCTGGGAGTCGGGTCCGGCCGTGAAGAAGGTCAGTTCGAACATGCTGATGGTGCGCACCAGCACCAGCAATCCCGCAGCCAGCATGCCGGGCACCAGCAGGGGCGTCAGCACGTGGCGGAAATACTGATAGGTGTTGGCGCCGAAGATCCGCGCGGCGGATTCCAGGCCTGGGTCGATCTGTTCGATGAAGGGGGTCATGACCAGGATCACGAAGGGCAGGGCAGGCACCAGGTTCGACAGGATGACCCCCGCCAGGGTGCCGCCCACACCGACCTGATACATGGCCGTGGCCATCGGAATCCCGTAAGTGACGGGTGGGATCAGCATGGGGATGATGATCAGCAGCATCACCAGCCGCTTGCCCGGGAAGTTGGCGCGGGCCAATGCGTAGGCCGCCGGCACCCCCAGCGCGATCGAGAGGACGACGACCGAAACGACGACTTCGAGCGTGACCAGCAGGATGTGGCTCAGCTGGAATTCATCCCACGCGCGGCCGTACCAGCCCAGCGTGAAGCCTTCCGGCAGCAGGGTTCCGAACCAGCGGGTGGCGATGGAATTCACCACCACCGTGGCGATCATGAAGACCACGTTCAGCAGAAAGAACCCCATGACGGTCCAGACTGTGGCGCGCCACAGCCAGCCCCAGCGTCGGCGGCCGCCAGGCGCGGTATGTGTGTTGACGTTCATGTGTTTACCCCTTGCCACTGGTGGCCGGCCCGGTATAGAAAGCCCGCCGGAACGCGAAGATTGCGCAAACGATGAGCAACTGCGCAAAACCCATCACGATGGCGATCGCCGACGCCATGCCGTAGTCGTACTGTTCGAAGGCTGCCTCGTAGGCGGCGATGGATATCACCCGAGTGGGGCCCGCCGGCGCGCCCAGCAGGATCGCGGACGGGAAGACCGCGAAGGTCTGCACGAAGGACAGAGCGGCGGCCATGCTCAGGCCGGGCACCAGCAGCGGCAGGTAGATCAGGCGGAACTGCTGCCAGCTATTGGCGCCCAGCGTACCCGCGGCCTTGGCCAGCGTCGGGTCGATGCCCGAGATGTACGAAAGCGTCAGCAGAAAGACAAACGGAAAGTCGGAGATCACCAGGGAGATCAGCACGCCCCAGTAGTTATGTGTCAGCCGGACTTCGGGTGTGTACAGATGCAGGGCGTGCACCGCCTGCGAGAACCAGCCTGACGGGCCGAAGTACGTCAGCATCCCGTCGGCGATCAGCACGGTTCCCAGGGTGATGGGGATGACCAGAATGGTGGTGACGATGCGCTGCTTGCGGCTGTTGCGGCGCAGGGAGAACGCAACTGGGACGGCCATCCCGACGTTGATCAGCGTCGCCGGCGCGGCGAGCTTGAAGGTGGCCCACAGCGTGCCCCATTCGGTCGACGTCGTGAAGAAGTGAATATAGTTGGCCCAGATGTTGGTGCCTTCCATGGGCTGGAATGAAATGACCACGCCGTACAGGAATGGATAGACAAAGAGCGCCAGCAGCAGCACGACTGCGGGGGCGACCAGCCAGCCCCGGCGATCCCCTCTGGGTGCCAGGGAGAGATCTGCGGCGCTCATGCGGCCTCCGCATAGGCAAGCACCCGATCGGCAGGAATATGCAGGCGGATCCGGTCGCCGGGCTGGAAGTTGCCGCCGATGCGCACGAACAGTTCGCCGATTTCGCTGTTCACGACCAGCAGCGAACTGCGTCCGCCGAACTCGATGTGCTGGACGGTGGTGTCGATGCAGTTGTCCTGGCCATCGGCCGCGACCTCGAAATCGTCGGGCCTCATGGCGACGGCCACGGTCTGCGTGTCCGTCGGCACCGACATCGCCTCGCCGTTGAGTCGGACCGGTCCCTGAGTGACCGTGATCCGGTCGCCTTCCTGACGGGTAACCTGGAAGGGCAGCACGTTGCGATAGCCCATGAAGCGCGCGACGTGCAGATTGCGCGGGCGGCCGTAGACTTCGCGCGGGGTGCCGACCTGCTGGACGCTGCCTGCGCGCATCACGACGATCCGGTCGGCCATCGACAGGGCCTCGTCCTGGTCGTGGGTGACGTAGATCGTGGCGCGTTCCAGCTGGCGGTGAATGCGGCGGATTTCCGCGCGCATCTCGACTCGCAGCTTGGCGTCCAGGTTGGACAGAGGTTCGTCCATCAGGATCACGGGCGGCTCGATGACGATGGCGCGCGCGATGGCGACTCGCTGCTGCTGCCCGCCCGAGAGCTGACCGGGCAGTTTGGATTCGTGCCCTTCGAGCTGGACCAGCGTCAGCGCGGCCTTGACCCGGCTGGTGATCTCGTGCTTTGGTACGCCGCGCATACGCAGGCCGAAGCCGACGTTGTCGAGAACGCTCATGTGCGGAAAGAGGGCGTAATTCTGGAAGACCATGCCGAACCCACGCCGTTCAGGAGGCAGCACGTCGATTCGTGTGTCGTCCAGCCAGATACTGCCGGAGCTGAGTTCGGCCAGTCCGGCCAGGCAGTTCAGCGCTGTCGATTTGCCGCAGCCCGATGGGCCCAGCAGCGCGATGAACTCGCCGCGCCGGATGTCGAGACTGAGGTCGCGCAGGGCGGCGACATTGGAACCCGATGCCGTGGCGTACTGTCGTCCGACGCCATCCAGGCGCAGCTGTTGGAAATTTTCGTTCATGTGCAACATCCAGGGGAAAACAGGCCGCCCGCGTCCGGACAGGTGGATGCGGGCGGGTGATCAGGCCAGGTTTACTTCTTCAGGGCGCCGATGTCGGTGTCCCATTTCTGGAAGGCCGCAACCATGGCCTTGGCGTCCAGCGGAACCGCGCTGGGCCGGCGGGCGGTCAGGTCGGCATATTCCGAACGGCCATACTTCTCGATGACTTCCTGGCTTTCCTTCGGCGCGGCCGACAGCGGCACGTCGCGGATGGCCGGACCCGGATAGAAGTAGCCCGTGTCGTAGGTCATGGCCTGCTGCTTGGGTTGCAGCATGAAGTCCATGAGCTTGAACAGGACCTCCTGCTTTTTCGCCGAGACGCCCTTCGGGATCACCATGTAGTGTGCGTCGTTCACCCAGGTGAAGTTGTCGAAGGCCTGGATCTTGAAGTTGGCCGGTACGATGCCCAGCGCCCGCGGGTTGATGTCCCAGCCTGTCACGGTCACGGTCATGGTGCGGCTGCCCTGGCCGAGTTCCTTCATGATGGCCGAGGTACCACCCGGGTAGTAGGGGACGCAGTCGTTCAGCTCTTTCAGGAACTTCCAGGTGTTGTCCCAACCTTTGATCGGATCATAGGGGTCCTTGTCGCCCAGCAGGTAGGGCAGGCCCATCAGGAAGGTGCGGCCGGGGCCGGAGTTGGCCGGGCGCGCGTACAGGAACTGATTGGGGTTGGCCTTGCACCAGGCCAGCAGTTCGGCCGGGGTTTTGGGCGGATTCTTGACCTTGTCGGGGTTGTATTCCAGCAGTGGACCCGACTGCATGAAACTGACTTCCAGCCCGTAGCCTTTAGCCAGATCCTGCATCCGGGCGGCGTTGCGGTGGTACTTATTCAGGATGTCCTTGAACTTGTCCTGATGGTCGGGCAGCAGTTTGACCCACAGGTCCTGTTCGATGCCAGCGGCCAGCGCATCGGTGCCGGTCAGGACCAGATCGATGTCCGCGCGGTTGGCCTTCTGCATGGCCTTGATCTTTCCAGGCAGCTGCGGCGCCGGCGCGTTGGTGAAGGTCATGCTGGAAACCAGACCGGGATTCTGGTCACGGAAGGATTCCAGCGCTTTTTGCGTGACCGCCAGATTGCCGGCCACGTCGACTATGTTCAGCGCCACAGGTTCAGCGTGAACCGAAACGGCGGCGCATGCCAGGGTCAGGGCGCCCGCCAGCGCGTGAAATCGCATGCGTCGTGACGTCTGCTTGGTGCCTTTCATGGGTGTCTCCTTGTGTGTTCACCTATGCACGGAAAGAACCGGGTCCAGGGGAAAACAGCGCATGATGTCCCCGGGAATTGTTGTGTCCTTCCTCATAAGTCATCATATAACTTGAATTTGTCTTGGCATAGTCTATTTTTTAGGTTTAGAAGTAGAAAAATATCGTGAAAATTAATCTGCTAATGGCAACTTATTGATAAATAATGGCATTTAAGAATTTTTGACCAAAATTGGTATATTCCCTAATAGGCTGCTGGAATCCAGACCTCTACAGTCATTTCGTCATACGACATCGTAAAAACAATCACCCGGATCCGCTCCGCGGCACACCAGTCATGAAGCTCAAGACCATCAGGATCACCCCGATCGCGTTCAAGGATCCTCCGCTGCTGAATGCGGCCGGCATCCACGAACCTTACGCGCTGCGCACCATCATCGAACTCGAAAGCGACACCGGGCATGTCGGCCTGGGGGAAACCTATGGGGATGCGCCAGTGCTGGAACTGCTGCAGGCCCTGGCACCCGATCTGGCGGGGCTGGATCCTTTCAATCTGAACGGTTTGCGCCAGCGGGTGCGGGATGTCGTCGCGCGCACGCGGACCAGCGCCGGCACGGCCTTCACGCTGGCGCCGGGCACCGATCCCGCGAAGAATGTCCAGAAGCTGTATTCCGCGTTCGAGGTCGCCTTCCTGGACATGCAGGCCCGGTATCTGGGCATGCCGCTGGTCGATCTGCTGGGCGGGCGCGTGCGCGACGCGGTGCCGTTCAGCGCCTATCTGTTCTTCAAATATGCGCGCCACGTCGATGCCCACTACCAGGATGATGCCTGGGGCGAGGCATTGACCCCGGAACAACTGGTGGCGCAGGCGGAAACCATGATCGACCGGCATGGCTTCAAAAGCATCAAGCTCAAGGCCGGCGTTCTGCCGCCCGAACAGGAAGTCGACTGCATCCGGGCGCTGGCCCACCGGTTTCCGGGCATGCCCCTGCGGATTGATCCGAACGGCAACTGGTCCTTGTCCACGGCGATTGCGATGGGCGGGCAACTGGACGGGCTGCTGGAATACTACGAGGACCCGTGCCCGACGCTGGCGGACATGGCCGCCTTGCACCAGGCGACTGGCATGCTCCTGGCCACCAACATGGTGGTGACGGACCTGGATCAGTTCCGCGCCAACACCGCGACGCAGGGGTGTCAGATCATCCTGTCGGATCATCATTACTGGGGCGGCCTGCGCGATACGCAGTTGCTGGCCCGCATGTGCGAGACCTTCGGCCTGGGGCTGTCCATGCATTCGAATTCGCACCTGGGCATCAGCCTGATGGCCATGGCTCACGTGGCGGCCAGCGTGCCCTTGCTCAGCTATGCCTGCGATACCCATTACCCGTGGCTGGATCCGAACGAAGAGGTGATCGCCGGCGGGCAACTGCGCTTTCAGGATGGGGCCATCGTGCCGGGTGATGCCCCCGGGCTGGGCCTGGACATCGATCAGGATGCCCTGGCCCGATTGCATCGGCAGTATCTGGATTGCGGGATTCGTTCGCGCAACGACGCTGCGCAGATGCGAAAATACCGGCCAGGCTGGACCGGCAAGGCGCCACGGTTCTGAGTTTGTAATGGCCTGTCGTCCCTTCACCCGGTATGGGTTGAAGTATGATGACAGTCATCTAACGTCAAATATTTCCGTCCATCATGGCCACTGCCACCGCCCGCCGTTCCCGCAGTCTGACCCAGGATGTCGTGACCGCTCTGTCCGAGCGCATCCGCAACGGGGAATTCCATGTCGGCGAAAAGCTGCCGACCGAATCCGAACTGATGGAATCGTTCGGCGTCAGCCGCACGGTCATCCGGGAAGCCATCTCGCGCTTGCAGGCGGCGGGGCTGGTGGAAACCCGCCACGGGATCGGCACCTTCCTGCTGGAACCGCAGAACGAGCAGCAACTGCGCATCCGCACGGCAAACATCCTGACCATGCTGGACGTCATGGCCATCCTGGAATTGCGCATCAGCCTGGAAACCGAGGCGGCCGGCCTGGCGGCCTTGCGGCGCACGGATGCCCACGTGCATCAGCTGCGCACGATTCTGGATGAATTCGCCGAGCACGTCCGTAAAAAAACCGGCAATGCCGTCGTCTCGGACGTGGCTTTTCACCTGCTGGTGGCGACCGCGACTGGCAACCGCTATTTCCACGACATCCTCAAACAGCTGGGCAAGGCCATCATTCCCCGGACGCGGGTCGACTCGGTCGCGCACGCGGAAGGCGACCGGTCACGTTACCTGGAACGTGTCCATCTGGAACACGAGGACATCTACAACGCCATTGTCCGCAAGGATCCAGACGCCGCCAGGGCCGCCATGCGGACCCACCTGGCCAATAGCAGGGAACGCCTGCGCAAGGCCCAGGAAGTCGCGGCGCAGCAGTACCAGTCGTCCTGATCACGAATTCTGTTGTCGTACCTGTGCGCAGGCACGGGCGACGCGCGGGCGTTGGCCCACCTTGCATCCGGTCCCGATCCACCGCGTTCGATTGCCGCTCCATCGGTTCAGTGCAGACTGTGAAATGGTCTATGGGCGCCGTCTTAGGGAAAACGAGGGGTTCCAGCCATGGTCAGTGACAGTCGCTGTCATTGCGACTTCAAACTCCATGTTGTATGATAACGTATAACGTATATGCGATAAGGGGATGAAAACCCCCCTCCCTATCTACCAGAGGATGCTCTCATGATCTCTTGCCAGGAATTGAAGGAAATAATGAACGACGGGCTGCTGTCCTTTCCCGTCACGGATTTCAAAGACAACGGCGATTTCGACCCCAAGGGCTATCAGGCCCGCCTGGAATGGCTGATGCCGTACGGTGCCCGGGCGTTGTTTGCCGCTGGCGGCACGGGGGAATACTTTTCCCTGACGCTGGATGACTATTCGAAGGTCGTGGAAACTGCTGTCAAGACCTGTCGGGATCACACGCCGATCCTGGCCGGGGCGGGTGGCCCCACCCGCAACGCCATCGCCTTTGCCCAGGAAGCCCAGAAAAAAGGCGCGGTCGGCCTGTTGCTGATGCCCCACTACCTGACCGAGGCGCCCCAGGACGGCATCGCGCGCCACGTCAAGGAAGTCTGCCAGTCCGTGGACATCGGGGTGATCCTCTACAATCGCGGCCAGTGCCGTCTGTCGGCTTCCGTGCTGGAACAGCTGGCCGACGAATGTCCCAATCTGATCGGCTTCAAGGACGGCGTGGGCGACATCGAGAACATGGTCCGGGTGCGCCGCCGTCTGGGCGACCGTTTCGCCTATCTGGGCGGCCTGCCCACCGCCGAGGTCTTTGCCGCAGCCTACCGTGCCCTGGGTGTGCCGGTGTATTCCTCGGCCGTGTTCAACTTCATCCCGGCCACCGCCATGAAGTTTTATCAAGCCGTGAAATCCGGTGACGACGCCACCATCGGCCATCTGTTGGACACCTTTTTCCTGCCCATGCTGGAAATCCGCAACCGCAAGGCCGGCTACGCCGTCAGCATCGTCAAGGCGGGCGCCCGCATCGTCGGTCATCCCGCCGGCCCGGTGCGTGCGCCGCTCTCGGACCTGAATCCTGAAGAAGAAGCGACCCTGCGCGAACTGATCGAAGCCCTGCCTGCCTGATCCGCATACTGTGAGCCGCCTGCAGGCGGCTCACCCTGAGTTTCTCAGTCCGGCGGCGATGCCGTTGATGGTCATGTGGATCGCCCGCTGGTCGCGGGATTCCTGCTCGTTGGCGCGGTGCGCCGACGCGGCCCCCGAGCGCATGCGGCGCAGTAGTTCCACCTGCAGGTGGTTCAGCGGGTCGATGTAGGCGAAGCGCTCGGCCAGGGCTGCCCGCAGCGGCGCGTCGTGGGCCAGCAGGTCGTGGCCGGTGATGTCGCGGAACGCCTGCCGCGTGGCGTGGTATTCGGCCTCGATCCGGGTGAGGATCCGCTTGCGCAGCGCTTTGTCGGCGACCAGCTCGGCGTAGGCCTTGCCGATCGCCAGATCCGTTTTGGCCAGCACCTGTTCCATATTGGACAGCAGGGTGCGAAAGAACGGCCAGTCGCGGGCCATCGAACGCAAGCGTTCCAGGCGTTCCTCGCGGCCCAGGGCCTGATCGGGACCGCCTTCGTCCACATAGCGGGATAGCGCCGTACCCACGCCATACCAGCCGGGCAGCGCCATTCGGCATTGCGCCCAGGAAAACGACCAGGGAATGGCGCGCAGGTCTTCGATGCGCTGCAGTGCCTTGCGGGAAGAGGGCCGCGAACCGATGTTCAGCCCGGCGATTTCCCGGATCGGAGTCGAGGCGAAGAAGTAGTCCGTGAACCCTTCGGTGCCATAGACCAGGTCCCGGTACGTCTGGCGGGCGGTCTGCGACATCCAGGCCATGGCTTCGCCGTAGCGTGCCGCATTCTGGTCTTCGTGGCGGGCGGCCGGGGTACCCGCCAGGCTGGCCTCTAGCGTGGCGGCGACGAACAGTTCCAGGTGCCAGCGGCCGACTTCGGCGTTTTTATAGCGGCCCTGGATGATTTCCCCCTGTTCGGTCAGGCGGATCTGGTTATTCACGGTGCCCGGGGGCTGCGACAGGATCGAGTCGTAGCTGGGGCCGCCGCCGCGTCCTACGGATCCGCCGCGGCCGTGGAACAGGCGCAGGCGCGTGCGGTGTTTCTTGAAGACCTCGACCAGGCGGCGTTCCGCCTGATAGAGCGACCAGTTCGACGTCAGGTAGCCGCCGTCCTTGTTGCTGTCCGAATAGCCCAGCATGACTTCCTGGATCCCACGTTGGGCCTGCCGCACCCGGGTGGCGACTTCTGGCAGAGACAACCAGGCGTCCATGATGTCGGGGCCGCGTTCCAGGTCGGGAATGGTTTCGAACAAGGGCACGACCATCAGCCCTTCGCGGGGCTCGGTATTGCCCACCGTTGGGGCGATCAATCCGGTTTCCTGCTGCAGCACCAGCACTTCCAGCAGGTCGCTGAGGGTTTCCGTGTGCGAGACGATGGACTGGCGGATGGCGGCGGCTCCGAAGCGTCGCCGGCAGTCGGCGGCCATGCGCAGGATGGCGAGTTCCTTGGTTGTTTCGGCCGAGTATTCGATCCAGGGCGATACCAGGGGACGTGGCTCGCGCAGTTCCTGGCGCAGGATGCGGATGCGGTTGGCCTCGGACAGACGCGCATAGTGAACGGCCTTGCCGTCCAGCGTGACGCCTGCCTGGCGCATCAGTTCATCCAGCACGCGTTCGTGCACGTCGGAGCTTTGCCGCAGATCCACCGTGGCCAGGTGAAAGCCGAAGATCTCCACCGCCTGGCGCAGCTGGGTCAGGCGCAGGCGGCCGACCAGCGCGCCATGGTGCGCGTCCAGCGATTCGGCCATCGTGCGCAGATCGCCGGCAAGTTCGGCGGCGCTGGTGTAGGCGGGGGCGTCGTACGTATTGCGGCGCGCCAGCCGGCGTCCTATCAGGGTCTGCGCGGTGGCGGCCAGGCGGGCATAGATGTGGATGCAGGCGCGCCGGTAGGGTTCGTCCTGGCGATGGGGCGAAGGTTCCTGGCTGCCCGCCGCCAGCGCGGCCAGTGCCGGGGTGACCTGCATCAGGGATTGGGAGACCGACAGCCCGGCGCCCAGTTCATGCACCTCGGTCAGATAGTGGCGCAACGCGTGCGCGCACTGGCGCAGCAGCGCCTGTTCCAGGGTGGAGGCATCCACGTTGGGATTGCCGTCGCGGTCGCCACCGATCCAGCTGCCCATGTGGACAAAGGGCGGCAGCGGCGTATTGTCCACGTCGAAGACCGAGCGCGGCGCTTTGCGCAGCAGCGCGCCCATGTCCATGTGCAGCTGGGGCAGGGTGCTGAAGAAGGTGCTGGTGTAGTAGGACAGAGCGTTGTCGATCTCGTCCAGCACGGTGAGCTTGGTCTGGCGCAGCATGCGGGTTTGCCACAGGTCCGCGATCAGGCCCGTGAGGCGTTCGTGCCGATGTGCGGCTTCCAGGGGGGTTCGCGGTGCGTCCATGTGGCGCAGATGAAGCGCGACGGCCTGATGCAGGTCCAGCGTGCTTTTGCGCTGGACTTCGGTCGGGTGGGCCGTCAGCACGGGCACGATGCAGGCCTGCGACAAGTGCTGACGGATGCGCGCGCCCGACAGGCCGCTGGATTTCAGCCGGTCCACCGCGTGCTGAAGGCCGCCCGGCGTGGCCGGACCTTCAGCCTGCCATTGCTGGTGTTGCCGGCGGGTCTGGTCGCGGTCTTCCGCAATGTTCGACAGATGCAGGAAATAGCTGAAGGCGCGCGCCACGGAATTGGCCTCGCCGTCGGCCAGGCGCCGGATCTGGCGTTCCAGCATGCGGCCATCGCTGTCCAGCCCTTCGCGGCGGAATTTGACGGCGGCCCGGCGCAATTTTTCGATCACGTCGAAGACCCCGCGTCCCTCGCATTCCCGGATGACTTCCCCTAGCGTTCGGCCCAGCAGCCGGATGTCCTGTCGCAGCGGGGAAATGGCGTCGGGCGGGGTTGCGAGCTTCACGAGGTCTCCATCATCGGGGATTAACGAGGCGTGCGGCCAGCCTGCCCGGTTCTGTGGGCAGGAGGAACCGTTTATCATAAGCGGTTTTACACCTTCCGTTTTCAGGATCGTTTCCATGCCGCACTATCGTTCCCGTACCTCGACCCACGGCCGCAACATGGCAGGCGCGCGCGCGTTATGGCGTGCCACCGGCATGACGGACGGCGATTTCAGCAAGCCCATCATTGCCGTGGTGAATTCCTTCACCCAGTTCGTGCCGGGTCACGTCCACCTGAAGGACATGGGCCAGCTGGTGGCGCGCCAGATCGAAGCGGCCGGCGGCGTGGCGAAGGAATTCAACACCATTGCGGTGGATGACGGGATTGCGATGGGGCATGGCGGCATGCTGTATTCACTGCCATCGCGCGAGCTGATCGCCGATTCGGTGGAATACATGGTCAATGCGCACTGCGCCGATGCCATGGTCTGCATCTCCAATTGCGACAAGATCACCCCGGGCATGCTGATGGCCGCGATGCGCCTGAACATCCCGACCGTGTTCGTCTCCGGCGGTCCGATGGAAGCCGGCAAGGTCATTGCCAAGGACGGCAAGACCGTCGTGCGCAAGCTCGATCTGGTCGATGCCATGATCGAGGCTGGCGACCCCAACATCACCGACGAGCAGGCTGAGTCCGTCGAGCGCAGCGCCTGCCCGACCTGCGGTTCCTGTTCGGGCATGTTTACGGCCAATTCCATGAATTGCCTGACCGAGGCGCTGGGCCTGGCACTGCCGGGCAACGGCACGGTGGTGGCCACGCATGCGCGCCGCCGTGGCCTGTTCGAGCTGGCCGGCAGCTTGATCGTGCAGCTGTGCAAGCGCTGGTACGAACAGGATGACGCTTCGGTGCTGCCGCGCAGCATCGCGACGTTCCAGGCCTTCAGCAACGCCATGACGCTGGACGTCGCCATGGGCGGATCCACCAATACGGTGCTGCACCTGTTGGCGGCTGCCCAAGAGGCCGGTGTGGCCTTCACCATGGCCGATATCGACCGGATTTCGCGCCGCGTGCCTTGCCTGTGCAAGGTTGCCCCGGCCACGCAGGAATATCACGTCGAGGACGTGCATCGCGCAGGCGGCATCATGGGTATCCTGGCCGAGCTGGCCCGTGCCGACCTGTTGGACCTGAACGCCGGCAATGTGCATGCCGGCAGTTTGGGCGAAGCCATCCGTCGCTGGGATGTGCGCGGAGAACACGGAGAGTCCGTGGCTGATTTCTATCGCGCCGCGCCGGGGGGTGTGCCCACCCAGAGGGCGTTCAGCCAGGATCGCTACTACGAGACCCTGGATCTGGATCGTGAGGCTGGCTGCATCCGCGATCACGCGAATGCGTATTCGCAGGATGGCGGGCTGGCCGTGCTGTATGGCAACCTGGCACCGAACGGCTGCATCGTCAAGACCGCCGGGGTGGATGAGAGCATCCTGACCTTCACGGGGCGCGCCCGCGTCTACGAAAGCCAGGAAACGTCGGTGCAGGGCATTCTGGGCGGCGAGGTCGTGGCCGGCGACGTGGTCATCATCCGCTACGAAGGGCCGAAGGGCGGCCCCGGCATGCAGGAGATGCTATACCCCACGTCCTACATGAAATCCATGGGGCTGGGCAAATGCGCGGCCCTGTTGACGGATGGGCGGTTTTCCGGCGGTTCGTCCGGCCTGGTGATCGGACATGCCTCGCCCGAGGCCGCCGAGGGCGGCAATATCGCCCTGGTCGAGGACGGCGATACCATCGAGATCGACATCCCCAACCGCCGTATCCATCTGGCGATCGACGAACAGACCCTGGCGGCGCGCCGTGCGGCCATGCAGGCGCGTGGCGCGAAGGCCTGGAAGCCCGTCGACCGGCAGCGCGAAGTTTCCCAGGCGCTGCGCGCCTATGCCGCGCTGGCGACCTCGGCCGACCGGGGCGCGGTGCGCGACGTGGGCCAGCTGGGTTGATCGTCATGCGAGACGATCCGCCATTGGTTCTCGGGCACTCCCTGTTCCAGGGGGCTTCGCCCGCGGCCGTCAATCTGCTGCTGCGGGATGCCGCCAGCCTTCATGTCGAAAGCGGCGACTTCCTGTTTCACGAGGGCGACGAAGCCCTGGAATACCTGTACGTTCGCAGCGGCGAGATCGAGGTCCTGCGCCATGCCCGCGAGGGGCAGGAGCGCATGTTTCACCGGTTCGTCGCCGGCGAGTTGCTGGCCGAAACCGCCATGTTCATGAGCCATGGCCGGTATCCCATGGATGCCCGGGCGCATACCGATGCGGTGGTCCTGTGCCTGAAACGCGACGGCCTGCTGGCCGCCTGCGCCGCGTGGCCGGAATTGTCCTTGCGGCTGCTGACCCGGCTCAGTGATCGGGTCTATCAGCGGGTCAACGAAGTCGAGTGGCTCAGCGACAGCACGGCGGCGCAACGGCTGGCCGATTACCTGCTGGGTCTGTCCGCCGGACCGGACCACCAGGTGCAACTGCCGCTGACCCAGCGTCAGCTGGCGGCGCAATTGGGCATTCGCGCGGAAACGCTCAGCCGCCTGCTGGCGGACTGGGTGGCCCAGGGCCATATCGTAGGTGGGCGCCGGGATTGGGTCCTGTTGGACCCGGCCTTTCTCGAAGGTCTGGCGCGGCCTGCCCGGCGCGACTTCTGACCGGGCAGGCGGGCTCCAATACCCACGCGCCGCATGTGCGTGTCGGGCCTGTCGGCACCCGAAAGCCTTACACTGAACAATTGTGTATCGATTTTTCGAAAGGACTCCGTCATGGCCAAGCCGCTGCGTTCCTCGCACATCACCCAAGGGGTAGCCCGCGCACCGAACCGTTCGATGTATTACGCCCTGGGCTACACCGAGGACGACTTCAACAAGCCCATGATCGGCATCGCCAACGGGCAAAGCACCATCACGCCTTGCAATAGCGGCCTGCAGCCGCTGGCCGACGCGGCCGTGGCGGCGGTCAAGGCTGCCGGCGGCAATCCCCAGATGTTCGGCACGCCGACGATTTCCGACGGCATGGCGATGGGTACCGAGGGCATGAAGTATTCCCTGGTGTCGCGCGAAGTCATCGCCGACTGTGTGGAAACCTGTGTCCAGGGCCAGTGGATGGACGGCGTGCTGGTGATCGGCGGCTGCGACAAGAACATGCCCGGCGGCATGATGGGCATGCTGCGCGCCAATGTCCCGTCCATCTACGTTTATGGGGGCACCATCCTGCCGGGCAGCTACTGCGGCCAGGATCTGAACATCGTCAGCGTCTTCGAGGCCGTGGGCGAACACGCGGCGGGCCGCATGTCCGAAGAAGACCTGCACAACATCGAGACCCACGCCATTCCCTGCAGCGGGTCCTGTGGCGGCATGTACACCGCCAACACCATGAGCTCGGCCTTCGAGGTCATGGGCATGAGCCTGCCGTATTCGTCCACCATGGCCAACGTGCACCAGGAAAAGACCGATTCGGCCGCCGAATCCGCCCGCGTGCTGCTCGATGCCGTGAAACTGGACCTGAAGCCGCGCGACATCGTCACGCGCAAATCCATCGAGAACGCCGTGGCCGTCATCATGGCCACGGGCGGTTCGACCAATGCCGTGCTGCACATTCTGGCGATCGCCCATGCGGCCGACGTCGAATGGACCATCGACGATTTCGAGCGCGTGCGCCGCCGCGTGCCCGTCATCTGCGACCTGAAGCCCAGCGGCAAACATCTGGTGGTCGATTTCCACCAGGCGGGCGGTGTGCCCCAGGTGATGAAACTGCTGCTGAACGCCGGCCTGCTGCATGGCGACTGCATCACCATCACCGGCAAGACCATCGCCGAGACCCTGGCCGATGTTCCCGACGTGCCGCGAGCCGATCAGGACGTGATCCGCACGCTGGACAAAGCCTTGTATCCCGAAGGCCACCTGGCCATTCTGAAGGGCAATCTGGCCGAACTGGGCGCGGTTGCGAAGATCACCGGGCTGAAGAATCCCGCGATTACAGGTCCCGCCCGGGTGTTCGATGATGAACAGTCCGCCATGGACGCCATCCTGGCGGGCAAGATCCACGCCGGCGACGTCATGGTGCTGCGCTATCTGGGCCCCAAGGGCGGGCCCGGGATGCCGGAGATGCTGGCGCCGACCAGTGCCCTGGTGGGCGAAGGGCTGGGTGACTCCGTGGGCCTGATCACCGATGGGCGCTTCTCGGGCGGCACCTGGGGCATGGTCGTGGGCCACGTGGCGCCGGAAGCGGCGGTGGGCGGCACGATTGCGCTGGTCGAGGAAGGCGATTCCATCACCATCGACGCCCATCAACAGCTGCTGCAGGTGAATGTGTCCGACGAAGTCCTGGCCAGACGCCGCGCCGCCTGGACCGCGCCCAAACCCCGGTATCTGCGCGGGGTGCAGGCGAAGTTCGCGTTCAATTGCTCTGACGCCAGCACGGGCGCCGTGCTGGATCGCTTCGAGGATCGCTGACATCCCTGAATCGCCCGCCGCGCGAGCGCGGGCAATTCCGAAGTATCGTATGGGGCTGGATTTCCTGTGGGGATCCAGCCCTGTTCATTCCCTGGCGTTCCGTTTGGCTGATTCACCGAACGGGACGCTGGCTTGCCGGCTGGTCGGCCGATCTGGAGTATTGCTGTGTTGAATGCCGAACAACGTGCCCTGCAATTGCGGATTCGCCTGGGGCTGGGCGTGCGTGACGAATTCGATGCGCAGGTCGAAATCGAGCAGCGCGTGGATTTCCTGGCCGAACTGCTGCGCGCCACGCGCGCCCGTGCCCTGGTGCTGGGCATCAGCGGAGGGGTCGATTCGATGACGGCCGGTTGCCTCGCGCAGCGGGCCGTCCAGCGTGTCCGGGACGAAGGTGGCGAGGCCCGCTTCGTGGCCATGCGCCTGCCCTATGGCACGCAGCTGGACGAGGCCGACGCTCAGGCGGGTCTGGGCGTCATTCAGCCGGATGAAACCCTGACGGTGGATATCCGGCCGGCGGCCGATGCCATGCTGGCCGCCGTCCAGGCGTCCGGTCAGGTCTTCCGCGATGCCGCGCAGCAGGATTTCCTGCATGGCAACATCAAGGCGCGCCAGCGCATGATCGCGCAGTATGCCGTCGCCGGGGCGCGTGGCGGTCTGGTCATCGGGACCGATCACGCGGCCGAGGCCATGATGGGGTTCTTCACCAAATTCGGCGACGGAGCGGCCGACGTCACGCCGTTGGCGGGCCTGAACAAGCGCCGGGTGCGCGCCCTGGCCAGCGCGATGGGCGCGCCCGACGCGCTGGTGTTCAAAGTCCCCACCGCGGATCTGGAACTGCTCAAACCGCTGAAGCCCGACGAGGACGCCTTTGGTGTGAGCTACGAGCAGATCGATGATTTTCTGGAAGGCAGGGATGTATCCCCCGCAGTCTTCGAGATCATCGTCGACACCTGGCGGCGCAGCGCCCACAAGCGGGCGCTGCCTATTGCGCCCTGAGACTCGCGACGATCTCGTAGGATCGCAGCCGCGCGGCGTGGTCGTGCATGTTGCAGGTGAGCATCAGCTCATCGGCGCCTGTGCGTTCGACGAATGCCTGGATCTGTGCCGCGACCGTGTCCCGTGCGCCGATGGCCGCGCAGGACAGGATATGGTCCAGCAGATCCCGGGCAACCGGGGGCAGGGATTCCAGGTAGCCATCCACCGGCCGGGGCAGGCGTCCGGGCCGGCCGGTGCGCAGATTGACGAAAGACTGCTGCCACGAGCTGGCCAGAAGCCGTGCCTGATCGTCCGTGTCGGCCGCAAACACGTTGAACCCCAGCATGACGTAAGGTTTTTCCAGATGCGTCGAGGGGCGGAAATGCCGCCGGTACAGGCTGACGGCATCCATCATCTGGGCGGGCGCGAAATGCGAAGCAAAGGCATAGGGCAGGCCCAGCGCGGCCGCCAGCTGGGCACCGAACAAGCTGGATCCCAGGATCCAGACCGGAATCCGGCAACCTTCGCCGGGGACGGCATGGACCGGATTGGCGCCCTCGAAATAGCCCATCAGTTCGACCACGTCGCGGGGGAATTCATCCGCGTCTGTGGCCAGCGTGCGGCGCAGTGCCCGCGCCGTCGTCTGGTCCGAGCCCGGTGCGCGGCCCAGCCCCAGATCGATGCGGCCCGGATGCAGGGCTTCCAGCGTGCCGAATTGTTCGGCGATGACCAGCGGCGAGTGGTTGGGCAGCATGATGCCGCCCGCGCCGACCCGGATGCGTGAGGTCGCGGCGGCGATATGCGCGAGCAGTACGGCCGTGGCTGCGCTGGCGATGCCGCTCATGCCATGGTGTTCGGCCATCCAGAATCGCTTGTAGCCCCACGATTCGGCATGGCGGGCCAGATCGACCGAATGGGCGAACGATTCGGCGGCGCTGCCACCTTCGGTGATGGGGGCCAGGTCCAGGACCGAGAGCGGTATGGTGAGTGTCATCAGGCGCGGTCCGGTACGTTCATGATGGTCTGCTGCATCAGTGCCACAGGCGTCTTTTCACCGGCTTTCAGGGCGAAGACGTCCACCTGGACGATGGTCAGCGTGCGGCCGGCGCGGATGACCTGGCCGATGGCTTCCAGGGATTCGCCCTGGGCGGGCGCCAGCAGATTGATCTTGAATTCCACCGACAGCACCGTGCAGTTTTCCGGCGCCTGGGTGTATGCCGCGAAGCCGCCCGCCGCGTCTGCGATCGAGGCCGTCGCGCCAGCATGAAACAGGCCAAGGTGCTGGGTCAGCGCGGGTGAAAAGGGCAGATTTACATGGACGCGGCCCGGTGCCACGTCCCCCAGGTGCGCGCCCAGGTGCAGCATCAGGCCGGAGCGGTCGAAAAGAGCCTGGACGCGGCTGCGCAGGGTGGCGGCGTCCCGAGTGTCGGAAGTGCTGAAAGGCGTCATCGATGTGTCCTGTATAGTCGTATGCCCGGAAAGCCATGATTCCGGAAGTGGTCTCTGCTGTGTCCAAAACCGTATCCAACGATAAGCCATTTTCACCCATGTCCCAAAATACCGTCTCCACGCCGTCGTACGCCGCACAGCAGGCTGGCGGGCGGACTGTGCCGACAGCCGATTCCGGGACACCGTCATCCGCCGCGGCGAAACACCGGAAGATCCATGGGGGCGGCCGTCCGCTGGCCGTCGGGCTGGCGGTGGCCGCCATGATCAGCGTCCAGACCGGGGTGTCGCTGGCGGTGCCTGTCATCCAGGATTATGGCCCGCTCAGTACATCCAGCCTGCGCTTGTGTTGGGCGGCCCTGGTACTGCTGATTTTCGTGCGCCCGCCTCTGCATCGCTTCAGTGTGGTCCAGTGGCGCGCGGCGCTGGTGCTGGGGGCTGGCATGGCGGTGATGACGCTGGCGTTCTTTCTGGCGATCGAACGCCTGCCCCAGCATTTGACGGTGGCGCTGGAATTCTGCGGACCATTGATGGTAGCCGCACTGGGGGTGCGGGGGTGGCGCGCCCTGGCCTGGCCGCTACTGGCGGCCGTGGGCATCCTGATGCTGGCCTGGGGCGATGCGCACGCCCAATCCGGTGCTGACCCGATCGGCATGGCCTTTGCCTTGCTGGCCGCGACCGGCTGGGGCGTCTACATCGTCATGATGAAGAAGGTCGGCCATGCGTTTCCGGGGCTGCAAGGGCTGGCGGTGTCCCTGCTGGTCGCTGCGCTGCTGTCGTTGCCGTTCGCGGTGGCCGAGAGCGGTCCCGCGCTGTTTCCCGGACGGCAGCTGGCGCTGACGGCCGGCCTGGCCGTGCTGGTGCCGCTGGTGCCCTACATCCTGGAAATCCAGGCGCTGCGCCGCCTTCCCGCGGCGGCGTTCGGCGTACTGATGAGCCTGGAACCCGCCATCGGTGCCCTGTCTGGCTGGATGATCCTGGGCCAGGGCATGGGTGCCGGCCAGATGCTGGGCGTGGGCCTGGTGGTGGCCGCCAGCGTCGGGGTGGTGCGGGCCGGACGCGATTAACGGGGTCCGGCCCGGCCCGGATCGCCCGTTACGGCGTCCAGGGCCTGCTGGCAGGTGCCGGCCTGGTCAGCATTCGACCACGTTCACCGCCAGGCCGCCACGCGACGTTTCCTTGTATTTGGACTTCATGTCGGCGCCGGTCTGGCGCATGGTCTCGATCACCATATCGAGCGTCACGTGGTGCTTGCCGTTGCCGTGCAGGGCCAGCCGCGAGGCGTTGATCGCCTTGTTGCCGCCCATGGCGTTGCGCTCGATGCAGGGGATCTGCACCAGGCCGCCGACCGGGTCGCAGGTCAGGCCAAGATTGTGTTCCATGCCGATCTCGGCGGCGTTCTCGACCTGGGCGACAGTGCCGCCCTGGACGGCCGTCAGCCCGGCGGCCGCCATCGAACAGGCGACGCCAACCTCGCCCTGGCAGCCAACCTCGGCCCCGGAGATCGACGCGTTTTCCTTGTACAGGAAGCCAATGGCTGCGGCGGTCAGCAGAAAGTCCACCACGCCGTCCTCGGACCAGTCGGGGATGAAGGTGCGGTAATAGCGCAGCACCGCCGGCAGCAGGCCGGAAGCCCCATTGGTGGGAGCGGTGACCACGCGCCCGCTGGCGGCGTTTTCCTCGTTGACCGCCATGGCGTACAGATTGACCCAATCCATGGCGAACATCACGTCATCCGCGTCGGCCGGGTAGGGCGCGCGGCTGGCGCCGGACGTGACGGTTTCGGACTTGCGCTGCAGTTCCTGGAACAGCGCGGGTGCTCTGCGCCGGACCTTCAGGCCGCCCGGCAGGACATCGCCATCGACTGATCCTTGCAGACCGCAGCCGCGGTCGATCGCATCGTCCATGATGCGGGCAATGCGCAGTACGCCGGCCCGTACCTCGGCCGCTGTGCGCAGCGTCGATTCATTGGCCATCATCAGCTGGGCGATCGTCAGGCCATGCCGTGCGCATTGGTCCATGAGTTCGGCTGCGTTGGCGAACGGGTAGGGCATGGGGTCGTGTTCCGGCACCGTCTCGTCCGTTTCGATGCTGTCCAGCGCCCGGATGAAGCCGCCGCCGATCGACACGTAGCGTTCATCCAGGAGGACGTCCCCCTGCGCGTTCAGGGCGATGAAGCGCATGCCGTTCGGGTGTTCCGGCAGCGGTTTCACGCGGCCGGAAAATGCGGTTTTCGGGTCGAAGGGGACCCCGTGCCGGCCCCAGATCGTCAACTGCCGATCCCGCGCGACGGCGCCAATCAGCGTTCCGATCGCGGCGGGGTCTACCGTGTCGGGGGCTTCGCCCATCAGCCCCAGCATGATGCCCATATCGGTGCGGTGACCCGCACCCGTTTCCGCCAGGGAACCGTACAGATGGATAGACAGGCTGGCGACCTGCGCCAGCAGCCCGCGGGCATCCAGGTTGCGGGCAAAGTTGCGGGCGGCGCGCATCGGCCCCACCGTATGGGAACTGGACGGGCCGATGCCGATTTTGAAGATGTCGAAGACTGACAGTGCCATGATTGTCCTTCTGTAAGCGGGTTTGGGATTGATGTCGATTCTAGTGATCTGGAGAAATCATGATTGAACCTAGGCGACATTAATAGGGTAGGTAAGCGACATAATTGCCCATGGATCTTTTTGGATAATTCGCTGACGTATTCAAGTCATGTCTTTATACGACATAAAAAGCCAGTAAAATGAACAAATACGACATAAAGAGAGTGGGGAAATATGTACACCAGTCCCGTTTCCGTAAGACTTGGCTTCGTGCTGTTGCCGCAGTTCGCCATGGGCGCCTTTGCCGCTTTCGCCGATCTGCTGGGCCTGCTGGACGCACAGACCGATGCGTCCGGGCCTTGCGCGTGGGAAGTCGTGGCCGATACGCTGATTCCCGTCCGTTCGGCCAGCGGCATCCAGGTCGTGCCGACCGATCTGCTGGGCGACCCTCTGCGTTTCGACTACGTCATCGTCGTCGGTGGGCCTCAGGTGCCTGCGGCGTCACCTGGGCCGCAGCTGCTGTCCTGGCTGCGCCAGGCCGCCCGGGAAGGCCGCCACCTGGTGGGCCTGTGCAATGCCGTGTTCGTGCTTGCCCAGGCGGGGGTCATGGCCAATCATCGGCTGTGTGTCGGCGGTGATCTATATCGCGACTTTGCCTGGCGGTACCCGGCGTTCGCCCCGGATCTGCTGGTCACGGATCGCCCCGCCGTGTTCGACCGGCGGCGGATCACCTGCGCCGGTGGCCCATCAGTGACAGACGTGGCTGTGCGGATTTTGCGCCGTCATCTGCCGGAAGCCGACATCGGGCGAGCCCTGCGCCGCCTGCAGATCGATCCCGGCGAGCCCCATGGACAGGTCCAGCCACCACCGCCGGACGTACCCGCCGACAGCCCGCCCGCCGTACGCCGCGCGGTGCTGTTGATCCAGCAATACGCCGGCCAGGCTCTGGGCCTGGACGACCTGGCCGGGCGCCTGGGCCTGTCGCCGCGCCAGCTGCAGCGCCTGTTTCGCCAGCATTTGGGTACCACCCCGCAGGCCCATGCCCGGATCGTGCGCCTGCGCCTGGTGGCCTGGATGCTGCGACAAACGGACAAGAGCATCGCCGCCATCGCGTCCGATTGCGGCTTCGCCGACGCCGCGCACATGGGGCGGTCGTTTCGGGCGCAGTACGGCATGTCCCCTGGCGCCTGGCGCCGGCAGACAGCAGTCCTGGAAAACACCGTATAATGGCGATCCATTTCCGGGGTGATCGCTCTGTCGCCCCGACCCTTGCCCGGGTGGTGAAATTGGTAGACGCAGGGGACTCAAAATCCCCCGCCGCAAGGCGTGCCGGTTCGATTCCGGCCCCGGGCACCATCAGCCCTTTTATATGTCCGAAAAATATGTCATTCTTCGGACATGAACAGCGCATTCCCAGGCTCCGACCTCAAATCCCAGATCATCAATCGGATCAAGTCCAACTCAGCTGAAGTCTGGACGCCAGGGGACTTTGTTGATCTTGGAAACCGTTCGGCTATCGACAAAACGCTGCAGCGCCTAGCCAATGCGGGCGAACTGCGTCGCATTGACCGTGGCCTTTATGACTTGCCACGCAAAAATACGCTGACCGGCCAGCTCACGACCCCCGACTATCGGGCAGTCATCAGGGCGGTTGCTCGCCGGGATCAGGCCCGTACCGTTGTGGACGGAATGACTGCCGCCAACGACTTGGGCTTCACGACGGCAGTACCAGCACGGATTGAAGTGTTGATTGATGCCCGACTCAAACCCATTAAGCTCGGCAGGCAGGAAATCCATTTCAAGTATGCAGCGCCCAGCCGTCTCTATTGGGCTGGCCGGCCAGCAATGCGCGTCGTTCAGGCCTTGTATTGGATGCAAGATATGTTGTCGGAGGACACCGAGCGTCAACGTATCGGGGCCAGCTTGCTACGTTTGCTCAACGACCCTCAACACGGCAAGGCAATCAAGGAGGATTTGCGCTTGGGGCTCTTCACACTGCCTATATGGATGCAAACGTTTTTGCGTGGACTGCTGATGTCGGCAGATTCTAACGAGGCAGGCACATGAGTACATCAGCGTATCAACAGATCATCAGTGCCTCGCCACAAGACAGGCAGGATCTGTTTCTCACGACAGCCAACCGATTGGGCACACCTATCGGCAATGTCGAAAAAGATTTCTGGGTCTGCTGGACACTGAACGCGCTGTATCACGAGCGGCCTGCTGCAGGGCCACGGCTGCTGTTCAAGGGCGGCACATCATTGTCGAAAGCCTATGACCTGATTCAGCGATTCTCCGAAGACATCGATGTCACGGTCTTCCGCGATGACTTGGATGCGGCCGCGTCAGTAGAAGAGTTGGAGGCGCTTTCAAGCAAGAAGCGCCGTGCCAGGCTTAATGCCATCCGTGACGCTTGCCGTGCCTACATCACTGGCCCACTGCGTGCTTTTCTCAGCGAGCAGATTGCCGATGCAACCCGCGGCACCGGTCGCATCGAGATCGATCCTGCAGATCCTGATGGCCAGACCCTGTTGGTCTGGTATCCCGAAGTTGAACCTCGGGATGGGGCTTATGTGAGACCTGCGGTACGAATCGAGTCCGGCGCGAAGTCAGCGCTTGACCCGAACAACTCTGTCACGATTCAACCCTACATCGCTGAGGAGGTACCAGGACTGGATCTGGCCGTTCACGATGTAACCACCATCGACGCCGCACGTACGTTCTGGGACAAGGTGGTGATTACCCACGGCTTGCGTCGCTGGTACGATCGACGAGGCATCCTCCGGCAAGAGGGGCAGCGCGTCTCGCGGCATTACTACGATCTGCATTGCCTGTTTGAATCAGAGCTCAGCAAGTCCGTAATCGAGAACTCTGAGCTAGGCGCTGACTGTGTTCGCCATGCGCGGATGTTTTTCGATCGCCCGGATTACGATCTTGCTTCGGCTACTGTCGGCAGCTTTGCCATCGCACCGTCTGACGCCATGATCGATGCACTCCGGCGTGACTACGCCAACACAATAGCCATGATCTTCGGTCCCGCGCCGGACTTCGATGAAGTCTTGGCATCCATGAGACAGATCGAGCAACGCATCAATCTCAGGCCCGTATGAGATGGGTAGTCGAGCGCTACGCGTCAGCCGCTCCAAGACCGAACCCTACCGGTGTCGACATGGACAAAGGCGCTGCCTGGGTAGTAGCCGACCCCGCCCGCCTTCAGTTCCAGGGCCGCATCGCGCAGCTCTGCAAGCGGAACACCGGGTATGCGCAGATCCACCGCCTTGCCAACCATGTGCAGGCTGCTTTTGGCCACGCCTCCGCCGCGCGTGGTGCGCAGGCGTTCGTTCGTCTGGGGTGCCCGGTAGCCGGAAATAATCTGGTAGGGGGCGCTGGCCCCCAAAGCGACGCGCACCGCGTGCATGATGTCGTAAACACCCGGGTCCATATGACCGACCAGGCCTGAATAATGATCACGCAAAAAGTGATTCAGATCGACCAGCGCCTGCGGCACATACCGGCTTCCCACTGCGTAGGTCAGGTCGATTTTTTCGTGCGTGTGGGTATGGTCCATGGCCAACTCGCGCATCGACGTCCCCACCGAAGTCGCCCTGGCGATCATGGGAAAAGCGCATAGCACGGTCGTGCCCGATGCCGCCGCAAGAAAACGTCGGCGCGCGGGGTTGGTCTTCAAATTCATGATTGCATTGTCATCATCGGCTGCGTCCTGCTGCGGGTAACGCCCCGTGCCCAACGGTTTCAGGGACTCGGCTGGGTGCCGTGCAACGCCTGCTTCAGGCGCGCATCCTGATGATATATATCGGGAAAAAAGTACACTTTACCATCGCTCCTCACGACGACGGTGCTGTAGGCGATCAGGACCGGGACAGGGTGATCCAGACGCAAGGTGCGCGACTGCCCGCTCTCCATGGCATCGACAATCCGTTGCTGGGTCCATTCCGGGTGGTTGTGCAGTACGAACTGCGCCAGCGCGACGGGTGTTTCAATGCGAATGCAGCCATGGCTGAAATCGCGACGTGCGCGTGAAAACAATTCTGGCGCGGACGTGTAGTGCAGGTAAATGTTCTGATCGTTCGGAAAGATGAACTTGATGTCGCCCATCGCATTGCGCGGCCCCGGTCTTTGGCGGATACGCCATTCGCCCCGCTGTACGGCATCGATCGCTTCGGGCGACAGGGCATTGACGACTTTTCCGTCGCCGGAGACGAACTCGAATCCCTGCTGCGCAAAATAGCCGGGATCGCGGCGCAGACGTGGAAGCGTTTCGCCAAGTGCAATCGAGCGCGGCACATTCCAGTACGGGCTGAACTCGATAAAGCGCATTTCCTCCAGGAAAATCGGCGTGCGTGTATCCAGCGCCTTGCCCACCACCACACGCATTTCCAGATCCAGCCTGATCTTGTTTTCCTGCAGCTCATAGGCCCGCAATATAAATTCGGGGATATTCACCACGATCATGCGGGGCGCATACAGCAAGGGGGTCCAGCGCAGACGTTCCAGGGTCAGCGCCATCTGCTCGACGCGCTGCGCCGGAGTCACATTCAGTTGTGCCAATGTCGCCGGGCCCAGCACACCGTCCGCCTCCAGACCATGCCGTTCCTGAAACTTGCGGACCCCTTCCACCAGGCCACCCTCGTAGGATTCGGTCGCCACCGCGGGCGCCGGAAGATCACCCAGGATTGCCAGGCGTTCGGCGATGACGGCAAGTCCTGCATAGGCCTGGCCGGGCCGTACAGAACGGGCCGGCAGTGGCGGCAGCGGCCTTTTCCAGGCCGCGGGATCACCTAAAGCTCGATAGGCATTCATGATCAGCCGGAGCGACTCGTACATCGGAACCCGAGGCGGAGCCTCGTTCAGGGCCTGCGCCAGACGACCCGATTGACGGGCCTGGAGCACATAGGCATGGGCGTCGAATCGATTCAGCGGCGGAGCCTTGAACCGATGCTTCAAAACCTCGGGGCTGAGACGGCCCTGGACCAGGTCGGCCAGGTAATGTTCGAGCGCGGAAGTCAGGTCGGTGTCCAGCTTTGCCAGCACCCCCGGGACGGGCGCCGTCTGCGATGCGCGCTCGAAGGCCTGTGCAAGTTCGGATGCGCGATAGTCCCGTGGCCGCAAGCCCTGGGACTGCGCATCAGCCAATACCGCCAGGGCGACCCGGGCGTCGTTGTTCGGCTGAGCGCCATCAAACCATGAAGGCATTGGCGCCGAGGACACAGCGGCTGAAAAAAATATCAGGGTACCAGCCAGCACAATCGAGAATACAGATTTCGTCATCTGGGCAGCCCTGGGGGATATATTGAAATACATGAATAGCGACTGATCACGTGAGCCGACGGTATTCGCATCCATAAAAATCGACCGTTGATTCCTTTTTTTCAGCTGCAGAGATCATTCGCCCGGTTGATGGCAGCGAACAGGATAGCAAGAAAGCCGATGTCCAAGAGCACATCGGGTCTGAGATATAGACGATTTCGGGTATGTGTCTAAAGATTGGGTATCCCTTGCGCGCGGCGTAGCCGGCATGGTCGGGTTCCCCTGAATCCGTTGCAGCGCCGCCAGCGCATGCACGCATATGCGGCTGTGATCCGCGCTTGACTCATGGCGAGCCGTATCCATCACGGCGGATACGATTGGTCGCGTTTTAACACGACATTTACTTGTTGGTACAATGCGCGGTCTCTACCATCGCGCACGCCGTGCGGCCAGCCCTGACAGCAGGGTACGCATGGCGTTTTCATGTCTCACAAGGGGGTTTCATGAATCGTTTTTATCGTGTTCTGGCTATCGTCGTCTGCGCATTGGGCCTGGTTGCCTGTCAGCAGACCGTGCCTCTGCAACAGACACAGATCACCACCATTCACGCAAGCAGTCTCACCGTGGTCAAAGACGCCATCATTCAGGGTGGACTTGATCGGCAGTGGATCATGAAGCAGGTGTCGCCGGGGATCATCGATGGAAAGCTGCTCACGCGGGATCATGAAGTGCAGGTACGCATCACCTACAGCACAAGCAGCTACGAGATCAATTATGTCAGCAGTCGTAACATGAAGGCTGCCAATGGCAAGATTCATCGCAAGTACGGTCAGTGGGTACGCAATCTGGATATCGACATCCAGCGCCGCCTCGCCTTGAGCAACTCCAACTGATATTTCGGATCGTGGTTGGGCAGCAGGCTTGGCGGCCGCAGGCCCACGCGACAAGTGCATGAATGATTCTTCGCATTACGGGTACGACGCCGACTCTTTAACGGCGCTCGAGGCGATCACCGAGGCCCAGAAAATTGCCTTTGCCCCGATGGTATTTCAGGCGGCCAGCAGCTTGTGCGAGCTGGGCATACTGGATTTTCTATCGAGCCGTCGCAGCCAGGGGGCTACCCAGGATGAAATCTGCGAGCAGTGCTCACTGGATCGCTACGCTGTCGGGGTGCTGCTGGATCTGGCACTCAGTGCCCGCATCCTGTATCGCCGGGACGACCAGTACTGTCTAGGCAAGATTGGCCACTTCCTGGTGCATGACCCCATGACCCGGGTCAACCTGCGCTTCACGCGGGATGTCTGTTATCAGGGGCTGGCCGAACTCACGACCTCTTTGCGCGAAGGGCGGCCAGCTGGTCTGTCCGGGTTTGGTGAAGGCACCACGATCTATCCCCTGCTCAGTCGTCTACCGCAGAAGGCCAGGGAAAGCTGGTTTGGCTTTGACCATTTCTATTCGGATGGCGCCTTCAAGGCTGCCTTGCCCAAGGTCTTCGCCCTGAAGCCCCGCCATGTCTATGATGTGGGTGGCAATACCGGCAAGTGGGCCCTGTGTTGTTGCGAGTACGATACGGATGTCCAGGTAACGATTCTGGACTTGCCTGAACAGATTGCTTTGGCAGGCGATAATGTTGCAGCCCATGGCATGGCCGAGCGCATCCATTTGCACGCGGTCGATCTGCTGCGCGAGGTTGATTTGCCAGGCGAAGCCGACGTCTGGTGGATGAGTCAGTTTCTGGACTGCTTCTCTGAAGCGCAGATTGTGTCCATCTTGCACAAGACCGCGGCTGCCATGCAACCGCAAGCGCGCCTGTGCATCATGGAGCTGTTCTGGGACCGCCAGCCCTACGAGGCTGGTGCATTCAGCCTGAATGCCTCGTCCCTTTATTTCACCTGCCTGGCCAATGGCACCAGCCGCTTTTATGGGGCCGAGCAGTTTATGAACCTCATCCGGCAGGCCGGACTCGAGCTCGAGTCGCAATTCAATGGTCTAGGGGTGGGGCACACATTGCTGGTGTGCCGCAAGGCAACCTCTCAGTAAGGAAATCGAGATGGGTGGTATTCACTTTCGTCTGTCGGGCTGGCACGCACGCGTGCCGTTGGCCGACTGCGCCGGGTGGCTGCCACAGTCGCAGGCGCTGTCTGACGATCTCGTGGATGCGGCGGCCCCCATGCGGCATCTGTCCATGATGGCAGCGAGGCGCCTGGGGGCGGGCGATCGGCTGGTGGTCGATGGCGTACTGAGCCTTCTGGCTAGCCAGAAGGCGGACGCGCTGGTCCTGTGCAGTCAGCATGGCGAGCTTGAACGCAATGACCGCATCCTGCAGGCGCTCGCTGCCATGAACCCGGTATCACCCACCGATTTCACCATGTCAGTTCATAACGCGGCGGCAGGCACCTGCACGATCGTCGCTGGCCAGCCGCTGGTCAGCGCTTCCTTGTCAGCCGGGGTCGACACCTTTCAGCAGGCGCTCTTCGAGGTGATGGGGTTCTTTCAGGCGGGCCACCAGCGGGTTTTGCTGGCCGACTTCGAGGGACGCATTCCCGATTTCTATCAGAAGCAGGTAGGGGTGAAGCTTGCCGTGGCGCCATACGCGGTGTGCCTGTTGCTGGCACCTGGCTCGGACTGGTCCTGTCAGCCTCAGCCGTCCGACGTGGCTGACCGTGTGGCAGTGGCTGGTGCTTTGCCTCAGAGTCTGCAATGGTTGCAGGCGCTGGTGCGGGAACGGCGCGATCATGATGTGCAGGGGCAGTCGCATTGCTGGCACTGGAGCCGTACGCAGTGACTATTTCGCAGGCTCTCGGCTGGTGCTGGCGCCTGGTCATGACCGGGTTCTGCTTTCTGATGTTTGGTCTGGGCGGCTTATTACTGACGCTGCTGCTGTCCGCCTTGCTGCTGCATCGTGGCACGCGTCGCCGTCAATGGGCCCGGCACCTGGTTTCCATGAGTTTTCGTTTTTTTCTCTGGGCCTCCGCGCGGCTGGGGGTACTTGAGTTTCGCCTGCGGGGGGCCGAGAAGCTGCGAGCAGACCGGGGCTGTCTGGTGGTGGCCAACCACCCCACCCTCATCGATTACGTCATGCTGGCCGCAATCGTGCCAACGCTTGATTGCGTGGTCAAGGCGGATGTGCTGTCCAATCCGTTTTTTAGCGGCGTCATTCGGGCCGCGGGCTATCTGGTCAACAACCGGGCCGACACCTTTCTGGAGGATTGCCGTGCGCGTCTGTTGCAAGGGGCCTGTATCCTGATTTTTCCGGAAGGCACGCGTACCCGACCAGGGGAGGGCCTCCGCTTGCAGCGCGGCGCGGCCCAGGTGGCCGTGCGCTGCCCAAGCGACGTACGCCTGGTTGCGATTCATTGCAGTGAAGCCATTCTGGCCAAGCATAGCCACTGGTACGATGTCCCAGCCCGCAAGCCTGTCTTCACTGTTTCTGTCGGCGAACGCCTGAATCCCGACACACTGTTTTCCGATACCCGACCCGAGCCCTCATTGGCGGCCCGCCAGCTGACGCGCGAGCTGACCGACCGCCTGACGCAGAGCCTCCAGGGTCTCTCCTAGAGATCGTTCCATGCAAGACCTGATCCAACAAATCAAGATACTCATCATCGAGACTCTGAACCTCGAAGGCATGTCCACCGACGATATCGATACGCAGGCGCCACTATTTGGGGACGGCCTGGGGCTTGATTCCATCGATGCGCTCGAGCTGGGGCTGGCCGTGAAGAATCGCTTCGGCGTTGTACTGACAGCCGAGGCGGAAGACACCCGCCGTCACTTTCGCTCGGTGGCGACTTTGGCCCAGTTTATCGAGGGGCAAGCAGCATGAACACCCTGACCACGCTGGATTCCGCTGCGCTTCTGGACGAAATTTCGACCTTGCTCGTGCAGCTATTCGACCTTGCGCCCGAACAGGTTACGCCTGAGGCTCGACTTTATGAAGATCTCGAGCTCGACAGTATCGATGCCGTGGACATGGTGGTTCACCTGCAGAAAAAAACAGGTCGCCGGGTGAGCCCGGAGGTCTTCAAATCGGTGCGCACGGTGCAGGATGTCGTGCAGGTCGTTCAGACCCTTTTGCAGGAAAATCCCGCCGCCGAGACCGCGTGAGGTCCATGATGCCCGTGCCGATTGCACTGGTGACTGGCGTTGTGCTGGCTGCTTGGCCCGTTCTGATCTGGCTGGGTATCACCCGAGGCCAGATGCGCTGGCTGGCACCGGTGCTAGGCCTGCTGTTGCTCGCGCGTCTATGGTCTTTGCGTGGTGCCGCTGCGGGGGCGTCGCCCTTGCGAGCCCTGATCCTGCCTGGTACGGCTGGTGGCGCTGCGTTGGTGCTGGCCAGTCTACTACTGCGTCAGCAGGGCCTGCTTCTGTATTATCCGGTGGTCGTTAATGCTGTGCTGCTGGCGGTGTTCGCTGTGTCGCTGTGGCATGGTCGGCCATTGATCGAGCGCATTGCCCGGATGCGTACACCCAATCTGCCCGCAGCCGCGGTGACATATACCCGCCGGGTCACACAGGTCTGGGTCGTCTTTTTTGCCCTGAATGCCGCAGTGGCATTGCAGAGCTGCCTCTCGAACGACCTCGACTGGTGGGCCCTGTGGAATGGTGGTATTGCCTATGGCCTGATGGGTGGGCTGATGGTGATCGAGTATGGCGTGCGTTACCGGATGATCCGGCGGGCGGGGATGTGATGGGGATATTGCCCATGGCCGCGTGGTTGAATGTGAGTCGGCAGACCGACGCGGTGGTTGTGCGCAACGGAACCCGGCTTCTTTCGCGTGCTTGCCTGCGGGCGCAGGTGGTGGCGCTGGTCAGGCAGCTCGACGCCCGGCCCGAGCAGCGCTGGGCCTTGTGCTTCGACGATAGCGGCGCCTTCCTGGTGGCTCTGCTGGCGACGCTGCACGCCGGGCGCACGCCCGTCATTCCTGGGAATCTGCAGGAGGCCGCCCTGCGCGAGCAGGGCGCGTACTTCGATGCCATGCTGACCGACCGGCCTGCCTTGCAGCGGTCCTTGGGCGGACTCGACCTGACTATGCTGGATGCGCCGATGTCGGCCACCTCCGCCACCCAGACCGACGAACTGCCGCCGCTCTCGCCGCAGGCCTCGCTGGAGCTGTTCACATCGGGATCTACAGGCGCGCCGCGCCGAGTCGTGAAGACCGTGGCAGCCATGGACCGCGAGGCGGCCTGGCTGGCTGCCCAGTTTGGTGTGCAACTGGCGGGCTGCACGGTCGTGGCCTCGGTGACGCATCAACATTTGTATGGGCTCACCTTCCGGATTTTTCTGCCGATGGCGCTGATGCTGAGGCTGCATGCCAGGCAGATCCTGTACCCGGAAGCGCTGGGCGTGCTGCCCTGTGATCAGCCGCTGGCCTTCATCAGTAGCCCGGCCTTTCTCAAGCGCCTCGATGTGCGTCTGCACGCCCCCGATGTGCAGTGGCTGCTCTCCGCCGGCGGCGTACTGGCGGGGGGCGATGCTCGGCGAGCGGCTGATTGGTTGGGGGTGGTGGCTCATGAAATTTATGGCAGCACGGAAACTGGCGTGCTGGCCTGGCGCCAACGCGAACCGCTGGATGCCCGTTGGCAGGCCTTTGGCGCCGTCCAGTTTCAGGCGTTGTCGGATGGCTGGCAAGTGCAATCGCCACTCATCGATGCCCCCGAGGGGCAGGTGCTGGAAGATCAGCTTGAGTTCGACGCTGATGGCCGTTTCCGGCTGCTGGGGCGTCGTGACCGCATTGTGAAAATCGAAGAGAAGCGCGTGTCCCTGGACGAGGTCGAGGCCCGCGTGCGGGCTCTGGAAGGGGTGCGGGATGCCGTCGCCGTTTATCTCGACCGGGCCGGGCGGCAGGGACTGGGTGTGGTGTTGACGCTGTCTGCGCCCGATGGGCAAGCATGCGGTGAAAGCCCTGGTCAGCAAGCAGCCTGGCGCCAGCAGTTGCGTCGGTGGCTCGAACCCGTGGCGATCCCGAGGTATTGGCGGGTCGTCTCAAGCATCCCCTGCAATAGCATGGGCAAGCGCGTGCAGCCCCAGCTGCTGGAGCTCTTTCCATGAAGCCGGTCGAGGTGCGGCGCCAGTGGCTGGCAGCGGACCAGGTCCTGCTGTGGCTTCACTTGCCTGACGATCTGTTCTGGTTTCAGGGGCATTTCGAGCAATGCCCCATTTTGCCGGGCGTGGCCCAGGTGGATTGGGTGCTGGATTACGCGCAGGCCCTGTTTGGTGCCACGGCTTTCTTCGGCGGCCTGGATCAGGTGAAGTTTCAGTCGCCGGCCCGGCCCGGCGATACGCTGCGGCTGTCCCTGCATTGGCTTGCCGACCACCTGCGGCTGGATTTCGTGTATGAGCTGGAGGATCGCGATACACGCCACCCGATCAGTCGAGGCCGGGTGCGCTTCCTTGGACAGGGAACATCATGAACGGCAAACCCGTGACGAGCGCCCCGGGGGGCACGGCAGGTGCGGACGGCCTGCGGTGTTGTATCGTCATTCCCTGCTACAACCACGGTGCCAGCCTGCCGGCGGTCTTGGACCGCCTGGCGGCGTTTGGCCTGCATTGCTTTATCGTCGATGATGGCAGCGAGCTGGCCACCCGGGTGCGGATCAATGCCCTGGACCGGCAGCATGCCTGGGTGACGGCTCTGCATCTGCCCACCAACCAGGGCAAGGGTGGGGCGGTGCTGCATGGCTTTCAGGCTGCGCGGCAGGCTGGTTACCAGCACGCTTTGCAAATCGATGCCGATGGCCAGCACGAGATCGATGACATTCCCCGGTTGCTTGCCGAGGCCCGCCGTCACCCTGATGCGCTGGTCTCCGGGCAACCGGTGTACGACGAGTCCATTCCCAAGGCGCGGCGCTATGGCCGTTACCTCACGCACGTCTGGGTCTGGATCGAGACCTTGTCCCTGCAGATCCGGGATGCCATGTGCGGCTTTCGGGTCTATCCGTTGGCACCGGTGCTCAGCCTGGTGCAGCGGGTGCCCATGGGGCGCTACATGGATTTCGATCCCGAGGTGATGGTGCGCCTGTACTGGGAAGGGGTGCCGGTGCGCTTCGTGCCTACACGTGTGATCTATCCCGAGGGTGGGCTGTCCAATTTCGATGCAGTACGCGATAACGTGCGCATCAGCTGGATGCATACGCGACTGTTCTTTGGCATGTTGTGGCGCCTGCCACAGCTCCTTTCCCGGCGCAGGGCATCCCATTGGGCGCAGCGGGAAGAGCTCAAGGGGCTGCTGGGCATGCGCATCATGATGCGCCTGTACCAGACCCTGGGGCGTGGCGCCTTCGAGTTGGCTTTGTATCCTGTGGTGGCGGTGTACTGGCTGACCGCCGGGGCCGCGAGACGGGCGTCCCGGCAGTGGCTGGAGGCCGTGTGCCGGCATGCCGCTGCCACTGGGATGGCCTTGCCGCGCGGCTTGAACAGTTACCGGCATTTTCGCCGCTTTGCCCAGGCCATGCTTGACAAGATTGCCGGCTGGCGTGGTGACCTGGTGCTGGGGCGTGACGTGGTGCTGGCCCCTGGGACAGAGGCGGTACTGCACCCCTCGATGCGGCGCGGCACCTTGATCCTGGGCGCGCATCTGGGGGATCTTGAGGTCTGCCGCGCACTGGCGGAGCAGATGTCGGGCCAGGTCGTCACCGCACTGGTCTTTACGGATCACGCCCAACGTTACAACCAGATCTTGAAGGAGTTCTCGCCGCAGGCTACCGTGCACCTCCTGTCGGTGCGCGAGCTGGGGCCAGAGACGGCGCTCATGCTCCAGCAGAAACTGGATGCCGGCGAGTGGGTGGCGATCCTGGGCGACCGCCTGTCGGCCGGGCGCACGCGGGCGCAGGCCCAGCGCATCGTGTATGGCGCGTTCATGGGCCGCCTGGCCCCGTTCTCGGCGGGCCCCTTCGTTCTGGCAGCGACCTTGCGGGCACCGGTGGTGCTGCTGTTTGCCTTGCGCGACGGCCCGCAGCGCGTGATTCATTGCGAATCTTTCGATGCCCCGCGCCTGATGCCGCGCAGCGAGCGCCCCCAGCGTCTGCAGGCTATGGTGGACCGGTATGCCCAGCGGCTGGAGCACTACGCTTTGCTCTCGCCGCTGGACTGGTTCAATTTTTATGATTTCTGGCAGGCCCCGCACCAGGCGGATCCAGCCAAGGAGACGCCATGACTGGCGATCGCAGACAGGCTCAGATCGAGCTGACCATCCCGTTTCATGACGTGGATATGATGGGAGTCGCCTGGCACGGCCACTATGCGCGCTACTTCGAGCTTGCCCGCGAGGCGGTGCTCAATCAGATCGGCTTTGGCTACAAGGCCATGCGCGACTCAGGCTATGCCTGGCCCATTATCGATTTTCAGGTCCGCTACCGGCACGCCTTGCATCATGAACAGAGGGTGCTGGTGCGTGCGCGTATCGGAGACTACGAGAACCGTCTCTGCATCGATTATGAGATCCGCGATGCGCAGACCGGCAAGCGCCTGACGACGGCCCAGACCCGGCAGGTGGCGGTGGAAATGGCGACCGGCGAGATCTGCCTGGCCAGCCCCCAGGTACTGCTCGACAGGATGGCGGAGGTATGATGACGGCCGTTTTTCAGAAGCAGCTTGCGCGGTCCAAAGGACGGTTCAGGGACGGTGCCCGGATGTGGGCCTGGTTTGTTGGTTTAGGGATCAGTCTGTTGTGTCTGGGACTGGCACCAGTGCCGTCACATGCCTGGACGTTGAGCCAGGTGCAGCAGCAGCTGGCCAGCCGCCCGGTCGTGCGGGCGCAGTTCGAGCAGTCGCGATGGATTGGGACGATGCCCAAGCCCCTGAAGTCCAGCGGGCGCCTGATCATGGCGCGCGACCGTGGCCTGTGGTGGCAGCAGGAGCAGCCATTTGGCCTGACGCTGGTGCTGACCGATACCCGGATGATGCAGCAGGTGGCTGGACAGGCTCCCGAGGTGATGACGGCCGACTCCAGCCCCCAGATGTTTGACGTGGTGCGCCTGTTGCGAGCGGTCTTGCAGGCGGATCAGGCCGCCTTGCAACAAAATTTCCGGATGGATTTCAAGACCGTTGATTCGGGCTGGCATTTGCATCTGCAGCCCAGGACATCGCCGCTGGATCGTCTGTTTGACGCGATTGATCTGGGCGGCACGGCGCATTTGCGCACGGTGGTGCTGAAAGACCACCAGGGTGACCGTACGGAAATTCATTTCAGTGACCCGCTTCCCGGGGCTGATGTCTTAAGCAATGCCGAAACTCAGCACTTTCAATTTTAGGGCGGCGCTGCTCTGGCTGGCTGTGTGTCTGGCGGCGGCCTTCTGGCTGGTGGGCCGCTGGACGAGCGTGCCGATCAACAGCAGCGTGCTGGCGCTTTTGCCGGTGCAGTCGCAGGATGCGGCGCAAGCCGAGCTCGAAACGGCGTTCACGCGCCGGCTGGATCGCCAGGTGGTCTGGATGCTGTCCCCGGGCACTCAGCCTGATCCCCTGCTGGCGGCCCAGTGGCGCGCGCGGATGGCGGCAGTCCCTGGGGTGCTCGAGGTGCAAGGGCCCATGACCCCCCAGCTGCGGCAGCAGTGGCTGCAGTTCTTCTATACCTATCGCAATAGCTTGCTGGATGCTCAGACGCGGGCGCGCCTTCAGGCGGGGGGCAACGCTCAGGCGCAGTGGGTACTGGCGCAGTTGTACTCAGCCTTTGCCGGCGTGGGCCATCAGGAAATCGCGCGTGACCCCCTGATGCTGGTGCGCGGCACACAGATGGCGCTTCTGCAGGGGGCAGGGTCCCTGCGGCTGGTCGATGGCTGGCTGAGCACGCGTGATGCCGAAGGGCGTTTCTGGTATTTTTTGCCCGCCCAGCTGCAAGCCTCCAGTTTCGATGTGAGCCAGACTCAGGCACTGGTGACCGCGTTCCAGCGGGAAGAGACTGCGTTCCTGGCCGACCATCCTCAGGCCCGCGTGCTTTCGCGTGGCAGTCTGTTCTATAGCGAACACGCGGCGCAGCAGGCCGGGCACGATATCACGGTGATTGGCAGTGTCACGATTCTGGGGGTCGTGCTGCTGATACTGGCGGCTTTTCGCAGTCTGCTGCCCTTGCTGCTCTGTATCCTGTCGGTTGGCATGGGCGCCCTGTGGGGGACGACGCTCACTGTGGCCCTGTTTGGTGAAGTGCACCTCATGACGCTGGCAATGAGTCTGAGTGTCGTGGGGATTTCGGTCGATTATGCCCTGTACTATCTGGTCGAGCGCCGCTCGCGGGTGGTCGAGGAATCGCCCTGGTGCAGCATGGGGCGCGTGCGCCCGGCGCTTTTCATGGCGTTGGGCACCAGTGCAGTGGCGTATCTGCTGCTCACGCTGGCGCCATTCCCCGGTATCCGTCAGCTGGCGGTCTTCGCGGCGGCGGGGCTATGCGCAGCCTGCCTCACGGTTGTGTTCTGGCACCCGATCCTGGCCAGGCCCCTGCGTGCCGCGCCTGTCCCGTGTTTGCGGCAACTGGATGCGTGGCTGCAACTGTGGCGGACCCGGCGACTGGTGCGCGTGGGCGTGCCAGTGCTGCTGGCCGGGTTGGCCGTCCTGGCCCTGAGCCGGTTGCCCTTCAGTGACGATATTGCGCAGCTCCAGGAGCCTCCCGCCCGCATCCAGGCGCAGGATCGACACATCACTGAACTGACTGGCCAGAGCATGGACCAGAAGTGGTTCCTGATTGCGGGGCAGTCTCCTCAGCAGGCACTCGAACGCCTGGACGCGTTCGTTCCGCAGCTTGCCCAGGCGCAGGCGGCGGGCTGGCTGCAGTCGTATCGGGCCTTGCCGTTGCATTCCCTGAACCGGCAGGCGGAGGATCAGCAACTGCTTCAGTCGGCAGCCACCGAGGTGCGGCAGGCACTGGCGGCCACGGGTCTGGAAATGCCCCAGGCCGACACGCGCCTGACCCCGCTGGAGCCCGAGGTCTGGCTGCGCAGCCCCGCCAGTCAGGGCTGGCGTCTGTTGTGGTTGAGCCTGCCGAATGGTGCCAGCGGAGTGCTCGTGCCCGTGGCCGGAGTTCGCCAGGAGGCTGCACTGGCTGCGCTGGCGCAGCCTGCCGCGGGCATCCACTGGGTGGATCGCAAGGCAGCCTTCGATCAGCTGTTTGCCCATTACCGCCAGGTGCTCAGTCAGCTTCTGCTGCTGGCGTTGGGGGGCGTCTGTGTCGTATCCATCGTCCGGCTGGGATGGCGCCGGGGCCTGCGCACCAGCGTCCCATCGCTGCTGTCGCTGGCCCTGGGACTGGGGGCGCTGTCGCTCTTTGGACGCAGCGCCAATCTGTTCTCGTTGCTCGCCCTGGTGCTGGTGTTGGGGATTGGCATCAACTACACCATTTTCTTTGGCAATTCCAGAGGTACCCCTCGAACCTCGCTGTTTGCCGTACTGCTGGCAATGCTGACGACGCTCCTGACGTTGGGTGTGCTGGTTTTCAGCAGCACCCGAGCCATCAGCAGTTTTGGCATTGTGCTCAGTGCCGGTATTTTCGCGGCCTTCTTGCTGGCCCCTCTGGCGCTGCCCGACCAAGCGTCTCATCCGACGAATCCTTCATGTTGAAACGCCTGTTTGTCCTGATCTGTCTGCTGCTCCTGTCGGCTTGCGCCAGCGTGCCTGATGGCGTACATCCCGCAGCCTGGCTCAAGCCCGGCGTGCGTGTATCGCTGCCGCAGGCTGGGCTGACACCAGCTATCCAGGCGCATCAGCTGCTTACCAGCCGCTACCGGGAGCGTGAGCACGCGCTCATGGTTGTGCTTGATGCCGATGCCAGACGCTTGTCGCTGGTGGGGTTGTCGATGGTAGGCGTGCGGCTCTTCACGGTTCAGTATGATGAGCGCGGCCTGCAGGCA
Source organism: Castellaniella sp. MT123 (assembly GCF_039614765.1). Lineage (NCBI taxonomy): Bacteria > Pseudomonadati > Pseudomonadota > Betaproteobacteria > Burkholderiales > Alcaligenaceae > Castellaniella > Castellaniella sp. MT123. The sequence continues at coordinate 3,172,541 of NZ_CP154879.1, forward strand.
CGCCAGGAGATCGTGGCGCCAGGCTTGCCGCCCGCAGCGCAGGTGCTCTCCGACATCATGCTGAGCTATTGGCCGGTCGCCGCGTGGCAGGCCGTTTTGCCCGCCGGCTGGCATCTGGTGGACGAGGGCTTGCAGCGTCAGTTGCTGGACCCACAGGGCGAGGTCGTCACGCGTGTCGATTACGAAGAGGCTTCTGGGGGACGCCGGCCTGTGCAGGTGCGGCAGACAGCTTTTGGCTACGAGATTCACATCCGGAACCTGGACGATTGAGATGATTTATTGCGCTGCCGCCGGACTATGCAGTGCCCTGGGCCACAATCTGCAAGAGACCGCCACCAACTTGGCTGCGGGCCACGCGCCCGGCATGTGGCTGCGAGATGGCTGGCTGCAGGATGGCCGGCTCGCCATGCTGGGTGGCGTGGAGGGTGATCTGCCGCCGATGCCCGATGCCTGGACGCGTCACGATTCGCGCAACAATCGCCTGTTGCTGCAGGCCCTTGGGCAGATTCACGCCGAAGTCGAGGCCAGCGTGCGGCGCTTTGGACGGGCTCGGGTGGCCGTTGTCCTGGGCACCAGCACATCGGGTCTGGACGAGTCCGATCGACATTACAGCCGCGTCGTGGGCGCCGCGGGTGCTGACGAGGGCGGCAACGGGCCGGATGGCTATCACTACGAGCAGCAGGAACTTGGCGACCCCTCGCGGTTTTTGTCCGGCCATCTTGGGCTTATCGGTCCGGCGTATACCGTCTCGACAGCCTGCTCCTCCAGCGCCCGGGCCATCATCAGTGGCTATCGTCTGATTGCTGCCGGTCTGGCCGATGCCGCCCTTGTGGGTGGGGCCGATACCCTGAGCCGCATGCCGATCAATGGCTTTGACAGTCTGGAGTTGCTCTGTACGGATCTCTGTCAGCCCTTTGCCCGTGATCGGCGGGGCATCAATATCGGCGAAGGGGCCGCACTCATGCTGCTCACGCGCGAGCCGCACGCGGTTGCGATCCTGGGCATTGGCGAATCCAGCGATGCATGGCACATGTCGGCACCCCACCCGGAAGGTGCCGGTGCGGTTCGCGCGATGCGGATGGCCCTGCAGGGTGCCGGACTGCCGGCTTCCGAGATTGCCTACATCAATTTGCACGGCACAGCCACGCAAGCCAATGATCAGGTCGAGGCGCAGGCTGTGGCGCAGGTGTTTGGTACCCGGACGCCCTGCAGCTCGGTCAAACCGCTGATGGGGCATACGCTGGGCGCGGCAGGTGCCTGCGAGGCCACCTTGTGCTGGCTGCTCCTGACGCAGCCGCTGGCCTTGCCCGCCCAGGATTTCAGCCGTAGCCCGTTGGATGATCGTCTACCTTCCTTTGGTTTGCTGCAGGCACCGGGCCTTCTGCAACGACCGTTCATCATGTCCAATGCCTTCGCCTTTGGCGGCAATAACACGAGCTTGATTCTGGGGGCCGCGTCATGAGCAGTTTTCGGCCGGTCCGCCATTATCTGCCGCACCGGGCCCCCATGCTGCTGCTTGACGAGCTGCTGGCAGTGGATGATGACACCTGTCATTGCCGGGTGACTGTAAGCCGCGCGGGGGTACTGGCTCCGTTTGTGAACGCTGATGGCGCCGTGCCGGCCTGGTTCGGCCTGGAGATCATGGCACAGGCTGTGGCGGTATGGTCGGGTTGGCACCAGCGGCGGGAAGGCGCCCAGGACATTGCTCTGGGTATGCTGCTTGGGTCGCGGCAATTCACGACCGAAGTGTCTGTTTTTGCTGCCGGCGCCGTGCTGGACGTGCGTGTGACACTGCTGGCGCGCGATGAGCGTATTGGTGGTTTCGACGCCGATATCCACCAGGGGGCAGCCCTGTTGGCCCATGCCCGGCTTACCACCTGTCAGTTGGCTACCCACGAGCTGACGGCATTATTTGAAAGAGGTTCTGGATGACTCGGGTTCGTTCGGTTCTGGTCACAGGGGCCAGCAAGGGGATTGGTCAGGCCATCGCCTGTCGCCTGGCATCCGATGGCTTTCACGTGGGGGTGCATTATCACCACGATCTGGCCGGGGCTTCCGCGACGCTGGCTCGCATCCATGAGGCGGGTGGGCAGGGACGCTTGATTCAATTCGATCAGGCGGATCGCACCGTGTGCCGCGAGGTGCTTGAGCGCGATATGGATGTACATGGTGCTTGGTATGGCATCGTCTGCAATGCAGGCGTGGCGCGGGATGCCACTTTTCCGGCGCTCACGGATGTCGATTGGGATCTGGTCATGCGGACCAATCTGGATGGTTTCTTCAATGTGGTGCAGCCCTGCGTCATGCCCATGATCGGCCTGCGCCAGGGCGGGCGCATTCTGACCTTGTCATCGGTGTCCGGCCTGATCGGTAATCGCGGCCAAGTGAATTACAGCGCGGCCAAAGCGGGCCTCATCGGCGCCACCAAGGCACTGGCCGTCGAACTGGCCAAGCGACGCATCACAGTCAATTGCATTGCACCAGGTCTGATCGACACCACCATGGTGCAGGTCGAGCCGGAGGCTCTGAAGCAGGCCATGAGCATGATTCCGGCCCAGCGCATGGGTACGGCGCAAGAGGTGGCTGGCCTGGCTTCGTATCTGATGTCCGACATTGCTGCTTACGTTACACGGCAAGTCATTTCAATCAACGGGGGGATGGCATGAACCGCGTGGCGATTACCGGTATGGGCGGGGTGACTGCCTTTGGCGAAGACTGGACCAGCATTTCAGCGCGTATTCGCGAGGGTCGCAATGCCGTGCGCCGGATGCCCGAGTGGGATATTTACGATGGGCTGGGGTCGCGGCTGGGGGCACCGGTGGTGGATTTTTTGCTGCCGGGGCACTACACCCGCAAGAAGATCCGCTCGATGGGCCGGGTGTCCTTGCTCGCCACCCGGGCCACCGAGCACGCCCTGGCCATGGCCGGGTTGGTCGATGATCCCGTGTTGACGAGCGGTGCCACGGGGGTCGCCTATGGTTCGTCCACCGGCAGCACGGGGCCCATCAGCGACTTTGCCGTCATGCTGGTGGAAAAACACACGCGCAACATTACCGGCACGACCTATGTGCAGATGATGCCGCATACGGCGGCCGTCAACGTGGGTCTGTTCTTTGGCTTGCGGGGCCGTGTCATTCCGACCTCCAGTGCCTGCACCTCCGGCAGCCAGGGCATCGGCTACGCCTTCGAGGCTATCCGCCATGGCTTGCAGACGGTGATGGTGGCGGGGGGAGCCGAAGAACTCTGCCCGACAGAGGTGGCAGTGTTCGACACCCTGTTTGCCACCAGCCAGCACAATGACACTCCGCAGCTCACGCCGGCGCCGTTCGATCAGCGGCGCGACGGTCTGGTGATCGGCGAGGGGGCGGGTACGCTGGTGCTGGAAAATATGGATCATGCCAGGGCGCGCGGTGCCCGCATCTATGGCGAGGTGATCGGCTTCGCGACCAATTGCGACGCCACGCACATCACTCAGCCCAATTGGGAGACCATGCAGGCCTGCCTGCAGCAGTCGCTGGACATGAGTGGTCTGGCCGCGTCCGATATTGGCTACATCAGCGCCCATGGGACGGCCACCAGCCGAGGGGACGTGGCTGAATGCCGCGCCACGGCCAATGTCTTTGGCGTGGATACGCCGATCTCCTCTCTGAAGAGCTATTTCGGCCATACTCTGGGGGCGTGCGGGGCGCTGGAGGCCTGGCTGGGTCTGGAGATGATGCAAGAAGGCTGGTTTGCGCCGACGATCAATTTGCGGCAGCCCGACCCCGAATGTGCCGAGCTCGATCACATCATGGGTGCAGCGCGGCCCGTGCAGACCGAATTTTTTCAGAGTAATAATTTTGCCTTTGGCGGGATTAATACGTCGTTGGTGATTCGGCGGGGCGAGTAGGTCAGTGCCCATCTCCTTGGCCATAGGCGCAGCCATCTCTGTGCCCGCATCATCGCCGGGACCTGCTGGCGAGGGCCCTGGCGCGCAGGCTCGCCTTGTGCTGGCGCCCATCGACGAGTATGGATCCGAGGCCATGGCGCAGGCGTATCTGTCCGCGGCGTTCCTGGAACAAGCCCCTGGCGATCCCGCGCCACGAGCAGCCTGGCTGGCTGGGCGAGTCCTGCTGTCCCGTTTGCTGAATCAAGGGCTGCTGCCGCCTCTGCCGGTCGCCCCGTCGGGGAAGCCGCTGCCCGTCAGCCCCGCCATGCCAGCCTTCAGCATCAGCCACAGCTGTGGTTTCATTGCCGTGCTGTTGGGCCCGGATGGCCAGTCTGTCGGCTGCGATATTGAGCGACTGCGTCCGCGCAAGGGCCTCATGGATATCGCTCGACATTATTTTTCTCCACCGGAAGTCGCCCATCTGGAGCAGTGTTCGGCCCGCATGGCTGGGATCGCCAAGGGCGGCGTCAATGAGCAGACTACCGCCTTCTGGAAGTCCTGGACCCTGCGTGAAGCTATCCTGAAGCAGCAAGAGCGTAGCGTCTGGGATATGGCTGACATCAGGCTGTGGCCCCAGCCTCCTTATAGCGACGTGCATGCCGTGCAGTGCTGGCACAAGGATGGCATATCCATTGCCTGTTGCCTGACCGAGCCGGCAGAGGTCGTCATCGAGTCTTTGCATCATCGAGCAACATCAGGAATTGACCCCCGGATTGTTTGAAGTGGCCCCGTTTGGGAATGCGACAACAATTCAGTTGTATCCTGGACTTGCCTGTGCGCAACACGCCGCTATATTATTCAACGATAGTTGAATAGTTGATTTATCGCGCTGATTTCTCATGCATGAATGACCTTTTGGGCTACCTGACAGAGCACTGCTGTCAGGGTGGCACCTGCGAGGTCAGCCCCAACGAAACCGCTTGTCAAACCTGCTGAACCAAGAAAACTCCATGAAACACCTGCATGCCCGTCTGTCTGTCGATGACCTGATGCCATGTTCTGGCCGCGCGAGCCGCACGACATCGGTCATGTGCGAGAGGAAAGCATGAGTGTCTTCGAGCGTTACCTGACCCTATGGGTCTTTCTCTGCATCGTCGCTGGCGTTCTCCTGGGACAGGCGGCCCCTGGCGCTTTCCAGATCATCGGGAATGTGCAGGTGGCCCAGGTCAACTTGCCGGTGGGACTGCTCATCTGGCTGATGATCATCCCCATGCTGGTCAGGGTGGATTTCGGCGCGCTGAGCCAGGTGCGCCGGCACTGGCGCGGCATCGGCGTGACGCTGTTCGTGAACTGGGCCGTCAAGCCATTCTCGATGGCCTTCCTGGGGTGGCTATTCATCCGGCAGGTGTTCGCGCCGTGGCTGCCTGCCGCTCAACTCGATAGTTACATTGCGGGGCTGATCCTGCTGGCAGCGGCACCGTGTACCGCAATGGTGTTCGTCTGGAGCCGGCTCACCGGCGGCGATCCACTCTTCACGTTGTCCCAGGTAGCGTTGAACGACACCATCATGGTGTTCGCCTTTGCACCGGTTGTGGGGCTGCTGCTGGGCTTGTCGTCCATCACCGTGCCCTGGGCGACGCTGCTGACCTCGGTGGTGCTGTACATCGTCATTCCGGTCATCCTGGCTCAACTCTGGCGCCGGGCGCTGCTGCGTCGTGGCCAGGCTGTTTTCGATGCCACCTTGGCGCGCGTTGGCTCGCTGTCCATTGCCGCATTGTTGTTGACGCTGGTGCTGCTCTTTGCCTTCCAGGGGCAAGCCATCATCGAGCAGCCCCTGGTGATCGCCATGCTGGCCGTGCCCATCCTGGTCCAGGTGCTGTTCAATTCGGCGCTGGCGTACTGGTTGAACCGGCGCGTGGGCGAACAGCACAATGTTGCATGCCCCTCGGCCCTGATTGGCGCGAGCAACTTCTTCGAGTTGGCCGTGGCCACCGCCATCAGCCTGTTTGGCTTTCATTCGGGCGCGGCACTGGCGACCGTGGTGGGGGTATTGATCGAAGTGCCTGTCATGTTGCTGGTGGTGCGGGTGGTCAACCGCACCCGGGGCTGGTACGCCTGTCGTGTCCAGACACCCGCCCAGGAACCGGCCTGATGAATAATGGGCAGGCTTCAGTGGCCCGCTACAGTAGTCGGGTCGCCCGTCTCAGGGGTTCACACGATCCACGTCGATCGCACTGATGGTCATATTGTCCACCACCGTGGGCATGGGGGTCATGCGGGCACTCTGCAACATGGCGCGTCCGATCGCCCGGGTCGTGGTGAACTGCTTTGGGGCCAGCCAGCACAATAGTGCCAGGATCGGGTCACCCAGCCTGTAGACCCATCGGCGGGCGGGATAAGGGGAAATTTCGCCCTGCACCGGCCGGGCGCCGCCGGGGCGCAGGCAACACAGGGGAATGCCTAATGCGCGCAGGGCCTCTTCGGCTTCTCCCTTGATCCGGAACGGCATCAGACGGCTATGGACATCGGCACCCATACCCGAGATATACAAAAATCTGCCCTGGGGGTTGGCCGCGGCGTACGCTTTAGCGACCCGGACGGTCATCTGAACGGTCACCTCGCGATAGGCTGCCTCGCTCAGGCCCAGGGGTAACGGGCCGGCGCAATACAAGCAGGCGTCCAGCCCCGTCAGATCCAACCGGCTCAGGCCGTCCTCTGAAAAAACGTCAGCCTGCAGAAGATCGACCCGTGCATCCGCGATCCGGATCGGGTGCCGCACCAGCAGGACGATCCGGTCGATCGATGTATCCTGCAAGACAGTTTTGAGCACACCCTGTCCGACCAGACCGCTAGCCCCGACAATCAAGATACCTAATCCCATCGCGCCACCTACGCTCTGTCGATACCTGTTCCGACAGCTTAGAGCAAACCGCGGTATGGGAGAAGCTCTTCCAGGTGCGGTGGATCCGTGATGGGCGCATGCCACACGGCGATTTGACCGGGTAGGACCGGTCGCCGCATGTGATCAGACCTGGCTGGGGACGCGGACGAGCGGCCGCCGGCCGCGCTGGCGCCACTCCACGTAGCTGATGGTCAGGCCGCTGAATGCAATGATCGCGATGCCCAGCCAGGTGAACTGGTCGGGGAACTGCCCCCAGATCAGCCACCCTAGCGCCGTCGCGCTGATGATCTGCAGATACAGGAAGGGCGACAGCACGGACGCCGATGCGTTGTGGTACGCGCGGATCTGCAGCCAGTGTCCCAGCGCCCCCCAGACACCGGTGCCTAAGAGAATCGCCCAGCCGGTGGGGCCCAGCGCCGCCAGCGCGGGCAATGCGTCCGGCAGGGCGAACGGCAGGCCTACAAGCAGCACCAGACTGCCGACAGCACCGCTCCAGAGCAAGGTGGTCAGGGGGTCGTCCTGGGCGAGCAGGCGGTTCGAGATGTATTGTCCGGTGATCAGGGTGGCGGTCAGCAGGCCGAACAGCGTTCCGGTCAGATCCAGGCCCGCACCCGGGCGGATGACGATGAGTACGCCGATGAAGCCCGCGATGGCGGCGACCCAGCGGGACAGACGGGCCGGTTCGCCCAGCAGCCAGGGGGCAAGGGCAAGCACCAACAAGGGCGCCAGAAAGTTGATGGACGTGGCCTGCGCCTGAGGCAGGTGGTGCAGCGCCGTGAACATCGACAGCGTCGAGCCGAGCATGAACGTGGCGCGCAGGACCTGGCGGCCGGGCCTGTGGCTGCGCAAGATGCCAGGCCCTCGCGCCGGCAGCACGAAGGCCAGCACCAGCAGGCAATGCACGATGTACCGCACGGCACTGAGCACGAGCAGCGACACCCCCAGGCCCATGATCCACTTGCCGCTGGCGTCCAGCCCGGACAGCACCCAGGTGGACAGCACCAGCTGGAGAATGCCCGCAATGGGCCTGCCGGTTGTTGTGATCATGGTTGTGTCCCGTCGGTCAGGACGGATTTCAGGACGTCGATGAATGCGATGGTGCTGCGCGACAGCAGGCGCCGGCCCAGAGTCACGCACCAGACATTGACGGAGGGCAGACTCCATTGTGGCAGGACGCGCTCGAGTTCGCCCCGGCCCAGCAGTTCGTCCGCGAAAGTTTCCGACAGGCCGACGATGCCGAGCCCCTCGGCCGCCAGTGCCTGCAGCAGACCCACGGAATTCGCTGCCAGTATGCGTTGCGGTATGCCCTCCCAGTGCTGGCCGCCGCATGACAGCTGCCACGGTTGGTACCGGCTGGTGCTGGGCGTCAGCATCAGGCCCATGTGCTCCAGCAGATCGGCTGGTTCGCGCGGCTGGCCGCTTCGTTGCAGATAGCCCCGGCTCGCGAACAGGCCGCTGCGCAGTGTCGCAATGTGGCGCGCCACCATCGTGCTGTCATCCGGCAGGTGCGTCGCGGCGCGCACGGCGACGTCGAAGCGTTCGGTGGCCAGGTCGACCCGGCGCACGGAAAGGTCCAGTTCCAGCTGGACGTCGGGATATCGCTGGCTGAACTGCGTGATCAGTTGCGTGACCAGCAGCTCGCGGTATTCCGGTGGCAGCGAGACTCGCAGAATGCCGCGTGGCACCGCGTGCTCGTGCTGCGCGGCGGCCACCGCATCTTCGTGCTCGTTCAAGAGCCGGCGGGCATGATCCAGCATCTGTTCACCGAACTCGGTCAGCACCAGGCTTCGCGTGCTGCGTTGCATCAGGCGTTCGCCCAGGGCGGTTTCCAGAGAGGCCAGGCGCCGCGACAGGGTGGCCTTGGGAATGCCGATCCTTTCCGAGGCGCGCGTGAAGCTGCCGGCCCGGACAACGTACGCGAACAGGATCAGATCGTCCGCGTGCAGATTATTCATTGCCATAGCCTGGATTGTCTCAGAAATGAAATTCTATTTGTCGAATTTGCGTATTTATTCTTGCATTCGATCCCAATAGACTGATTGATTGAAACTGACGGACAGTTCTTTCCAACTTCTACCCCCCAAGGAGCAATCCATGAGTGTGAAACTCGCCGTGATCTATTACTCGACCTACGGAACCAACGACCAGATGGCCGCCCTGGCAGCCGAGGCCGCCCGCGCCGCGGGCGCCGAGGTGCGCCTGCGCAAGGTTCAAGAAACGGTGCCCGAATCGGTTGTGGCCAGCGTAGAGGCCTGGAAGGCGCAGGCCGACAAGATGGCCGCCATCCCGACGGCGACGGCCGACGATATGGAATGGGCCAATGCCTATCTGTTCTCGGCGCCCACGCGCTTTGGCGTGCAGGCAAGCCAGATGCGCGCCTTCATCGACTCGCTCGGCGGCGTCTGGGCCAAGGGCGGGCTGGCGGGTAAGGCGGTATCGGCGATGACGTCGGCGCAGAATACCCACGGTGGGCAGGAAGCCACCCTGCTGTCCTTCTACACGACCGTGATGCACTGGGGCGGGATCGTCGTGGCCCCGGGCTACACGGACCAGTGCATCTTCAAGTCGGGCGGCAATCCTTATGGTTACAGCCACACGATGGGTGCGGAATTCACCGAGGACGACAAGGCCTCGATCGCTCATCAGGCACGCCGGCTGGTGGACATCGCCGGCAAACTGGCCCGCTGATCCGGACCCGGACCCGCATCCCGGTCGCCGCGGCCAGGCGCTGCAAAGGGTGACCGCAGCCGATCCACCGTCGGCTGCGGTATCCTGATGTCTGGCGCCCCCCAGGAGTCTCTCTTGCCTGATTCGTCCGATATGCGACCCGATCCGCTGTGCATTCTCCCGTCCGGCGACACGCCGGCTCAGTTGTTTGTCCTGCTCCATGGTGAATCCTCGGATCCGGGGCAGTTGTTGCACCTGGTGGCCGCGATCCGGGAGGCCTTTCCGCAGGCGGTCATTGTCCAGCCCTATGGACCGTTCGGCGCCGACCAAGGCCGGCGCTGGATTGCGGATGCCAGTCCGGACGCGCAATCGTATGTCGGGCTGGTCGCGGACGCCGGCGCATTGCTGACGCGCGAGGTTCTGGCCTGGCAAAGCCAGCACGGCCTGAGCGGCGAGCAAACCGCTCTGGTCGGTTTTTCGGAAGGCGCGGCAGTGGTGCTGGATGCCGTGTGCGCGGTCCCTGGCCTGGCGGGTCGGGCGCTGCTGTTTTCCACGCGTTTCGCCGCATTGCCCGAAGTCGCACCGGCCGTTTCCACACTCCACCTGCTGCATGGCGCGGAGGACCGCGTCGCTCCGGTGGATCAGGCGCGCCAGGTGCATGCCCGTCTGGCTGAACTGCAGGGTGACGTGACGCTGGACATCGCCTCGGGCGTTGGCCACGACCTGCATGCGGCGCTGATCCGGCAGGCGATCGTCCGGCTGCAGACCTGCGTGCCATTGCGCAGCTGGGAGGCCATGCTGGGTTCCCCCGATCTGCGGGTCGATGAGTACAGCGCCGATGCGCCGGGGGAAGACGGGGATGTCGGACCCAGAACGCTGCATTAAGATGGCAGGATACGGATCGCGGGCGCGGCGCGCCCGCACCGTGTGGCCTTTCGAGGCCGTTCCCACAGGAGGCTGCCATGCACGTCGAACAGAGTCGGGATATTCCACCATCCGGGATCACGCCGGAATCTGTCTGGCTTGGGCGGCGACGCTGGTTGCGGCAGATGGCGGCGGGTTCGCTTGCATTGGGGATGGGCGGCCTGGCACGTGCCAGCGCCGGTGACGGGCCAACCGGGCCGGTGCTGCCGGCGCCGCCCAATGCCCGCTGGTCGACGACCGAAAAGCCCAATAGCTGGCACGACATTACCACCTACAACAACTTCTACGAGTTCGGCACGGGCAAGGGCGATCCAGCCGAATACGCCGGGCGCATGCGACTGCGGCCTTGGGCCGTGAAGATCGATGGCGCGGTGGGCAAGCCCATGACGCTGGATCTCGACGACCTGCGCAAGCTCGCGCCGCTCGAAGAACGCGTCTACCGGCTGCGCTGTGTCGAGGCCTGGTCCCTGGTCGTGCCCTGGATCGGCTATTCGTTGTCGCACCTGCTGCAACGGGTCGAACCGACTGCGGATGCACGTTATGTCGTATTCACGAGCGCCGTGCAGCCGGATGTGATGCCCGGTGTGCGCCAGCGGATCCTCGATTGGCCCTATGTCGAGGGCCTGCGCATGGATGAGGCCATGCACCCGCTGACCTTGCTGACGTTTGGATTGTATGGCCACGATCTTCCCCCGCAGGATGGGGCGCCGCTGCGCATCATCGTGCCCTGGAAGTACGGTTTCAAGTCCGCGAAATCGCTGGTCCATATCCGCCTGCAGGCCGAACAGCCGGTGAGCAGCTGGATGCGGGCGGCACCCGACGAGTACGGCTTTTACGCCAACGTGAATCCCTCCGTACCCCATCCACGCTGGAGCCAGGCGACGGAACGGCGGATCGGGACCGGGTTTTTTGCCTCACGCATTCCGACGCTGCCTTTCAATGGCTATGCCGAGTCGGTGGCGGGGCTCTACCAGGGGATGGATCTGCGGCGGAATTTCTGATGCGATCGGGTGTGTGGTTGCGTGTTGGGGTGCATGCCGTCGGCCTGTTTCCGTTGGCTCGCTGGGTTGTGTTGGGCGCAACGCAAGGCCTGAGCGCCAATCCGCAGGAATTTCTGACCCGGTCGTCCGGCGTTTGGGCGCTGGCCTTGTTGTGGGCCGTCCTGTGCGTGACGCCGGCGCGCCGGTTGACGGGCTGGACGCGGCTCGTCAGGTACCGGCGCGCGCTGGGGCTGTATGCGTTTTTCTACACGGTACTGCACGTCATTGCCTGGGCGATCTGGGATCGTGGGGGCGCGCCCGCCGCCATGTGGACCGACCTGTGGCAACGGGATTTCATCGGTGTTGGGGCTATCGCCGTGCTGCTGCTGGTGCCGCTGGCACTGACGTCCACCAACGGATGGATCCGGCGCTTGGGGCGATGGTGGCGACGCCTTCACTGGCTGATCCATCCGGCGGCCGTCCTGTCCGTCCTGCATTTCGAGTGGATGCGCGCAGGCAAGAATGATTTTCTGGAGCCGCGCATCTACGCGGTCATCCTGGCGGTGCTATTAGGGGTTCGCTTATGGTGGTGGTGGGAAAATCGGGCGAAGCAACGCTTCGATCAGCATCGTTTGGGGTAGGCTTCATCGGTGCCGGGCGCCTGGCCCGAGCCCTGGCCTTGGCATTGCAGGGGGCTGGCGTGCCGGTTGCCTGGGTGGCCAGCCGCCATGCGGAAAGTGCCCGCCTCATGGCGCAGGGCCTGCGGGATTGCCAGGCCAGCGATATCCAGCGATTGGCGGATCAATGCGATCTGGTCTTCATCACGACCCCGGATGCCGGCATCCCTGATGTAGCCCGCGCCGTCTCCTGGCGTGCCGGGCGGATGGTCGTGCATTGCAGTGGCGCCACACCGGTGGCCGTCTTGCAGCCGGCTGCGGACGCCGGGGCGCTGATTGGCGGTTTCCATCCCATGCAGGCCTTTGGGGCCGATGTCCAGGCTGCGGTCGACAGTCTTCCAGGCTGCACGGTGGCCATCGAGGCCGCCGATGCGGATCTGAGTGCCCTCCTGCATGATCTGGCGCATCGCGTCGGGTGCGTCGGCCTGAGCCTGCCGCCTGGAGCGAGGGCGCGCTATCACGCGTCAGGCGGCTATGCGTCGCAGCACGTCCACGTTCTGCTGGCCGAAGCCGTGCGTTTGTGGCAATCCTGGGGTGCGACCGAGCAGCAGGCGCTGGCAGCGCTGCTGCCCTTGTTGCGCGGCACGGTGGAATCCCTGGCGCGCAGCGGCGTTGCCGGCGGTATGCCAGGGCCGGTCTCACGCGGCGATGCCGGGACGGTGCGCCTGCATCGTCAGGCGCTGCAGGGCCTGGATCCGGAAATGCGCGATCTATATGATCGTCTGTGCCGGCGCGGTGTCGTTCTGGCCCAGGCCGCGGGGCGCCTGGATGATGATCAGGCCCAAGTCATGGAACGGCTATTGCGGGAACTGCCTGGTGCTTGATCCGAGGGCTTTCCGTCGGACGGTCGTGCGCCTCAGAAAGCGTAGCTGCCGCCCACCAGTGTATGGAACTGGGTTTTCTGCCGGACCATCGGGCTGTCGGCCGCCTGGCCCACGAGGCGACTTGTGCCGACCAGACTGGTGAGGTTCAGCCGCTCGGTCACCGCGTAATTGACGACCACGCGCGCGGAGACGTCCTTGACGCCGGAGGTCGGCTGATAGGTTTCCAGCCCGGACTGGCGGGACTGGTCGCCGTTGATGCCGAAATAGCTGTCCATGTATTTTTCATTGGCCCAGGTGGCGCCGACGCTGGGTGTCAGGCGCACGCTTTCCGTCACAGCGTAGGGGTAGGAGACGCGCGAGTCGACCAGCAGGCCGCGATCGCGGTGTGTGACCGCCTGGGTGGCGGCGATACCGAAGACCGCACCCGCGATATTGGTGGATAGCCCCAGCCGGGCGCCGATGGCATCGGACAGGCCGCCGATGCCCGGCGGCACGTCGTCGCTGCCATATCCCCACATCATGTTCAGTCCCGCCTCCAGCGTCAGGCGCTTGGTCTGGATGAGATTCAGGCCGACGCCGTCTTCGGTGCGGGCGTAGAACCGGCCAAACTGGGCGTTGACGAGGGGGATCGTCCTGCCTTTGTATTCGTCGGATCCTTCGTAGCGCGGGATGGCGGCCACGCCAGCCCCCAGCGTCATGCGATTCTGGCCTTCGGCCTGCGCGGTGCCCAGGATCGAAAATCCCAGCAAAATCAGTGCGATGCGATGGCGCAAGGGCGTGCGACCGGATTGTCGGGGAAGGACGCAGCGAGGAAACATGATTGCAGCTTTGGTTGTATCAGGTAACGGATGTGCATCCTAGTCGTGTGCCGCGCGCCCGTCAAGGCGCGGTCGCGGCGCCGCAGCGGGACCGGATGAAGTTCAGGATCCAGCGGCCGACCAGCAGGTCGTTGACCGGCTGCCGCAGGCTGTGCCGGGCGGCCAGGATGCGCTCCGCCGACACCCCCGTTCGTCTCAGCTCCAGCAGATCTTCGAGGTAGGCGCGGGAAAATTCCGGGTGCCCTTGAATGCCCAGAAAGACATCGCCCACCTGCATCATGTAGATGGGGCAGAATCCGCTGTGCGCCAGGATGCGGCCCTGAGGCGGAAGCTCGGCCACCTGATCCTGATGGCTGGCCAGCAATTCCAGAGTCGGAGAATCCCAGGGGGACATCCAGGGTTCCTGCTGGCTCAGTGTGACCGGATAGGCGCCCAGGCCCCAGCCATTCACGCTGCGTTCCACCCGGCCGCCCAGCGCCTTGGCCATCAGTTGGTGGCCGAAACAGATGCCGACCAGCGGTTGGTGGGCCTGCCACAGCGTCCGGATGAAACGTTCCAGTGATGCGATCCAGTCGGCATCGTCGTTGGCGCCGTATTTCGAGCCGGTGGTGAGCCAGCCGTCGAAGCCGTCCGTCCGGTCGGGAATCCGCCCCTCGTGGCAGGCAAAGACCTGGAGTTCGACCTCGGGATCGACCGATCGCAGCAGGGTCTGGATCATGTCGGGATAGCTGCCGTGCCGCTCGATCAGCGGTTGCGCGACGTCATCGCATTGCAGTAAGCCGATTTTCATGTTTGTTGCCTCGCCCACAGGCGGATCGTGTCGAACCGATCGAAGCCCCAGAAGGGTTCGCCATCGATCAGCAGGAAGGGCGAGCCGAAGACGCCCAGGGCCAACGCATCGTCGTTGGCTTGGCGTAGCAGGGCCTTGACGGGTTCCGATGCGATCGCATCGGCCAGGGGCGCCGTCGCCAGACCCACTTCGCCCGCCAGCCGGAGCGCCTGGTCGGCCTGGCCGATGGGCACGTTATCCACGTAATAGGCGCGAAAGACGCGGTGGGCGTAAGCGATGGCCAGATCCGGATCGGTCTGGCTCACGTGCAGCATGATGCGCGCCGGCGCGACCGCGGCAATGGGAAAAGGGTCTGGCAACCGGAAGGGAATATCGTGCAGTCGTGCCGTGCGCAGCATATCGTGCCGGGAATAATCCCCTTTGATCGGGATTTGCACCAGGGGGGCCGTGCCGGTGGCCTGGAACATGGGCCCCAGCAGGATGGGGTGCCAGCGTGTGGCACGCCGCAGTTCCCGGGCCAGGGCGTCTATCCGCGTGCTGGCGAAGTATCCGTAGGGCGATGAGAAATCGAAGTAGAAATCGATCGCGGCGGATGCCGTCGTGGGACGACCTTGCGGGTTCCGGTTGACCATCGGATCAGTATCCTTCGAATTCTTCTGTACGGATGTTGTCCTCGTTGGCGTCTATTTTCACCAGCAGGGCGCGCATGGCCTTGACCATGCCTTCAGGGCCGGACAGGTAGAATTTCGGCGTCGCCAGATCGGGCACGTGGCGCCGGATCATGGCCGCATCGACGTGGCCGTGTTCGGCGCCGTCAGCCTGATTCTGCGTATAGACCTGCACGAAAGTGAAGTTCGCATGCTGGCTGGCCAGTTGTTTGAGTTCGTCGACGTAGGCCGCCTGGGCCGGCGTCCGGTTCGCATAGATCAGGGTCAGGTGGTGCGCCGTCCGGTCGTGCAGCGCCTGGACGATCATGCTGCGCACTGGCGTGATGCCAATGCCGCCGATGATGAAGACGGCCGGGACGGATTCGGTCTTGTGCAGCGTGAAATCGCCAAAGGGCGCGATCAGCTTGACCACCGTCCCATCCGGGGTCTTGCGAAAGGCTTCCTTGAATGGTGTACCGCGCATTCGTGTGGCCACCGCAATGTGGGGCTCGAACGGCGCGTTGACGAAGGAAAACCCATGCATGCCGTCGTGCTTCGGGGTGCCCTCGGGGCTGGGCAGCTTGATGTCGCAGAACTGCCCGGCGCGGACATCCAGCCCAGCGGGCTTTTCCAGCGTGAATTCCATCGTGCCTTCGGCAACTTCCCGTTTGCCGAGGAGCTTGACATCATAGGTCGTCATGGCTTGCCTCTCGTCGATAAAGTCGATCACGGAACGTGTTTCCGTCAATCCGCCGGCGGAACGCTGCAGACAGTATAGGTCTGAAGCTTGTGGGACGATGCCTTCATGCGGACGGTGTCAGGGGCATTCACCGGGAACGTGACCCGGGGCGGGACTGGCCGTGCGTCGGGGTCGGCAGGTCTACAATGAACCACGTCTGTTCTTCGAGGCGTGCAACATGTCCGATTCCGTTCATGGTGATGCGCGGGCCCAGGCGCCGCGCATCCTGATCCTGGGGGCCGGGTTTGCCGGCCTGTGGGCTGCCGTTGGTGCGGCCCGTAAAATATCCGGGTCGGCCCATGTCCATGGTCCGATCGAGATCCTGGTCGTCAATGCGAGGCCCTTTCACAGCATCCGGGTACGTAACTACGAACCGGACCTGGAGGTCACCAAAGTACCCCTTGCGGATGTCCTGGACCCCATCGGCGTGGCCTGGCTGCAGGCCACCGTCACCCGGATCGACGTGGCGAGCCGTCAGGTCCAGGTACGGCTGGCCGATGGCGCCTCGCGCGTCCTGGACTACACGCGCCTGGTATTCGCCCTGGGTAGCGCGCTGGTGCGCCCGGCTGTCCCCGGGCTGGCCGAACATGCGCTGGATGTGGATACCTACGAGGGCGCCCTGAGGCTGCACGAGCATCTGGCCTCTCTGCCCGCGCGGCCCGCGTCGACGGGCCGCTACACCGCCATCGTCATCGGGGCGGGGCTGACCGGCACGGAAATTGCCTCGGAACTGCCTGACCGGCTGGCCAGGGTCGCGGGCGCACGCGAAGACGTGCGGGTGATCCTGATGGACCGCAACGAACAGATCGCGCATGCCATGGGCGAAGCCCAGCCTGTGATCGAGCAGGCCATGCGCGCGATGGGGGTCGAATTGCGGCCGGCCGTCCAGGTCAGCCGGGTGACGCAAACCGGTGTGGAACTGGGGGGCGGCGAGGTCATCCCGGCATCGACGGTGATCTGGTGCGGCGGCATGCGGGCCAACGAACTGACCGCACAGGTCCCGGGAGAACATGACGAACTGGGCCGGCTGCTGGTGGACAACTGCCTGCGGGTCCGGGGTGTGGACGGGGTTTTCGCTGCGGGCGACAGCGCCCGCAGCCTGATCGACGGCAAGCAACCGTCGATCATGTCCTGCCAGTACGGGCGGCCCATGGGGCGTTTTGTGGGGCACAATGTCGCCGCCGATCTGCTGGGCGAACCCTTGCTGCCCCTGAGTATCGACTGGTACACCACCATCGTCGACCTGGGCCCCTGGGGTGCCGTCTACACGCAAAGCCGTGACCGGATTCTGGTGGCCCAGGGGGCACAGGCCAAGCGCACCAAGCGGTTGATCAATGGCGAGCGGATCTATCCGCCGCTGAATCGCAATCGGGACGACATCCTGACAGCCGGTGCGCCGACAGTGCAGACGCCGCCGCCGGACAACGTACTTTGAGCTCGGCCTGAGTGCCGGATTAAGCCGCGATTCTGCACCCTTGCCAGAATCCGTGCTCGACGAGATCGATGGTCAGGCTGCGGCACAATTCCAGCACTTCGTGGGTTGCCACCGACATGGGCAGCGTTTCGCTGACGCACAGGCAGATTTCGCGCGAAAGCTCGATTTCCAGCGGATGTATCGCGATGGTGCCGTCCCGGACTTCTTCGTGCCCGGCCGAGTAAGGCAGTACGGTCGTGGCGATCCCGGCCTTGACGGCGGGAATCAGGATGGCGGACGTGCTGGCCTCGGCCAGCAGATGGTAGGACAGGTGCCGCTGCAGGAAGGCATGCTCGATGCGGGAGCGCAATGTGTTGGGCAGGCTGGGCAGCACCAGCGGATAGCCGGCCATCTCCTCCAGGGATACAGTGGACGAGCTGTGGCGTAGGGCAGGGTGAGCGAACAGATAAAGATCTTCGAACAGCAGGGGTTCGCACGCCATGCCCTTGGGCTTCTTCGGGTCGGGGGCCAGCGCGAAATCGACGCGTCCCTGCATGACCATCGACGTCAGATCGGCGCTGGGGACGTCCACGATCTCCAGCACGACGGCGGGGTAGGTTTCGCGGACCCGCTCGATCAGACGCAGCGCCAGCATTCTGGCGGTGCTGGATGCCATGCCAATCGACACCGTGCCCGATATCGCCCCGTGTTTGCGGGAGATGAGCGCGCGGGTATTGTCGACCTGCCGCAAGATGGTGCGGGCGTGCCGGTACAGCAGCTCGCCTTCTTCGGTCGCCAGCATGCCGCGCGCGCTGCGGTTCAATAGTTTGACCCCTAATTCTTCCTCCAGCAGGGTAATCTGCTGGCTCAGGGCCGGCTGTGCGATATGCAGCGTCTCGGCCGCGCGGGTCATGTTCTGGGCCTCGACGATGCGCGTGAAATAGTTCAGCTGCCTCAGGTTCATGTTATCCCCTTGCTTTTCTCGGGCTCAATCATAAGAAAATCTGATTGCCGGTTCAGTAAATAGTATTTCAGTTCGCCGGAAGCCTTCCCTAGAATCGATAAAAACAGATAAAGGAGACATGTCGGTGGATCTGCCGCTCAAAGGATTGAAAGTTCTCGATTTGACCCGGGCACTCTCGGGACCGTTCTGCACCATGATTCTGGCGGACATGGGCGCCGAGGTCATCAAGGTCGAGCCGGCCCCGGACGGTGACATGATTCGCCAGTGGGGGCCATTCGATCATGGCATAAGTGTTTATTATCTTAGTGCCAATCGCAACAAGAAAGGCATCGGACTGGATTTCCGGCATCCGGACGGCCTGTCGCTGCTGCGCCGTCTGGCGTTGCAGTCCGATATCGTGGTCGAAAACTTTCGTGTGGGCACCACCGAAAAAATGGGGCTGGGCTACGAAAGCCTGGCCGCCGAGCGCCCAAGCCTGGTCTACGCCTCGATTTCGGGGTTCGGCAACCAGGGGCCCGCCAAGCACTGGGCGGGGTTCGATCAGATTGCGCAGGGTTATTCCGGGTTCATGAGCTTGTCGGGAACCCCGGAGACCGGCCCGATGCGGGTCGGGACGGCGGTGGGGGATCTGACTGCGGGGATGTGGGCGGCCATCGGTGTGCTGGGCGCCTGCGTGGCGCGCCAGCAGACGGGGCGGGGGCAATATGTGCATAGCTCGTTGCTGTCCAGTTTGATCGGGCTGCTCAGCGTTCAGGGACAACGGTATCTCAGCCTGGGCGAGGTGCCTCAGCCCTGCGGTAATGTCCATCCTGTGATTGCGCCCTATGGCACGTTTCAGACCGCCGATGGGCCTTTGAATCTGGCGCCTGCCACGCAGGAAATGTGGGTGCGGCTGTGCGAATTGCTGGGTTGTCCGGAATTGACGGAGGATCCGCGCTTCAGGCTGAATGCCGATCGCATCCAGCACCGCATGGAGCTCAAAGCGCTGATCGATGCGCGCCTGCAGGCGCGCGGCCGGATGGAGTGGACGCCGATCTTCATCGAGGCGGGCATTCCCGCTGGCCCCATCAACACGCTGGCGGATGTCTTCGCCGATGAACAGGTGCGCCAGATCGGGCTGGTGGAAACTGTCAAGCATCCGGACCTGGGTGATCTGCGGCAGGTGGGTCTGCCCTTTCTGATGCAGAATGCCTCAGGTGAAAGTTCGGTCGGTGCCACCGTGCATTCCGCACCGCCGCGCCTCGGGCAGCATACGGTCCAGGTTCTGCGGGACTACGGACTTGCATCCCACGAGATCGATTGCTTGCTGAAGGATCGGGTCGTTTTTCAGGGACCGGACTCGTAAGGCTCCGGATCATCCAGCGGGAGTACCGCCGGCATCAAAAGTCGCAAAAAGACTTGTGCCGATCACCACAGGAGACAAACATGAAGTTCAAAACATTGATGCTCGCCGCAATGTGCGCGCTGGCCGCCGCAACCGTTCAGGCCAAAACCCTGAAGCTGTCCCATCAATGGCCTCAGGGCGACGGCCGGGATGCGGGAGCCCGCCTGTTCGTGCAAGAAGTCCAGAAGCAGGATCCATCCATCAAATTTCGCGTGTATCCGGGGGCGTCTTTGATCAGCAACCCGCTGAAGCAGATCGATGCGCTGGCCGACGGTTCCATCGATCTGTCGATTTTTCCGCTGATCTACGCCGTCGGCAAGGCGCCGGAATTTTCCATTACGATCCTGCCCGGCGCTATCAGTGGCGTGCAGGACGCTATGCGCTTCAAAGGCACGGATTACGAAAAGCGCCTGCAGGAGATCGCGCGTCAGCAGGGTTTCCATATCCTGACCTGGTGGTGGACCGAAGGCGGGATCGCCAACAAGGCGCATCCGATCACGACGCCTGATAGCGTCAAGGGGCTGAAATTCCGGGGAGCGGACCGCACGATCGACACAATGCTCAGGGCGGCGGGGGCGTCTGTCTTTTCCATGCCGTCCACGGAGCTCTACAACGCCTTGCAGACGGGCGTGCTGGACGGATTGATGACGTCCTACGAGACCTTCATGAGCATGCGTCTGTATGAACAGACGAAATATGCCACCTTGGGTGGGGACTACACGATTTTCGTGGTGTTCCAGCCGCTGGTGATTTCAACCAAGACCTGGGACAGCCTGACCGACGCGCAGAAGAAAATCTTCGAAAAAGCTGCGGATGCCACCCTGCCTTCCTTCAACAAGGAGCAGGATCGCATCAAATTCGAGGCCGTGAAGAAATTCAAGGCGGCGGGTGTCCAGGTGCATGCAATGACCAAGGACGATTACGACAGCTGGCTGGCACTTGCCCACAAGACGGCGTGGCCCGAGTACGCGTCGATCAGTCCGGCGGCCAAGGGCCTGCTGGAGTCGGTCGAGGCACTGTCCAAGAAATAAATCGCCGCGTGTTCACTCGCGCCCGGAGGTTCGTGTGCATATCCTGGAAAAGTGTCTGGCTCGGGTCAATGCCGCCCTGGCTGTTCTGGCGGCCATCCTGCTGGTGGTGGCGACCGTCATCATCACCTGGATGGTATTCAAGCGAGGCATCGGCCTGCAAAGCTCGTGGGAATTGGAAACGGCCATCGAGCTGATGATCAGCGCCACGTTTCTCGCCTCTCCCTATACGCTGACCACTGGCGGCCACGTCAAGATGGACTTGCTGGACACCTGGTTGTCGGGATCGGCCGCCCAATGGGTGCCGCTGCTACCCAAGGTTCTGGCATGCGCCGTGTGCCTGTATCTGGGCTATGCCGGACTGGACATGACGATGCATGCCTATGTCACGGGCGAGCGGGCGCTGGGGGTCTGGCAGCCGCTCGTCTGGCCGAAATATTCCACGGTGGCGATCGGCATGCTGCTGACCGCCGCGCAGTATGTCCTGGAAATTCTGCGGGCCATCGGGTACCGCGAACAGGGGGTCGATCATGTCTGAGCTGCAGATTGGCTTTGTGCTGTTCATTGCTACCTTTTTGGTGTTGTTCTCGGGCATCCCGATCGGATTCGGGCTGGTTCTGATTTCCATCGTGTTCCTGGTGGTGTTCGGGGATGGCGGCGCGTTGGCGGCGGTATCGAATATCTTCGTCGGGGAATTGTCCAGTTTTGCGCTGCTGACCATCCCGCTGTTCGTGCTGCTTGGATGCACGATCGGCGCTTCAAGGGCTGGCAAGGATCTATACGAATCACTGCATCGCTGGCTGGTGCGGGTACCGGGCGGACTGGTGATTGCCAATATCACCGGGTGCGGGCTGTTCGCGGCAATGTGCGGCTCCAGCCCCGCGACGGCGGCGGCAATCGGCAAGATCGGGATTCCGGAGATGATCAATCGACACGTCCCGCCGCGGCTGGCGACCGGATCCATCGCTGCGGGCGGCACGCTGGGCATTCTGATCCCGCCGTCGCTGACCCTGATCGTCTATGGGATCGTGACGCATACCTCGATTGCCCGGCTGTTTCTGGCGGGGGTGGTGCCCGGCGTCGTGCTGGTCATTCTGTTTGCTCTGTATGCGTGGCTCTCCAGCGTGCGTCTGGACCGGATCCGGAAGGACGGCAAGGTCGTGCAGGAAAGCTATTCCTTCGGCGAAAAGATGCGGGGATCGGTGAAGTCGCTGCCGTTTCTGGCGATCATCATGGCGGTGACCGTGTTCATGTACACGGGGTTTGCCACGCCCTCGGAAGTCGCGGCAGTGGCGGCCTTCATGGCCCTCGTTCTGGTCATGTTCCTGTACCGGACTTATCGGTTCCGCGACCTGTGGCCGATGATGCGGGACACCGTGCGCGAGTCGTGCATGATCCTGATGATCGTGGCCGGGGCCGCTGTCTACGCGTATATGATGTCCTATCTGTATATCACGCAAAGCTTGGCGGAATGGGTGTTCGGCTGGGGGCTCGGTTATTGGCAACTGATTCTGCTCCTGAATGTCTTTCTGCTGGTGGCGGGCTTCTTCCTGCCGCCCGTGTCGGTGATCCTGATGAGCATGCCGATCATCCTGCCCGTGCTGACGCAGAGCAACATCGATCTGGTCTGGTTTTCCATCATCATGACGATCAATCTGGAAGTCGGGCTGATCCATCCGCCGCTGGGGCTGAATCTGTTCGTGATCCAGGGGGTGGCGCCTCAGGTCGCGCTGCGCGACATCATGCTGGGGGTATTGCCGTTCGTGGCTATCATGCTGGTTTTCATCGGCGTGCTGGCGGTTTTCCCCGAATTGGTCACCTGGCTGCCGGATCGGCTGATGGGGCCTGGGGCCTGACGGGTGTCGTAGCCAGGTTGAACGAGGAGTTGTACGAATGCAGGATCAAGAACCGGGATTGGGGTTTCATGGCGATGTCGCCACCTTGACATTGCGCCGGCCGTCGCAGCACAACCGTATCGCCCCGGAGGACTGCACGGTCATCAGCGGACACTTGCGTCAGGTGGCCGCCCGGGAAGACATCCGTGCGCTGGTGGTGACCGGAACCGGAGAGAAGACCTTCAGTTCCGGCTACACCCTGGGCGCGATCAAGGATCAGCTGGACGGCCGTTTCGAGGACATGCTGGATGAGCTGGAGCAATTTCCGCTGCCGACGATCTGCGCCATGAACGGCAGCGTCTATGGCGGGGCCACTGATCTGGCCTTGTGCTGCGATTTCCGGGTCGGTGTGACTGGCAGCCGCTTTCTGATGCCGGCGTCGCGGATCGGGCTGCATTATTATCCGGGCGGGATCCGGCGCTATGTCACAGTTCTGGGCCTGGCCGCGTCCAAGAAGCTGTTCCTGACGGCCCAGACCATTCATGATCAGGAAATGCTGCGCATCGGTTTCCTGCACGAACTGGTCGGGCGCGATGCGCTGGACGACGCGGTGGGCCGCTATCTGGATGGGATCCGCGCCTGTGAACCCGCTGTACTCAAGTCCGTCAAGGCCGATCTGATGGCAGTGGCCGAGGGCCGCTACGATGAGCCGCTATTGCGGTCGCACTACGAGGCGTCCTTGCGTTCGGACGCCTTGGCTGCACGCCTGGCCGCCATCACCGCGAAAGGCTGAGATTCCCGCAGGGGACCGGTGCCGCCGACCTGTTTCGCGGCGTGGCTTCAATCCCTGAAATTCTGGAACTGCAGCGGCAGGTCCACATCGGTCTTGCGCAGCAGCGCGATGGCTTCCTGCAGGTCGTCGCGTTTTTTGCCCGAGACGCGCAGCTTGTCGCCGTTGATCTGGGTTTCGACCTTGAGCTTGGCCTGCTTGACGGCGGCGATCAGCTTTTTCGAGATTGCCTGTTCGATCCCCTGGCGGATCGTGACCTTCTGGCGGGCACCGCCCAGGTTTTCCAGTGGATCGTCCAGTTCCAGGCAGCGCACGTCGATGCCGCGCGCCGACAGGCGTCCACGCAGGATGTCGAGCATCTGCTTCAGCTGAAAGGCGCTGGGTGCCGACTGCGTGATGACGTAGCCTTCCAGTTCGAAATGGGCGTCGGTGCCCTTGAAATCGAAGCGGGTTGCGAGTTCCCGGTTGGCCTGATCGACGGCGTTGGTCAGTTCGTGTTTGTCGACTTCCGAGACGACGTCAAAGCTGGGCATGGTCAGGTCCTGGTATTGAAAACGATGCCTTGATTGTAGAGGACGCGGGCGTCCCGTCCGGATGAGCCATCAGGTCGCCCTCAGCACCATGTAGAGCGCCGTCCCCGCCACGATGCTCAGCAGGGTCTGGCGCGTGCGCCATTGCAGCAGCACGACCAGCGCGACGGCCAGCAGTTCCTGCCAGGGGCCCGCCGGATTGTTGCGCGCCTGGCCGGTGACGGTATCGACCAGCAGCAGCACCATGATGGACAGCGGCAGCGTGTTGCCCAGTTTGTGCACCAGCGGGTGGCGGCGAAGCCAGTGTCCCGCGACGAAGGGCAGCGCACGCAGGGCCAGTGTGACCGCGCCCATCAGGACAATGACGATCAGGACATAAGGCGTGTCAGTCATGGCTTGCGGCATCCGGGTCGCGGGTTGAGGCAGGGGGCGTGGCGGGCCGTAGCGCCGCGGCCAGCAGGCTCAGGGCGATGGCGATCGCCAAAGCCTGGGCCGGCAGGATGACGAGCGCGATGGCGTAGGCGGCCAGGGAAATCCAGATCGGCAGGGTGTCGCGCCGGGCGCGCCACTGTTCGACCGCCAGGACCGCGAACAGGGCTGCCAGCACGAAATCGAGTCCGGTCAGACCGATCTGGACCTGGGCGCCCAGCATCACCCCCAGGACCGTGCCCAGCACCCACCAGCCGTGATTCAGCGCGCAGACCAGCGCCATGCGCCGGGATCGCGCCTGCGCCGGCAGGGCGGTCAGTACCGAATAGGTTTCGTCGGTCAGCGCGAAGATGCCGTACCAGCGCTGCCAGCGGCTGGCCGGCAGATGACTGAGCAAGGAAAGACCGTAGAACACATGGCGCAGGTTGAGCACCAGAGTGGCCAGGACGATGGCGCTGACCGGAAGCCCCGCCGCCAGCATGGGCACCATCATGAACTGGGCCGCACCCGCATAGATCAGCAGGCTGGATGCGATGGCCAGCCACCCTGAGCCACCGGCCTGCACGAACAGGAATCCGAAGACCGCGCCTAAAGGGATATAGCCCATGGCGACGGGTGCCGTCAGGCTGGAAATCGACAGTGGATGATGGGGCTGGCGGGGCATGGCGGGCATTATATCGGGCTAACCCAGTTGCGGTGGCATGGCGCCCACCACCAGGGCGCAGGCGCCCAGGATGCGGCCCGCTGTTCGCGCTCAGGAATGCCAGCAGTCGAGTCAAGCATTGAAACCGTTTATCATAGTTGGCATGAGACAGGCACCAAATGTTTCATGTTTGGGATCGTGTGACAGCACACGCGCCCGACTATTTGCAATCAAGGCGGTTTTTCGATGCTGAACCTAGATCCTCGCACCATGCTGGTCGTCGAGGCCTTCGTCCTGCTCCTGGTTGGCGCCCTGACTTTCCTGGCGGCTTTCCAGGGGCGGCGTGACCGCACCCTTCTGTGGGCCGCAGGCGGGATGTGGCTCGGATGCCTGGGCTTTCTGCTGGGGGCGCTGCGGGAAGGCCCGGCTTCGCCGCTGATTTCCATCGTGCTGTCCAACATGCTGCTGATCACCGGACATGGATTCCTGTGGGTCAGCCTGCGCGTGTTCCGTGGGGGGGCTGTTCGCTGGTCCTGGCTGCTCGTTGGCGCGGCGGTGTGGTTCATCCTGTGTCAATGGCCCGCGTTTCTGGCAAACAACGATGCGCGCGTCGTGGTCTATTCCCTCCTGTCGCTGGGTTATATCGTGGCGGCTGGGGTCGAGGCCTGGCCTGAATGGCGGCGCGACCCCGCTCCGGCCACGCCGCTGCTCTGCGTTCTGGCCGCGCATGGCCTGTTCTATCTGTATCGGGCTTTCCCCCACGCCATCCACGAAATTGCCTGGCGGAGCTGGCCGGATTTCTCTCTGGTCATGCTCGAAGGCCTGTTCTTTGCCATCAGCCTGTCATTCTGCATCCTGATGATGGTGCGGGCGCGGGCCGAACAGCGCTACCGTTATGCGGCCTTGCACGACGCGCTGACTGCGTTGCCCAATCGCCGCGCGCTCTTCGAACAGGGCGCGGATCTGCTCGCGCGGGCCCGGCTCGACGGTGGCGACGTGGCAGTGCTGATGTGCGATCTGGACTGGTTCAAGCAGGTCAACGACCATTTCGGACACGAAGCCGGCGATCGCGTGCTGATCTGGTTTGCCTGTATGCTGCGCGATACGGTCCGGGCGGGGGATCTGTGCGCACGCCTGGGGGGCGAGGAATTCGTGATTCTGGCGCCTGATCTGGGCCCCCTGGGTGCTCAGGATCTGGCTATCCGCGTTCGCCGTCATCTGTCCGCACAGATGCGGGAACTACCCTGCAGCCTGAGCGTCAGCGTCGGGATCGCCTGCACCCGGGATGTCGGTCACGATCTGGACCGCCTGCTGGCGCGGGCCGATCAGGCGCTGTATGCGGCAAAAACAGCCGGCCGGGACTGTATCCGGCTGTGGCCCAGCGGCGGCTGGGAAGGGATCCCGGAGCCCTCAGCCTCCGTATCCCGGGGCCGCAGCGAGCACCTTGGCGAGCAGCCAGTCGATGCCTGATTCGCCGTGCGCCTGAAGCCAGTCGTTGGCTTGGCGGAAATGGCCGCAGCCGATGAAGGGGCGAGGCGGGCGCAGCGCCGACAGGGGCGAGGGGTGGTTGGCCATCAGCACCTGGACCGGGCCGGCGGGCGGCTGCAGGTCCATCAGCTGGCGACGGGCCTGGGCATGGGATCCCCACAGCAGCAGGACTTTCGGGCGCGGTTCACGCAATACCCGCATGATCAGGGCATCCGTGACGTGCTCCCAACCCTTTTTCGCGTGGGATGCGGGCTGGTGGGCCTCGACCGTCAGGGATGTGTTCAGCAGCAGCACGCCCTGGCGTGCCCAGCGGACCAGGCTGTTGCGTGGGGCTTGTTCCGGATCTCCGTATTCCAGCGCCAGTTCCTTGAACATGTTGCGCAGGCTGGGCGGGGTCGGGCAGAAGTCGGGCACGGAAAACGCCAGGCCTTGGGCCTGATTCGGGCCGTGGTAGGGGTCCTGGCCCACGATCACGACCTGCACCGATTCTGGTGGCGTTTCGATCAGCGCGCGAAACGGGCGCAGGGGAAAGATCCGCGCGCCGGCAGCCAGCCGTTCGGCCAGCATGGTATCGAGCCGGGCGACGATGCCCTGCAGATGCGGCGCCTGCAGCGTGGATCGCCAGGCGGGCGGCAGTGTCTCGATCTGCGCGTGCAGGGAATCCTGGAAGGCGTTGTGGACCTGGGTGTCGGGAAGCGGAGAGGTCATGTGGGATCGGCGGCGCGGGTTTGTCGTCAGGCGGGGGCGGGTTCGGGATGGCTTTGGCGGGCCTGTGCCATCAGTGTAGCCAGCAGCGCCGGCAGACGGGGGTTGCTCATCTGCGAGACATTGAACCGCATCATGGCGCTGGCGGTCCGGGATGGGCTGAAGATGTTGCCGGGGGCCAGCACCAGGCCTTGCCGCAGTCCCAGGTGAGCCAGCCGGGTGCTGTCGATGCCCTGGGGCAGCCGACACCACAGGAACATGCCGCCCGGGGGAATATGCCAGGGTTCCAGCCCCAGGCTGCGCAGCAGATCGATGGTTTGAGACATGGCCCGCGCCAGATGCTGGCGCAGCAGCCCGAGGTGCCGTGGCCAGGTGCTGTCGCGCAACAGATGCAGGATGACCGACTGGGTCAGGCCTGCGCCTGAAAACGTCGTTGCGGTGCGTAGGTCCGCCAGCGCGTCGCCCCAGTCCGGCCGCACGGCCAGGTAACCGCAGCGCAGGCTGGCGGACAGGGTCTTTGAAAAACTGCCGACCTGCACGACCCGCTCCAGCCCGTCCAGCTCGGCCAGGCGGGCGGTCGGTGTGGTCTCGAAGTCGCCGAAGATGTCGTCCTCGATCAGGATCAGGTCATGTGCCTGTGCCAGGGCGAGGATTCGCCGTGCTTTGTCCGCCGACAGGCTGGCGCCTGTCGGATTGTGCAGTCCCGAATTGCTGATGTACAGGCGGGGATGGTGCCGCGTCAGGGCTTCCTGGAACCGATCCATGTCCGGGCCGTCAGGCTGTCGCGGCACGCCGACGACGTGTGCCTGATGGGCGCGCAGCAGGGCCAGGAAGTTGAAATAACAGGGGTCGTCGACCAGCACGGCATCGCCTGGCTTGATCAGAAAGCGGCACAGCAGATCGACCGCCTGGGTGCCGGAATCGGTCAGCAGGATCTGCCGGGGATCGACGCGCTGGCCGCGTTCCAGAAGGCGCTGGGCAATGACCGTGCGCAAGGCGGGCAGACCCAGCGCCGGCGCGTAGTCGGTCAGGATGGTGTTCTGATCCCGCGCCGCCCGCCGCAGGGCGAGGCGGATGGCATCCAGCGGCATCCAGTCGGCCGGCAGCCACCCGCAGCCGGGTTTCAGCGTGTCGGCCCCGGTGTCCAGCGACTGGCGTGCCACCCATAGGGGGTCGATCTGGCGGTCCAGCCGGGGGCCGATCTCGGCCAGCGTCAGCGGCGCTAGCGGGCCCGCGACATAGAATCCCGACCCTGCCTGGGCGCGGATTGCGCCATCGGCCGCGAGTCGTTCGTAGGCCTCGACCACGGTCGATTTGGAAACCTGCTGGTGCAGCGCCATCGATCGCAGCGACGGCAGCCGCGCGCCTGGTTGCCATTCGCGGGCGGCGATGCGCTGGCGCACGAACTGCATGACGCGGGCCGTTCGGCCGGTCGTCCGGATGATATCAGGCATGGATCAGGACCAGTACAGTTTCGTCCTACTGTACCAGACCGTACCTGGAAAATGAAGGGTAGTGCCGGCATAGTGTCTGTTCGATCGACAACGAAATGGGCCGGACGTACAAATGCAGGCGATGACGCGTGGATGGATCAATGGGGCGATTGGCGTCGCCATTTTCAGTGGCTCGTTGCCGGCGACCCGGGTGGCCGTCCTGGGGCTGGATCCGTTTTTCGTGACGGCCGCGCGCTCCGGGATTGCGGGGCTGCTGGCGATGGCGGCTCTGCTGCTCACCCGCAATGTGCGTCCCGACCGCGCGGAGTGGCGGACTTTGGCCCTGGTGGCCTTGGGTGTGGTGGTGGGCTTTCCCCTGTGCACGGCGCTGGCCTTGCGCACGATCACGTCGGCGCATTCCCTGGTGTTCATTGGCCTGCTGCCGCTGGCCACGGCCATCTTCGGCACATGGCTGGGCGGGGAACGCCCCTCGCGCGCATTCTGGATGTTCGCCGTACTGGGGGCCGCGTCGGTCGCCGGCTTCGCCCTCAGCCAGGATGGTTCCGGGTCGTTGGGCGCCGATGCCCTGATGTTGGTGGCGATTCTCAGCTGCGGCTATGGCTATGCCGAGGGCGGCCGCCTGTCCCGGCGTCTGGGCGGCTGGCAGGTGATCTGCTGGGTGCTTGTGCTGTCTTTGCCCGTCAGCTTGCCGCTGATGCTGTACTGGCAACCGGGCGACTGGTCCGCCGTGCCTGTTTCCGCATGGCTGGGAGTCGTCTACGTCGCGGTGTTCAGCATGCTGGTCGGGTTCATCTTCTGGTACCGGGGGCTGGCGCTGGGCGGCATTGCGGCCGTGGGTCAGCTGCAGTTGCTGCAGCCGTTCCTGGGGCTGCTGCTGTCGGCCTGGTTGCTGGGCGAATCCGTGACCGTCACCATGATCGTCGTGACAGCCTTCGTCGTCGCCTGTGTGGCGGGTGCGAAATACACGGCCGCCGCGCCTGCTCCGGTGTCTCCGACGGCCCGCTGACCAGCAGGCGCCTTGCGCGGCGAGTCCGTCCAGTGCCCATCGAACCGGACACCAACCGGACAGCCCGGGTGGGAGTCGGCGAAAAGTTCAGCCGGTCAGTGTCGCCACAAAACGCTGCGTTCGCGCATCCCGCGGCTGCTGGAACAGGGATTGCGACGGCCCGGATTCGACGACCGCGCCGTCTTCCAGGAACACGGTCTGCCGTGCTACCTGGGAGGCCAGGCGCAGATCGTGGGTGGCCATCAGCATGGTCATGCCTTCGGCCGCCAGATCGATCAGGACGGACACGACCTCGGCGGCCAGGCCGGGGTCCAGCGCGGACGTCGGTTCGTCGCACAGCAGGACCTGGGGTTCGGGCGCCAGCGCGCGGGCGATGGCCACGCGCTGCTGCTGGCCACCCGACAGGCTGGCGGGCCAGGCGTCGGCCTTGTCGTGCAGCCCGACCTTGTCCAGCAGTTCACAGGCGCGGGCATGAGCCTGGTCGCGGGGCCAGCGCTTGACGGTGATCAGGCCTTCCATGACGTTCTGCACGGCGGTCTGGTGGGGAAACAGCTGGAAATTCTGAAACACCATGCCGGTCTGCTGGCGGATCCGTTGCACGGCCTGACGGTTGGGATGGTGCCCGGGCTCGAAGCGGATGGTTTCGGCGCCGATGGCGAGTTCCCCCGAGTCGGGCGTTTCCAGCAGGTTCACGCAGCGCAGCAGCGTGCTTTTGCCACTGCCGGACGGGCCGATCAGTGCCGTGACCTGGCCTTCGGGGATCGTCACGCTGACGGTCTTCAGGACTTCGTGGTCCCCGAAATGCTTGCGGATGTCCTGCAGACGGATCATCGCTGCCCCTCCGAAAACACCGCGTGCTGGCCGAAGTAGTGTTCCAGCCGTGTCTGGGTCGCGGACAGGAAGGTGCACAGGACCAGGTAGATCAGCGCGGCTTCCGTATACAGGATCAGGGGTTCATAGGTCACCGAGGCGATCCGCTGCGCCGCCTGAAAGATTTCCGGTACCGTGATCACGGCGGCCAGCGAGGTGTCTTTGACCAGCGCAATAAAGGAATTGGCCAGGGGCGGCACGGCGACACGGGCTGCCTGGGGCAGGATGGTGCGCCGCAGCGCCTGCGCGCGCGTCATGCTGAGAGAATAGGCGGCATCCCATTGTCCCCGGGGGATGGCTTCGATTGCCCCGCGGATGACCTCGGCGTTGTAGGCGCCGACATTCAACGAAAACCCGATCAGGGCGGCCGGTAGCGGGTCGAGCACGAGGCCGACGCTGGGCAGGCCGTAGAAGATCACGAACAGCTGCACCAGCAGTGGTGTGCCCCGGATCAGCCAGATGTAGAAGCGCACCAGGGCAACCAGTGGCGCGGGCCCGAAGAGCCGAGTGATGGCCGCCAGGAATGCCAGCGCCAGGCCCGCAATGAACGACAGGATGGCCAGCGGTACCGTGAATTTGATCCCTCCGACCACCAGCGGCCAGAGGGAATTCGCCATCAGTTGCAGCCAGTCCGGCACGGTCGGAGACTCCTACGAGGATCGTGTCGCAGTATAGGCTGGAATCAGGTTCATTGAACCTTCGACGACAGGTCCTTGCCGAAATAGCGTTCCGAGATCGTCTTGTAGGTGCCGTCGGCGCGGATGGCGCCGATCGCCTTGTCGATCGCGGCTTTCAGGGCGGGCTGGTCCTTGCGCATCAGCACGCCGGAGCGGCTGAAATCGGCGCTGCTGTCGGTGGCTACGACCTTGACCTTTGCCTGGGGCTGATGTTTCTTGAAGTCCAGGAACGACAGCTCGTCGTTGATGGTCGCATCCACCCGGCCGGAGGTCAGCAGGGCGATGGCGTCATTGAAACCCTGCACCGGCACGACTTCGGCGCCATGCTGCTGGGCGAGCTTGCCGAAATTGCTGGTGATGGTGTTGGCCGAACGTTTGCCCTTCAGATCCTGGAAGGCGTGGATCGTGGTGTTGTCGTCTCTGACGATCAGGACGGCTTCCGATGAAATGTAGGGCTTGGAGAAATCGTATTTGGCCTGCCGTTCGGGCGTGATGCCGACCTGATTGATGACCACGTCGTAGCGGTTGGCGTTCAATCCGGCGATCAGCCCGTCCCATTTGCCTTCGACGAAATCGGGTTTGACCCCCAGCTGCTTGGCGATGGCGCGGCCGATGTCCACGTCGAATCCCACGAGCTTGTTGTCCTTCGGGTCATGGTAGGAAAAGGGGGCGTAGGTGCCCTCTGTGCCGATGCGGATGGCGCCGGCCTTCTGGATGGCGGCCAGGTCGTCGGTGGCGGCGTGTGCGGAAGGTGCCGCCGACAGCAGCGGCAGCAGAGTGGCCAAAACGAATGCGGAAAATTTCTTCATGTGCAGGCCTCGTCAATTAAGCGGTCACGTTATATGAACCGCGCGTTTTATTGGATTTGATTCTATCGAGACGCTGTCCGGCCTGCAAAGGTTTTGCGCCCATCTGCATATCGCCTATGGAAATAAGCGCGGAATTGCCAGGTGCTTGATGGCCGTCAAACGACAGGGAAGCAGGGCCTCATAGAATGTCTGGCATGCGACAAGCGGGCAGGCATTCACGCGGATGCGTCGTCATCCACTGGCTACTCGTCCTGGGGCTCTGGCTCCAGGTCGTCGGGCCCGTGTTTGCGCAGCCCCGGTCCACCGGTTCCCTGCAAGGCGTGCAGATCGTTGCCTGCACGCCGGCGGGCATGGTGGTCATGGACTTGTCCGCCGATCCCGACGATGGCGACGGATCGGATCAGCCCCACGTGCGTCAGGCGGGCCATTGCCTGCTATGCGCCACGCATCCCGTCCCGCCGATGACGGCGGGATTTGGCGTTGCCGTACCGGCCGCGCCCTGGGCCCAGCCTGCGGCAGGGTTCGACGAAACTCCCTGTGACGCCCGGATCACTGGTACCTGGGAATGGCCGCCGGCGCGTTGTCCTCCGCTCCAATCCAGCTGACACCCTGATCTTCTTCTTTCGGGGCCGCCCGGTCTGACCACGGCGGCCCCGGATATTTTTCAGCTGTATTGAATATCGAGATTTCAATGAAAAAGGAAACCTTATGGGTGGCCGGGATGCCGTTCGCCCTGATGTCGCTCGGTCTGCCACGAGTGGCCATGTCCGAGCCGGTGCGGACCTTGACGCCCGTGGTGGTCACGGCGCCCGCCGCCGACGAACCGCTGGTGGTCCGCACCGATCCGAAGGCGCCTCGCCAACCCATTCCCGCTCATGACGGCGCGGACTTCCTCAAGAGCATTCCCGGGTTCTCCGTGATCCGCAAGGGCGGTACGGATGGCGATCCGGTCCTGCGCGGGTTTTCCGGTTCGCGCCTGGGCATTTTGCTGGATGGCCAGGAGATCTATGGCGGCTGCGGCGGGCGCATGGATCCGCCCACCGCCTATGTGTACCCCGAGTCCTATGACCGGGTCACCGTCCTTAAAGGGCCGCAATCCGTACGCTACGGCGCGGGCCAGTCCGCCGGCGTCGTCCTGTTCGAACGCGATACCCGGCGGATGGAGTCTTTCGGCTGGAAGGCCAACGGCAGCCTGACGGCCGGCAGCTTCGGGCGCAACGA
Source organism: Castellaniella sp. MT123 (assembly GCF_039614765.1). Classification (NCBI taxonomy): domain Bacteria; kingdom Pseudomonadati; phylum Pseudomonadota; class Betaproteobacteria; order Burkholderiales; family Alcaligenaceae; genus Castellaniella; species Castellaniella sp. MT123. The sequence continues at coordinate 3,205,624 of NZ_CP154879.1, forward strand.
CCAGATGGCCGACGTGCAGGTAGGCGGCCCGCAGGGGTACGTGCGGGCGGGCGGCACCCGCGCCCAGGCCGACGACTACAAGGACGGCGACGGCAACCGGGTGCATTCGGAGTATCTGCGCTGGAGCAGTCATGCCGCAGTCGGCCTGACGCCGGACGACAAGACGCGGATCGAACTCTCGGCCGCGTTGAGCGATGGTCGCGCCGCCTATGCCGACCGAAGCATGGACGGGGTGAAATTCCGCCGCGAGAATGTGTCGTTGATGTTCGAGCGCAAGCGCATGGGAGGCTTTGTCGATGAAGTGGAAGGCCGCGTGTATCAGAACTATGTCGATCACGTCATGGACAACTACACCTTGCGCAAGCCGGACAAGATGTACATGGCCAGCAACCCCGATCGCCGCACGACGGGGGGACGGCTCAGCGCGACCCTCAGGCCCGCCGAGGCCTGGAAGGTCGTGATTGGCGGAGACACCCGCCAGGACGTGCACCGTTCGCGCGGCGGCAAGGGCATGACCGAAACTGCCGCGACCGATGGGTATCTGGATGCGGCCAGGGTCGAGGACATGCGCTTCCGGCAGTATGGCCTGTTCAGTGAGAGCACCTGGTATCTGACCGATGCGGATCGGGTCATCGGCGGGGCGCGAGCGGACTGGCACGAAGCCCGTGACCAGCGCCCGTCGGGCGCGTCGGCGACGGCGGGGACACGGGACGATCGGATCTTGCCCAGCGGGTTTCTGCGGTACGAACGGGATTACGGCGGCAACAGCACCTGGTATGTCGGCCTTGGCCATGCCGAGCGTTTTCCGGACTACTGGGAACGCATGAAGGGCGGTTCCGACGGCGGCAACAGCGCCTTTCTGTCCACCCGCCCCGAAAAAACGACCCAGCTCGATCTGGGCACGAACTGGCGTAGCGGCCCGTTCGGTTTGTCCGCCTCCGCGTTCTATGGGCAGGTCGATGATTACATCCTGATCAATTGGGATCGGAACATGACGCGCAACGTCGATGCGACGGTCATGGGCGGTGAACTGGAAGGCTCGTGGCAGTTCGATCCCGCCTGGCAGGCCGTATCCAGTCTGGCCTACGTATTTGGCCGGAACCGCACCGATGGCAAGCCATTGGCGCAACAGCCGCCGCTGGAAGCGCGTCTAGGGTTGAACTACGCTCAAGGGCCTTATTCAGCCGGCGTGCTGTGGCGCGTGGTTGCGCCCCAGAACCGCTATGACGAGGGCTCCGGCGGAATCGTCGCCAACGGCAAGGACCTGGGGCCCACGGGCGGATTCGGCGTGCTGTCGTTCAACGCAGGCTGGCGTCCGCACAAATCGGTGCTGCTGACGGCGGGAGTCGACAATGTGCTGAACAAGACCTATGCCGAGCATCTGTCCAAGTCCGGTGCCGACATCCCCGGCAACGCGTCGTTCGTGAATGTCCGTATCAACGAACCCGGCCGGGTCTTCTGGCTGAAGGCGCAGATTGCGTTGGAGTGACGTGATCGGGTGATCCCCGGGACATTCGCCCGATCCCGGCTACAAGACGTAGGCTACTTGCCAGGCATGAGGGGGTATCGGTACAGTGTCCGGACCCCCTACACTGGCTGACATGTTGATTCATCCCAGCTATCGGGCCGATGCCCGCCGCGCCGTTCGTGTCCTCAGCGCATCGACACTGTTGCTGCTGGTGTTTGTCGCGGCACTCTGGCTGCCGGCGGGCTGGCGGGAAGTCAGTCATTTCCAGTTGCTGCATATCGCTGCCGAAACGCTCTCCGTGGCAGTTGCGTCGCTGATTTTTGGCGTCATCTGGAGCAGCCGGCGCGAAGGATTACCGGGCAATCTGCTGCTGTTGGGCAGCACCTTCCTGGGTGTGGCGGTGCTGGACTTCCTCCATCTCGTGTCCTACCCGGGGATGCCCGATTTCATCACGCCGGGCAACGCCGAGAAGGCCATCTACTTCTGGTTCCTGGCGCGCTTGTTCGGCGCACTGGGGCTTCTGGCGGCCACGTGGCTGCCCTGGCGGGAAAGCCGCAGCCGGATCCCGTTCGGGGCGCAGGCCATCGGCGTCCTGGCGCTAGTCGCGGCGCTGACGATCCTGTACTTCCAGTGGGTGGACCGGATCCCGCGCACCTTTGTGCCCGGCCAGGGGCTGACGCCCTTCAAGATCCTGCTGGAATATTGCCTGATTACGCTCTATCTGGTGGCTGCGGCGCGCCTGTGGTGGACTCTGAAACAGCCGTGCCGCTTCAACGCCGGCGACCTGCTGATCGCCGCCGTCATCATGGCGCAGGGCGAATACTTGCTCACGCTGTATTCGGGCCTGACGGACATCTATCTCCTGGCGGGGCATCTTTACAAGGTGCTGGCCTATGTCTTTTTGTACCGCGCGGTGTTTGCCGAATCCGTCCAGTACCCCTATGCGCTGTTGCGCGACTCGCGGGAGCAATTGCGCGCTACGCTGGACGCCTTGCCCGATCTGGTGTTCGAAATGGACCTGGAGGGGCGCTACCTGGGAATCCACACCAGCCGCCCGAGGGATTTGTCCCTGCCGGCGGATCAGTTGATCGGCAAATCGGTGCATGACATCATGTCGGATCAGGATAGCGGGACGGTGCTCGAAGCCCTGAGGGAAGCCAAGCTCCAGGGCCAGTCCCGGGGCAGAATGATCACGCTCGAGATATCCAGTGGCGGGAAACATGAGTTCGAGCTTTCGGTGGCGCGCAAGGCCGTACCCTTGGGACATGCACCGCGTTTTGCGGTCATTTCGCGCGACGTCACGGCGCGCCTGAAAAGCGAACAGGCCTTGCGCACGCTGTCGACCGCAGTCGTGCAAAGTCCCGGTTCGATCATCATCACCGACCGGCAGGGGCGGATCGAATTCGTCAACGAAGCCTTCACCCGCATCAGCGGCTACACGGCCCCGGAGGTGCGGGGTCGCAACCTGCGCCGCTTGAAGCCCGGTCGCACGCCAGCCGCCACGATCCGCGCGATGTGGGCACAGCTGGCGCAGGGTAAAGCGTGGCGGGGTGAATGGATCAATCTCAGCAAGACAGGCCGGGAATATATCGAATCGGTGCTGATCTATCCGGTGCGCAACGCGCAGGGCGAGGTCACCAATTATCTGGCGCACAACGAGGACGTAACCGAAAAGCGCCAGGCGCTCGAGCGCATCCGCCTGCTGTCGCACTATGACCAACTGACGGGCCTGCCCAATCGCATTCTGTTGCGCGAGCGCTTCGAATATGCGATCGGGCAGGGCGATGAGCTGGCAGTGCTCTGGATCGACCTGGATCACTTCAAGGCCGTGAACGATTCGCTCGGCCATCACGTCGGAGATGCCCTGCTGCAAGAAATGGCGCGTCGTCTGCGCGCCTGGCTGTCTGACCCGGCCTGCCTGTCGCGGTATTCGGGGGATGATTTTGTCGCGATCCTGCCGGGCGCCGACCGGCAGCGGATTACCGCCCGCAGCGCCGATCTGTTGCAGGTGATTTCCAGGCCCCTGCGGCTGGCCGGGCAGGATATCTTCATGTCCGCCTCGGTCGGGATTGCCTGTTATCCGGATGACGCGGTGGAATTCGACGTGCTGTTGAAAAGCGCGGAAACCGCCATGTACCGCGCCAAGGAAGAGGGACGCAACCGGGTGGAATTCTTCACGCCCGAAATGCAGGTGCACGTCAGCCGTGAGCTTGCCCTGGTCAATGCCCTCAAACAGGCGGTGGATCGCGGCGAACTATCCCTGGTCTACCAGCCGCAGGTGTCGTTCCTGGATGGCGGCATCCGGGGCGCCGAAGCCCTGCTGCGCTGGGACTCTCCCCAATGGGGGCGGGTCACGTCCAGCGAATTCATCCCCATTGCCGAGGCCAGCGGCCTGATCATTTCCATCGGCGACTGGGTGCTGGAGACAGCCCTGCGCCAGCTGCGCCAGTGGCTCGACCGGGGGCTGCCGGCCATGACCGTGTCGGTGAACCTGTCCGCTGTGCAGTTCACCCAGCACGATCTGTCCGATCGCATCCGGCGGGTTCTCGAGGAAACGAGGGTCCCGGCCGAATTGCTGCAGCTGGAGCTGACCGAGGCGGTTGCCATGAAATCACCCGAGATGGCTGCTCAGCGGATAGAGGAGCTGGCCCGGTTCGGGGTCCGCTTCGCCATCGACGATTTTGGGACCGGCTATTCGTCGCTCAGCTATCTGAAGCGGTTCAGACTGCACGAGCTGAAGATCGATCAGTCCTTCGTGCGCGACATCGATGTCGATCCGGACGATCAGGCGATTGCGGCCGCCATCATCCAGCTGTCCCGCAGTCTGGGCCTGCGCACCGTCGCCGAAGGCGTGGAGACCGTGGAGCAGATCGAGTTCCTGCGGGGCCATGGTTGTGACGAGGCGCAGGGCTATTACTACAGCCGGCCGCTGAAGGCCGGGGAATTCGAGGCGTTCGTCCGACGGCACATTGCCGGCAGCCCAGATCTTCCCCGCTGACCGGGTGGTGGTGTGCCGTCCGGCCGGCCGCCGCGACGGCGGGTAACGAACGGCCCTGCGGATCAGGCGATCCGTTCCCAGATCGTCATTTCCGACAGAGTGTGCTGGAATTTGTGCCGCGTCTCGCGGATGACAAACGGTACGTCGATGGGGGCCGAGACCAGGCGGAAATGCGCGCTTAGGTGTTCGTGCAGACCATCGAGCGTGGTGTAGTTTTCCGCGTCCTTCTTGAAGCCGCCGATCCAGGCCTGACGTGGGGTGTGTTCCTCGAGCCAGGTGTAGGGCGAGGCGATCACCAGCAAGCCGCCGATGACGATGCGTTCGTGGATCTGGTCCAGGAAACGCGCCGGGTCGTATAGCCGGTCGATCAGGTTGGCCGCCAGTACCAGGTCGTAGTTTGTGAACTGGGGCTTCAGGTTGCAGGCATCCCCCTGGAAGAAGTCTACCCGTCCCGCGGTGTCCTGCAATCCCAGTTCGCCCAGCGTGCGGGCTTTGTAGGACACGAGATCGCCTTCGTCGGTCAGGGTGTAGCGCAGCTGGCCGGACTGGATCAGCTGCACGCCCTGATTGATGAATCGGGCGGAAAAGTCCACGCCTGTGACGTGATCGAATGCACGGGCGAGTTCGAAGCTTGCCCGGCCCGATGCGCAGCCCAGATCCAGCGCCCGGCGCCGTGGACGGTCACCCATGGCGTCGATGGCCCGCTGCGCCAGGGCCCGCGAAAAATTGGGCACGCCAAAATAGGTGTCGCCGTAGTGGAATTCCGCATACTCGGACATGAGCTTGTCCGTTTCGTAGTAGGCTGCGGGCGCCTCGGCCGGCGCATGGGAAATCACATAGCGAAAGCCCGCATGCTGGAAGAAATGGCGCCGGAAGGCATAGCGGGATGCCCGCACCGCCTCGTTGCCGCAGGAAATCCAGGAACCGCCCTTGATGAGGTTGTGCCGCCCGTCGAAGGTGGGGGTGGTGAAATCGTCGTAGATCGGGTGGACGTCGAAGCCGTTGAATGGATAGGTGGGGGTTTCCGTCCATTGCCAGACGTTGCCCACCACGTCGAACCAGTCGCCGTGCGCATGGCGGTCCACCGGACACGACGAGGCGCCATGATCCAGATGCAGATTGGCTGCGCAGGGCTGGTCATCGGGATCGCGCAGGCCGGCCTCGTCGTAGAGGCGATACCACTCGTCTTCCGTGGGCAGGCGCACCGGTTGGCCGGTTTCGGCCGCCATCCAGTTGCAGAACGCCTTGGCTTCCAGGTAGTTGACCTCCACCGGCCAGGACCAGGGCATGGGGATTTCGCGGGTCATCAGCCGCAGGGACCAGCCCTGGGTCTTCTTGATCCAGAACGTCGGGTGTTCGGCCTGGCTGTAGGCCAGCCACTGCCGGCCTTCTTCCGTCCAGTCGCGGTGGTTGCGGTAGCCGCCGGCCTCGACGAAGGCCAGGAATTCCTGGTTGCTGACCAGATAGCGGCTGGCCTGGAACGATTCAATGGTGGCGGTGTGCTCGCCATATTCGTTGTCCCAGCCGTATTGCGGGTCGGTGAAGGCCTTGCCGACCCGCACGGTGCCGGCCGGTACGCGGACCGGTTCGTTGCGGGGGGCTGTGCCGCCCGTATCGGCCTGAGGTTCCCAGCCCTCGGCGGCCCGCATGTATTTCAGCGCGTGCTGGCGCATCAGGACCGACGATGTTTCCAGGTGGATGCGCTCGTGCTCGACCCCCATGATGATGGCCCACCAGGGGCTCCGCCAATCGATGGGCGATTGCAGGGGGGCATGGTCGATCAGCTCGCAGACGAGCTGGCGCACACGGTTGCGGTAGGCCCGGACCTCGGCCACTGTCGGCCATTCGTAGTGGGCGTCGTTCAAGTCGTCCCAGCTCATTTCATCGACGCCGACGGCGAAGATGGACTCCAGGCGCTGGTCCAGACGCTGGTCGATCAGGCGGGTGAGCAGCAGTTTGTTGACGAAGAAGGTCGCGGTATGCCCGAAATAGAAGATCAGCGGGTGGCGCAGGGCGATCGGCTTGATGAAATAGGCTTCGTCGTTGGCCAGACACTGGAACAGCGATTCATAGCGGTCGAAGGTTTCCAGAAAATACTGCCGGATGGAAGCGCGTAGCCGGTCGGTATCCGGGTCGGCCAGGTTCGGCGTGCGCATGAATCGTTCCGAAGGTTCGGCAGCCGGTGTGGGCGACAGGGGAGAGGTCATCGAAGGCATATCAGTATCCAGGCAGGTCCGCGGCAGGAAGACGACTCTTTAGGCTACCACGATAGGTCGAGGTCGAACGGGTCGCCGGGGCTGCCCATATGGACACCATATCCCGGCGTTCGTCTCGTGTGTTGGATGCGGTCCGGCCGGGATGCGTTTCAGGATGCGACTGCCGGAAGACGGTGGCACTTTCGTCCGAAGCGGAAAAGTGCTTAGATGGAATAATCATAAGCGTAGACTGCATGTGCCAGGATGCCCGGGAAGTCAATCCAGTTTGACCCTGTTCGCATCAGGGATGACCCTGATACGATATTTGAAATATCGCACAATGGGCATTTTTGCCGGAAAGGATCAAGATGGCTCGCATCGTTCTGTTCGAAAACATTCATGCCAGCGCCAAGGAAGTCTTCGTGGCCGCCGGGTTCGACGATATCGTCACCCATGCGGGTGCGCTGACGGGCGACGCCTTGCGCGAGGCGCTACGGGGTGCGCACGCCGTCGGCATCCGTTCCCGGACCCATCTCGACCAGAGCGTGCTGGCGGATCTACCGGACTTGCGCGTGATCGGCTGCTTCTGTATCGGCACGAACCAGGTGGACCTGGAAACAGCCGCCTTGCGTGGGATCCCCGTCTTCAACGCGCCGTTCTCCAACACCCGCTCGGTGGCGGAACTGGTGCTGGGCGAGACCATCCTGCTGCTGCGCCGGATCCCGGAAAAGAACGCTCGCGTCCATGAAGGCTTCTGGGACAAAACCGCCGACGGCGCCTACGAGGCGCGCGGCAAGACGCTGGGGATCGTCGGTTACGGCAACATCGGCTCCCAGGTCGGCATTCTGGCCGAATCGTTCGGCATGCGTGTGCTGTATCACGACATCGAGGCCAAACTGCCGCTGGGCAACGCCCACGCCACCAGCTCGTTGAAAAAATTCCTGGGCCAGGCCGATGTGGTTACACTGCACGTGCCGGGCGGCAAGGACACCACGAACCTGATGGATGCCGAGGCAATCGCGGCCATGAAGCCGGGCAGCATCCTGATCAATGCGTCCCGCGGCACTGTGGTGGATATCCCGGCCCTGCAGCGCGCCCTGAAGTCCGGCCACCTGTCGGGGGCCGCCATCGACGTGTTTCCGACCGAACCCAAGAGCCGCGACGAGGCACTCGACAGCCCGCTGCGGGGCATGCACAACGTGATCCTGACCCCGCACATCGGCGGCAGCACCCAGGAATCCCAGGAAAACATCGGCCGCGAGGTCGCTGAAAAGCTCAAGCGCTTCATCAGCAGCGGCACGACCAAAGGCACGGTCAACTTCCCGGAAATCGCCTACCACGAGCAAGAAGGGTCGGCCCGGATCATCCACGTCCACCAGAACGTGCCGGGTGCCATGGGTGCGCTCAGCAACCTGATGGGCGAGTTCGGCCTGAACATCGTCAGCCAGCAACTGCAGACGCGCGGCAAGATCGGTTATGCCATCACCGATGTCGATGGCGATGTCACCGACCAGGTGATCGAAGGGCTGCGCCGCCACCCGATCACGATCCGCTGCGATCGCGTCTGACGGTCATCTCCATTCCGTCTTCAAGGCCGTGCCGCTTTTGGGCACGGCCTTTTTCTTCCTGACCAAGACCTTACTGAGGAGGTAGTCTTTACCGATCAAGGCACTTATACTGGGCTCGTTTCGCCCGATCACGCGACCCATTCCAACGGTTGGCCGGTCAGGGATTTCCTGGATCGGAAATCCGAGCCGGTTTGATCCAGATCAGCGTCCTTATCTGCTGTAGGGATTTATCGTTAGGGTCCCTGACACAGGAGTCCCCCGCATGAGCAACCTGCCTGATGCATCGCCCAAATCACGACAGAGCCGCCTGCTGACGGTCTGGACCCCCGAAGATCAGGCATTCTGGGAACGGGAAGGCAGCGCTATCGCCAATGTCAATCTCTGGATTTCGATCCCGGCCCTGTTCCTGGCCTTTGCGGTCTGGCAAATGTGGAGCGTGGTGGCGGTCAATCTGCCCAATCTGGGCTTCAAATACACAGAAAACGAACTCTTCTGGCTGGCCGCGCTGCCGGCGCTGTCGGGCGCGACGCTGCGCATCTTTTATTCGTTCATGGTGCCGGTGTTCGGCGGGCGGCGCTGGACGGCGCTGACGACCGCCAGCCTGCTGCTGCCCACCATCGGGGTGGGCCTGGCGGTCCAGGACCCGAACACGCCTTATTCCACCATGCTGCTCCTGGCTCTGCTGTGCGGTCTGGGTGGTGGCAACTTTTCCTCGTCGATGTCCAACATCAGCTTCTTTTTCCCCAAGGAACGTAAGGGTTCTGCGCTGGGCCTGAATGCGGGGCTGGGCAATCTGGGGGTTTCCTCGGTGCAGTTCCTGGCACCGCTGGTAATCACCATGGGTGTCCTCGGGCCATGGGCCGGCGATCCGCAGATGGCGCAGCTGTCCGGCGCCCATGGCGGCCCGACCGAGGTCTGGGCGCAGAATGCGGCGTTCATCTGGGCGCCGTTCATCATCATCGTGTCCATGCTGGCCTGGGTGGGCATGCACGACATCGCCGATGCGAAGGCCTCCTTTCGCGAGCAGGCTGTCATCTTTCAGCGCAAACACAACTGGATCATGTGCTTTCTTTACCTGGGCACTTTCGGATCCTTCATCGGCTTTTCCGCCGGGTTTCCGTTGCTGATCAAATATCTGTTCCCGGCCATCCGGCCCCTGCAGTACGCCTGGCTGGGGCCGCTGGTGGGGGCCATGGCCAGGCCCTTCGGCGGCTGGCTGTCCGACAAGCTGGGGGGCGCCCGGGTGACGTTCTGGACATTTTTCTGGATGGTCCTGGGGGTGCTGGGCGTCATGGCGTCGCTGCCCAACGGCCAGTCGCCGGGCAGTTTCTTCGGGTTTCTGCTGGCGTTTCTCTTCCTGTTTTTCATGACCGGCATCGGCAATGGCTCCACCTTCGCCATGATTCCAGTCATCTTCAATACCCTGGCGCAACGCCGCCATGCCGCCGGATCGCCCGCGCAGGCCGAGGCCGAAGGCGCCAAGGAATCCGCCGCTGTGCTGGGCTTCAGCGGCGCCATGGGCGCCTATGGCGGGTTCTTCATCCCCAAAAGCTTCGGCACGTCCTTCAATCTGACGGGTACCCCGTACGCGGCGCTGGTGTTCTTCGTCGTGTTCTATGCCGTATCCATTGCTGTCACCTGGTGGTACTACTCGCGCCGTGGCGCGGAAATTCCGTGCTGATCCTCGATCGCCATGCTGACCCCAGGCATCCGGCCATCCGGCCGATGCCTGCCTGACCTCTTTCCAACGGAGTGACAATCGTGAGCCATTTCATCGATCGACTGAAGTATTTTTCCCGCCAGAAAGAGCCCTTTTCGAATGGACACGGCAATGTGGTCCACGAAGACCGCACCTGGGAAGACGCCTATCGCAATCGCTGGCAACACGACAAGATCGTCCGCTCCACCCACGGCGTGAACTGCACAGGTTCCTGTTCCTGGAAGATCTACGTCAAGGGCGGCATCGTCACGTGGGAAACCCAGCAGACGGACTACCCCCGCACCCGTCCCGACATGCCCAACCACGAACCGCGAGGCTGTCCGCGCGGCGCGACCTTCTCCTGGTATCTGTACAGCGCCAACCGGGTCAAATATCCGATGTTGCGCGGGCGCCTGGCGCGTCTGTGGCGCGAACAGCGCAAATCCATGGGGGCGGTGCAGGCCTGGGAATCCATCGTCACGGATCCCGAAAAATCCAAGTCCTACAAGTCCATCCGCGGCCTGGGCGGTTTCGTGCGTTCCACCTGGGACGAGGTCAACGAGATCATCGTGGCCGCCAATATCCACACCATCAAGCGGCACGGCCCCGACCGGATCGCGGGGTTTTCCCCGATCCCGGCCATGTCCATGATTTCCTACGCGTCGGGCAGCCGCTATCTGTCGTTGCTGGGTGGGTCGCTGCTCAGTTTCTACGACTGGTACTGCGACCTGCCGCCGTCCAGCCCCCAGACCTGGGGCGAGCAGACCGACGTCAGCGAATCGGCCGACTGGTACAACTCCACCTTCATCATGCTCTGGGGCTCGAACGTGCCGCAGACGCGCACGCCCGATGCTCACTTCATGGTCGAGGCCCGCTATCGCGGCGCCAAGGTCATTTCCGTGTTTCCGGACTATGCCGAAGGCGCGAAATTCGGCGATCTGTGGATTCACCCGAAACAGGGGACCGACGCCGCCCTGGCGCTGGCCATGGGCCATGTGGTCCTGAAAGAATTCCACCTGGCGGGCAAGAGCGCGTATTTCGACCGCTATTGCCGTCAATACACCGATATGCCGTTCCTGGTGCGCCTGGTGCGCCAGGGCGACCGCTACGTGCCGGACCGCAAACTGCGGGCCGCCGATTTTGCCGATCGTCTGGGCCAGCAGAACAATCCCGAATGGAAAACCGTCGCCTGCGACGAAAACACGGGCGAACTGATCGTTCCCCAGGGTTCGATCGGGTTCCGCTGGGGCCAGAAGGAAGGCGAGGACGCCGGCAAATGGAACCTGGAATTCAAGGATGCCCGGGGTCACGAGGTCAAGCCGCGCCTGACGCTGCTGGGTTCCCAAGACGAGGTCGTGCCGGTCGCCTTCCCGTATTTCGGCGGCGTGCATCATGATTACTTCAAAGGGACGGACCACGACGAGGTCCTGGTGCGCAATCTGCCGGTCAGGCGGGTGCAGACCGCCGAAGGCGAGGTCCTGGTGACGACCGTCTTCGATCTGTTCGTCGCCAACTACGGGATCGATCGCGGCCTGGGCGGCGACAACGCGGCCTCGTCCTACGACGATGACGTGCCCTACACGCCGGCCTGGCAGGAACGCATCACCGGCGTCCCGCGCGAACAGGTCATCACCGTGGCGCGCCAGTTCGCCGACAATGCCGACAAGACCGAAGGCAAGTCCATGGTCATCCTGGGGGCGGGCCTGAACCACTGGTACCACATGGACATGTCGTACCGGGGCATCATCAATCTGGTGTCGATGTGCGGTTGCGTAGGCCAGTCCGGTGGCGGCTGGTGCCACTACGTGGGCCAGGAAAAACTGCGCCCGCAGACCGGCTGGACCATGCTGACATTCGCCCTGGACTGGCTGCGCCCGCCGCGCCACATGAATGGCACGTCCTTTTTCTATGCCCACTCCGACCAGTGGCGCTACGAAAAGCTGCAGGTCTCCGAACTGCTGTCGCCGCTGGCGGATCCCTCGAAATACCAGGGCAGCCTGATCGACATGAACGTGCGCGCCGAGCGCATGGGGTGGCTGCCCACCGCCCCCCAGCTGCAGACCAATCCATTGCAGGTCGTGCGCGACGCCCAGTCGGCTGGTCAGGACCCGAAGGACTACGTGGTCAAGGGCCTGCGCGACGGCAAGCTGAAATTCGCCTGTGAAGACCCGGACAATCCCGACAACTTCCCGCGCAACCTGTTTGTCTGGCGGTCCAACATCCTGGGTTCGTCCGGCAAGGGGCACGAGTATTTTCTCAAGCACCTGCTGGGCACCCAGCACGGTGTGCAGGGCAAGGACCTGGGCGAAATGGGCGCGGGCAAGCCGCTCGAGGTCAACTGGCGCGACGACGCCCCGCAGGGCAAGCTCGATCTGCTGGTGACGCTGGACTTCCGCATGTCCACCACCTGTCTGTATTCCGACATCGTGCTGCCGACGGCCACCTGGTACGAAAAGAACGATCTGAACACGTCCGACATGCATCCCTTCATCCACCCGCTGTCGGCGGCTGTGGACCCGATCTGGGAATCGCGCAGCGACTGGGAAATCTACAAGGATCTGGCGAAGAAATTCTCCGAACTGGCGGCCGATGCCGACCTGCCCGACGAGGACCTGGTGCTGCAGCCCATGCAGCACGATTCCCCGGGCGAACTCACCGACCCCTACGCGGTGCGTGACTGGCACAAGGGGGAATGTGATCTGATCCCCGGCAAGACCATGCCCAACCTGATGGTCGTCAACCGCGATTACAAGCACATCTATGAACGCTTCACGACGCTGGGGCCGCTGGCCGAAAAATTGGGGAACGGCGGCAAAGGCATTTCCTGGGACACCAAGGAAGAAGTCGAGTTCCTGCGCAAACTGAACTACAAGGAACGCGAACCGGGCGTCGGCCAGGGGCAGCCGCGTATCTTCAGCGATATCGATGCCTGCGAGACCGTGCTCACGCTGGCCCCGGAAACCAACGGACACGTGGCGCTGAAAGCGTGGGAATCCCTGTCGAAGATCACCGGCCGTGACCATACCCACCTGGTGAAATCCAGCGAGCACGAGAAGATCCGCTTCCGCGACATCCAGGCCCAGCCGCGCAAAATTTTGACTTCGCCCACGTGGTCGGGGATCGAATCCGACAAGGTCAGCTACAGCGCCGGCTACACCAACGTGCATGAACTGATCCCCTGGCGTACCCTGACCGGGCGCCAGGAACTCTACCAGGACCACCCCTGGATGCGCGATTTCGGCGAGGCCCTGTGCGTCTACCGCCCGCCGGTGGATACCAAGACGATCAAGCCCATGCTCGACAAGCAGTTCAGCAATGGCGAGCCGCACGTAGTGCTGAATTTCATCACGCCGCACCAGAAATGGGGGATCCATTCCACCTATTCCGACAACCTGATCATGCTGACCTTGTCGCGTGGCGGCCCGATCGTCTGGATGTCGGAAATCGACGCGGCCAAGGCCGGCATCGTGGACAACGACTGGATCGAGGTCTTCAACGTCAATGGCGCCTTGGTGGCGCGGGCGGTGGTCAGCCAGCGCGTGCCCGAGGGCATGACAATGATGTATCACGCCCAGGAAAAGATCGTGAACGTGCCGGGGTCGGAAATCACCGGCAAGCGCGGCGGGATCCACAATTCCGTCACGCGCACGGTCGTCAAGCCCACGCACATGATCGGCGGCTACGCGCAACTGTCCTATGGCTTCAATTATTACGGGACGGTCGGATCGAACCGCGATGAATTCGTCGTGGTCCGCAAACTGAAGAAAGTCGACTGGATGGACGAAACCCACGAAGTAGCCGCCCAGACGCAGGCCTGAAGGAGTCGAAAGCATGAAAATTCGCGCACAAGTCGCCATGGTCCTGAATCTGGACAAATGCATCGGCTGCCACACCTGTTCCATTACGTGCAAAAACGTCTGGACTTCGCGTGAGGGGATGGAATACGCCTGGTTCAACAACGTCGAAACCAAGCCGGGGGTGGGCTATCCCAAGGACTGGGAAAACCAGGACCGCTGGAACGGCGGCTGGCGGCGCAAGGCCAGCGGCCGTATCGAGCCGCGCCAGGGAGGCAAACTCAAGCTGCTATCGCGCATCTTCGCCAACCCGAACCTGCCGCAGATCGACGACTATTACGAACCCTTCACCTACGATTACGAATACTTGCAGAAGGCCCCCGAGCGCAGCACGCCGCCGGTGGCCCGGCCGCGATCGCTGATCACTGGCCAGCGCATGGAAAAAATCGAATGGGGGCCGAACTGGGAAGAAATCCTGGGCGGTGAATTCGCCAAGCGATCGAAGGACTACAACTTCGAGGCCGTGCAGAAGGACATCTACGGGCAGTTCGAAAACACCTTCATGATGTACCTGCCGCGCCTGTGCGAACACTGCCTAAACCCCACCTGCGTGGCCAGCTGTCCGTCGGGATCGATCTACAAGCGTGCCGAGGACGGCATCGTCCTGATCGATCAGGACAAATGCCGCGGTTGGCGCATGTGCATCTCCGGTTGTCCGTACAAGAAGATCTACTACAACTGGAAGTCCGGCAAGGCCGAAAAGTGCATCTTCTGCTACCCACGCATCGAGGCGGGCCTGCCCACGGTCTGTTCGGAAACCTGTGTGGGGCGCATCCGCTACCTTGGCGTGTTGCTGTATGACGCGGACAGCATCGAGGCGGCCGCCAGTGTGCCCAACGAAAAGGACCTGTATCAGGCGCAGCTGGATCTGTTCCTGGATCCGTTCGACCCCGAGGTCCGGCGCCAGGCGCTGGCCGACGGGATCCCGGAAAACTGGCTGGATGCCGCCTGCAATTCGCCGGTCTATAAAATGGCCGTCGAATGGAAGATCGCCTTCCCGCTGCATCCGGAATACCGCACGCTGCCGATGGTCTGGTATGTGCCGCCGCTGTCGCCCATCCAGTCGGCCGCCAACAGCGGCCAGATCGGCGCCTTTGGCGAGATCCCGGACGTCAAGTCCCTGCGCATTCCGTTGCGGTATCTGGCTAACCTGCTGACGGCGGGCAACGAGGCCCCGGTCGCCGTGGCGCTGGAACGCATGCTGGCCATGCGCGCCTTCATGCGGGCGCGGTCCGTCGATCGCCAGGAACGGCATGACATTCTCGAACAGGTCGGGCTGTCGCTGCATCAGGTCGAAGACATGCACCGCTATCTGGCCATCGCCAACTACGAGGACCGCTTCGTGGTGCCCACGGCGCATCGGGAACATGCCGAAAACGCCTTCGAGATCCGCGGGGGCTGCGGCTTCACCTTTGGCAATGGCTGCTCGGGCGGCACTTCGGACGGGTCGCTCTTCGGCAAGCCGCGCAACAAGCGCAAGCCGAGCGTAGTGTTCCTCGACCCGGCGCGCACGGCGTAACGGAGACCACCATGGCACATACCTTGACCACCCAGGACTCGCCGGTGTTTTCCGTCCTGTCCGTGCTGCTGGGCTATCCGGAACAGGACTGGCTGGATGCCTTGCCGGAATTGTCCGCCGCCGTGCCCGTGCCCGTGCGCCAGCGCCTGGACCCGTTGTTCACCTATCTGCAGGACTTTGACGACCTGATCGAACTGCAGGAACAGTACGTCGCCACCTTCGACCGGCGCGCGGCGCATTCCCTGCATTTGTTCGAACACGTCCATGGCGAGTCCCGCGACCGGGGTCAGGCCATGGTCGATCTGCAGCAGGAATACCTGAAGCATGGCCTGGAGCCGGCCTCGACCGAACTGCCGGACTACGTGCCGCTGTTTCTGGAATTCCTTGGGCAGATTCCGCCGGCGGCGGCCCAGGAACTGCTGGGCGACGCCATCCATGTGCTGGCCCGCCTGGGCGACAAACTGGGCGAATCCGGCAGCCCCTATGCCAGCCTGTTCGCGCAGTTGCGCGTCATGACCGACGTGCGGCCCGAGGTCCTGCCCGATCCGCCTGAAGGCGAGATGGAGGAAACCATGATCACCTTCGGCCCGCAGGCCGATGGCACCGAGCCGCTGCTGATGCGCCGTCCGGGCGACGGCGCGCAACCCCTCGTTTTCCATCCGCCCCGTTCGCGGGCCAGCCGCCCGGACGGCACCCAGGCCTAGGAGACCGCCATGAACGATACGCTTGATCTGTTTTTCTTCGGGGTGTATCCCTACATCGCCCTGACCGTGTTCTTCCTGGGCAGTCTGGTGCGTTTCGAACGCGAACAGTACACCTGGAAAAGCGATTCCAGCCAGCTGCTGCGCCGGGGCTCGCTGCGCTGGGGCAGCAACCTGTTTCACGTCGGGATCATCCTGCTGTTCTTCACCCACCTGGTCGGTCTGCTGACCCCGCCGGCGGTCTACCATATTTTCGTCACCACGCAGGTCAAGCAACTGATGGCCATCGTCGTCGGGGCCATCCTGGGCGTCATCTGCCTGATCGGCCTGGTGCTGCTGATCCACCGCCGCTGGTCGGAGATCCGCCTGGCGCACAATTCCAACACGTCCGACTGGGTCACGCTGCTGTGGATCCTGCTGGTGCTGGGCATGGGGCTGGCCACGCTGTTCACCTCGGTGCAGCACACGAATGGCGAGGTCATGGTGCAGCTGGGTGAATGGTCACAGCGCATCGTGACCTTCCGGGCCGGGGCCGTGGGCGCGCTGGAAGGTGTTCCGCTCGTCTACCGCATCCACATGGTGCTGGGCATGACGCTGTTCGTGATTTTCCCGTTCACGCGGCTGGTGCACGTGTGGTCGGGGTTCGCGTCCGTCACGTACTTGGCGCGGGCCTGGCAGCTCGTGCGCCCGCGCGGCTGATCCGGCGGCTGGTGTCCTGTTCGGCTGTTCCAGACATTCGGATTCGGATGGACGGCGCAAACGCCGGATCTGAGTCCGAGCATTCAGCGAACAGGACACCGGAAGGTCGATCTACGATTTTTCCAGCCATGCCTGGAACATCAGGATCCCCCAGAGCTGGGAATGCCGGTTCCGCCGTCCGCTCAGGTGTTGCTCCCACGCGTGCCGGATGCGTGACGGGTTGAAAAACCCTTCCCGGCGCAAGCGCGATTCGTCCAGCAGAGATTCGGCCCAGTCGCGCAGCGGCCCGCGCAGCCACTGGCCGACGGGTACGCCGAATCCCATCTTCGGCCGTTCGATCAGTTCCCGGGGCACGTGCCGGTACAGCACCTGTCGCAGGATCCATTTATTGACGCCGTCGCGCCGCTTCAGATCCTGCGGAATGCGCCAGGCGAATTCCACGACCCGGTGATCGAGCAGCGGCACGCGGCTCTCCAGCGATACGCCCATCGCGGCCCGATCGACCTTGACCAGAATATCGTCCGGCAGGTAGGTGATGGCGTCCAGCGCCATCAGGCGCTGCACGGAACTCAGGCCCTCCAGCGGCGGGGGATTGCCCCGCAGACAGGTGGTGGGTTCCCGTCCGCCGATCACCAGGCCGGCCGGTTCCCAGCGGGTCAGTGCCTGCAGGTACACGTCATCGATCCGGCGGGCGGCCAGCATGCCGGCCGCCTTGTGCAGTTTCGCGCCGACGTCGGCCTGACGTAGCGACTGGGGCATGGCGGGCCGCAGTGGCCCCAGCAGGGTGTTCCAGGCTTCGGGCGGCAGCGCGCGCATCCCCCATGCGGCCAGCAGGCGGGCCGCATGGGGCCAGCGTGATACGCGCTGCCAATGCCGTTCGTTGCGTATGTAGCGGCCGTAGCCGGCGAATAATTCGTCGCCGCCGTCGCCCGATAGCGAGACCGTGACCTTCTGGCGCGCCAGCTGCGACACCAGAAAGGTCGGGATCTGGGAGGAGTCGGCAAAGGGCTCGCTGTACAAATCCGGCAGCCTGGGGATCACGTCCAGCGCCTGTTGCGGCGTCACGTACAGTTCGGTGTGGTCCGTGCCTAGATGCCGGGACACTGCCCGCGCATGGCCTGCCTCGTCGTAGCCGTCCTCGTGGAAGCCGATCGTGAAGGTCTTGACCGGCCGGCTGGATTGCGACTGCATCAAGGCTACGATGGCCGAGGAATCGATGCCCCCCGACAGGAACGCGCCCAAGGGGACGTCGGCGAGCATCTGCTGGCGCACGGCGGAGCCGATCAGCCCTTCCAGCGCATCGGTGGCTTCCTCCGGGGATCCGGTCCATGGATTCCGGACGCCGGCGACGGCGACCTCCGGCAGCGACCAGTACCTGTCGATGCGTGGCTCGCGCTGGTCCAGGGACACGGTGAGCAGACATCCCGCCGGGAGCTTGAAGATGTCGCGGTGGATGGAATAGGGGGCGGGAATGTAGTTGTGCCGCATCAGCAGACACAACGCGTCGCGGTCGATCTCCGCCCTGAAGGCCGGATGCCGCCGGAGCGCTTTGATCTCGGAGCCGAACAGGAAGCAGGCACCTTCGCCCTGGCCTTGCCAGCCGTAGTACAACGGTTTTTCGCCCAGGCGGTCGCGTGCCAGGGTCAAGACCCGTTCCTGGCGGTCCCAGACGGCGAAGGCGAACATGCCGACGCAACGTTCGATCGTCGCCCTGATGCCCCAGGCCAGGAAACCGGCCAGCAGGGTTTCCGTATCCGAGTGGCCGCGCCAGGGGTGCTCGCCCGCCGGCAACCGGCCGGTTTCTTCCAGTTCCCGCCGCAGATCCAGATGGTTGTAGATTTCGCCATTGAAGGCGATCGTGTAGCGCCCCGTCGGGCAGGCCATGGGCTGGTGTCCGGCCGGCGACAAATCCAGAATCGACAGGCGCCGGTGAGCCAGGCCGATGCCGGCCCGGTCGCTCCAGAGGCCGAAGTCATCCGGGCCGCGAGAGATGATCGCGTCGGCCATGCGTGTCAGCACCGCGCGGGCGGCATCCTGGTCACGGGCCTGCGTTGCGCCTAAAAACCCTGTAAAACCGCACATCAGGGATTCCTCTTGATCTTCAATTTGATATGGAGCAACCTGCTCCCAAAGTTTGAGGAAGCATAATCCCATAAATCGCGCGCCAGGAGCTTGCATGATCACCGTCAACGACACCACCATCACCGAATCCGAGATCCTGGCCGAGGTGCCGAACCACGAGCAGGACGCCAATCCCCGACTGGCCGCCGGACAGGAACTGGTGCTGCGCGAACTCATTCGCCAGCGCGGTTCGGAACTTGGTTTCAATGACGATGGCCATGAACCCCTGCTGGCATCCGTGCTGGGGCACGACGTGCGTACGCCGCAGGCCGACGAGGCCAGCTGCCGGCGCTATTACGATCAGCATCCCGACGAATTCCGCGAAGGCGACTTGGTGGAGGTCTGGCACGTGCTGTTCCAGGCGACGTCGGGGCTGGACGTGCAGAAACTGCGGTCGCGGGCCAATCTGCACCTGGCGGAACTGCATCGCAAGGGCGTCGGGCATTTTGCCCAGTACGCGCGGGAATACTCCAACTGCCCTTCGGGGGCGCAGGGCGGATCTCTGGGCGAACTGACCCGGGGCGAGATGGTGCCGGAATTCGAAAAGGCCGTGTTCGCGATGCCGGCGCATACGCTGGCGGGCGAACTGGTGGAAACCCGGTTCGGCTTCCACATCGTGCGCACGGGGCGCAAGGTCGAGGGCCATGTGTTGCCCTTCGAGACCGTGCGGGACAAGCTGGCCGCCTGGCTCGAGGAATCCAGCTACCGCCGTGCGGTCCATCAATATCTGCAGCAGCTGGTCGGGGCCGCGCGGATCGACGGCATCCCCATGCAGGGCTCGGATTCGCCGCTGGTGCAGTGATCCGGCTGGTGGCGCCAGGCTTTCAGCCTGAGCCTCAGGCCTTGACCCTCGCGCGGGCCTTCGGGCTGGATATTGTGACTTGCGTCGGCATGGATGGCGGCATCACATCGGCCAGGGTGTGCTTGTCCAGATAGTCCATGAAGGCGCGCAGCGCGCCGGCGATGACCGGCTTCAGCCCGCAGTGTCCGGTCAGGATGCAGTGATTGTCGGCGCCCATGCATTCGACCAGCGCAAGATCGTTTTCCATGTCGCGGATCAACGCCCCCAGGGGGATGTCGCGCGGTTCGTGCGCCAGTTCCATGCCGCCATGCTTGCCACGCACCGTGCGGATCCAGCCGTGCTGGCCCAGCCGGTGCGTGATCTTCATCAGGTGCGGCTCTGAAATGCCGTAGAACTGGGCGATTTCGGCGATGGTGCACAGCCGGTCGCGGTGGTCGCTGAGATACATCAGCAGCCGGACCGCGTAGTCGCTCATGTTGGTCAGGCGCATGGCTTGTGTCCGTCCTGAGCCTATCGGGCCTGGGCGGGCTGGGCCACCGTCTTTTTGGGCGCCGCCACGGAGGCGGGTTTGTCCGGGCGGGCGCGGATCAGCATCGGTGCGAAGCGCCACAGGTACAAGCCCAGGCACAGGATCCAGGCAGCCGCCGCCAGATGCAGCAGATGCACGCTGATCGCCGAGGGCCACAGCGCCGCCAGCCGCAGGGCGGCAGCCAGCAGCATCAGCCAGTAACTGGCCAGCATGCTGCGATCGAGCGCCAGCGGGCGTCCCAGGTGACCCAACGCCGTGCGTGTGAGCATCCCGATGATCAGGACGCAGAATCCAGCCATGCCGATCAGGTGGACATGCGTGGCGCTGCGCGCCAGCACGCCGTGCAGCAGCGCCGGATCGAACAGGTGGCTGATCTGGAAGGCGGCGGCGAGCAGGCCGATGCCGATGAAGGCATAGCCCAGGTACAGGATCCACAGCATGGGCTTGCGCAGCACCGCCAGGGGTTGCCAGTACAGCAGTTGCCCCAGGCTGATCAGGCCGGTGATCAGCAGGCTGGCCGCCATCACGAGCGGCAGCGGATGCGGGGCGCTGCCCGGCGTCATGGGGATGCCGGTCAGCTGGATCAGCACGCCCGCGATCAGCGCCAGCACGCTGAAGACCATCTGCACGTGGCCCGATCGGGTCAGCATGGGGATCTTCAGGCCCGGTACCATGCGCATGGAAAAGAAGGGGATGACGCGGCGTGCGATCAGCAGCGCAATGACGGCCATGCCGATCAGGCCCAGGTCGAAGCGTTCCATCAACAGGGCGTAGTCGCCCTTCAGGGCCGCCAGCAGGTACAGCAGGTCGGCCAGACCCAGCGCCAGGATCAGCGCGGGCAGCCCGTAATTGCGCCGGCTGCGGCCTTTGACCATGACCCGCGCCAGCGCGGCGGCGGCGCCCAGGAAGAACAGCAATTCGGCGGCGGTGGCGATCCAGAATCCGGTGAGGCCGCCCAGCAGGAAACCGACACGGGCAATGCACCAGAGGATGCACAGCGTGCCGAGCGCGCGGCCCTGAAGGGGATTGAAGCCGGTCCAGGTGGCACTGGCCGTCAGCAGGAAGCCGACCGCGATGGTGATGATGAAGCCCCACAGCATTTCATGGGCATGCCAGGCCACCAGCGACAGCGGCGCGCCCAGCAGTTGCGGCGCATAGATCCACAGTGCGATCGAAATCACCGCCCAGCCGACGCCCGCCATATACAGCGGGCGAAAGCCCAGCGCCAGAAATGCCTTCATGGACGGGCGGGCAGGCGTCGCTGAAGGCCGTTCTTCAATATTGAGCAGGCGGGACATGGTGGTCGAATTCCGTGACGGGTTGATCGGGTTGATGGCTGATCTGGTAGCCGTACCACAGGCTGCGGGCGATGCGGCGGGCGAAATCCTGCGCCTGCGCGACGAAGGCCGGGTTGTCGAATTCTTCCAGCGTCTGGCTGAACAGGCCCAGCCAGTGGGTGAACATGGGGCCTTCCAGGCCGGGCAGCGCCACATGGCGCGGCATCGGGGTGCCGCTGTAGGTGCCGGTGCGCCGCAGCAGGGAAGACCAGAAGCGCACCATGCGTTCCAGGTGTTCGTCCCAGTCGTCGATGTGGGCGTCGAAAATCGGCCCGAGGACTTCATCCTGGCGCACGCGGCGATAGAAGTGGTGGACGAGTGTGACGATTTCGTCTTCGGTGCAGACCAGGGAGTCGTCCATGCGGGTGCCGGGTTCCGGGTTAAAGGTTCATATTATAGGAATCTTCATGGCGGACCGCAAAGGGAGAGGGCGGGACGGCTCGCGCAGCCCCAAAGCTGGCTGCCATGCGGGACCATCGGGTATCATCAACGTCTTGTCGGGATTTGCTGGAATCCCTCTGTTCCATCCGTCTGGACCACCATGCCCGATCCTGTTTTCCTGTCTTGTGTCGTGCCCTGCCTGAACGAGCAGGCCAACCTCGGTATCCTGCTGCCGGAACTGCTGACCAGGCTGGAATCCGAGGTCGGAACGCTGGAGATCATCGTGGTCGATGACGGCAGCACCGACGGCACCCCGGATCTGATGCGCCACTGGTGCGGCTTGCGCCCGGAAATCGTCTACCTGCGCCTGTCGCGCAATTTCGGCAAGGAAGCCGCCCTGACCGCCGGCCTGGAAGCCGCCCGGGGCAACGTCGTCGTCTGCCTGGACGCGGACATGCAGCATCCGCCAGAGATGATCCCCGCCATGCTGGCGCGCTGGCGCGAGGGTATCCAGATGGTCTACGCGGTGCGTGCGACCCGTCAGGACGAAAGCTGGTTCAAGCGGGTCGGCTCCAAGCTGTTCTATATGCTGATGCGCACGTCCGATGGCCGCGGCGTGCCACCCAACGCTGGCGATTTCCGGCTGATGGACCGCCTCGTCGTCGATGCCCTGCTGCGCCTGCCCGAACGCGACCGCTTCATGAAGGGCCTGTTTGCCTGGGTGGGCTTCGAATCCGAGGCCGTTCCCTATACGCCGCCTCAGCGCTTGCATGGCGTCAGCAGCTTCCGGCCATTGAAACTGCTGCGTTTCGCGGTGGACGGCCTGACCGCCTTCACCACCTGGCCACTGCGGCTGCTCAGCCTGCTGGGCGCCTGCCTGTCGATGGTCGCGTTTTTCTACGGGCTGGTGATCATCGTCACCCATCTCCTGTTCGGCGATCCGGTGCAGGGCTGGGCCACGCTGATCACGGTCGTCCTGTTCTTTTCCGGGGTGAACCTGATGTCGCTGGGCGTCGTGGGCGAATACATCGCGCGGATCTTCACCGAGGTGAAGGGGCGGCCCGTCTATCTGCTGCGCGAACGGCTGGGTGGCGGGGCGGATGCCGCACCGCAACCGTCGCCAGCGCCCGCCTCCGGGGATGCCGAGCCTTCAGCTTCCATATCGGCCCGCGTCGCGGGCGATCAGGAATCCGCTTCATGAAGATCCGCAATGCCGGCCGCTGGCTGATGAATACCGGAGAGGCCGGCTGGCGCTGTGCGCAGACCCGATCCGCCTGGGGCTGGGTTGCCCTGTGCACCTTTCTGTGGCTGGCGGCCACCACCTGGATGTATCCGCTGCTGCTGCCCGACGAGGGCCGCTATGTCGGCGTGGCCTGGCATATGCTGGTTTCGGGGGACTACCTGACGCCGCGCCTGGACGAGATGCCGTTCTTCCATAAGCCGCCGCTGTTCTACTGGCTGACGGCGGCGTCGCTGGCGGTGTTTGGCGACAATGCCTGGGCCGGACGGCTGTGCTCGGTGCTGGCGGCGACCGCCATGGTGACCGTGTTCTACGTCTTCTTGCGGCGCTACGCGCGCATCAGCGCCGCGCGCCGTACCGTCCTGATTCTCGCGGTGCAGCCGTTTCTGTTCGGCGCGGCGCATTACGCCAATCTGGACATGCTGGTCGCCGCGCTCATGAGCCTGACCGTGATGGCGGGGGCCGATGCGGTCTTTCGCCGCGAACAGCAGCGGCCGGACCATGCCGCGCTGCTGGCGATGTACGCGCTGGCCGCCGCCGGATTCATGGCCAAGGGCCTGATCGGGGTGGTGTTGCCGGGCGGCGTGCTGTTCTTCTGGCTGCTGGGGCGGCGGCGCTATCGGGCCATCGGGCGTCTGCTATGGTGGCCGGGCATCCTGCTGTTTGCCGTCCTGATCCTGCCCTGGATGTGGGCGATGCAGGCCCGCTACCCCGGGTTCTTCGACTATTACATTATTTATCAGCACTTCGAGCGCTTCCTCGAAAAGGGCTTCAACAACCCCCATCCGTTCTGGTTTTACGTGCCGGTGGTGCTGGGCCTGACCCTGCCCTGGTCGATCCAGCTCTGGCGCTGGCTGTACCTGCACGGTCCCCTGCAGACCGCCTTCGTGCCGCCCGCCCGGCGGATGGAGCAGGTGGATCGCCGCGTGCTGCGCGGCCTGATGCTGTCCTGGCTGGCGGTGGTCCTGGTGTTCTTTTCCATCCCGGCCTCCAAGCTCGTGGGCTACGTCATTGCCGTATTGCCGCCCCTGGCCTGGTTCATCCAGGAAACCTTCGAACAGCGCCAGGAAGAAACCGCGCCGGGTGTCACCCGCAGCCTGGTGCGCCATGCCCTGATCGCCGTGGCGATCTGCGGGGTGGCCGTGGTGGCGCTGCTGGTGTTCCCGCAGCGCACGTCGAAGCCGCTCGCCCAGATGCTGGCGCAGTCCGCCGCGCCGGGCGACCGGCTGGTGATGTTCAATCAGTTCGCGTACGACGTGCCGATGTACGCGGGCTGGAAAGGCCCGGTCGTCGTGGTCACGAACTGGGATGATCCGGGGCTGATGCAGGGTGATGACTGGCGCCGCGAACTGGCCGATGCTGCGCGTTTTGCCCCCGACATCGGGACGGAAGTCCTGTGGCTGCCGCAGCGCCTGCAGACGTCGCTCTGCGACCCGGCGCATCCCGCGACCTGGCTGATGGCCTGGCTGGACGAGGCCGATCGTCTGCCGGCGCTGGCCGGCCGCGCGCCCGATGCGCAGTCACGCAAGATGGGCTTGTGGCGGATTCCTGCGGGTGAACGCGTCAGTGGCTGTGGCGAAACGCCCAGTAGCGCCCCAGAATGAAGGTCATGCCGGCGATGCCGATCAGGACCAGGGCCAGCAGCACGTCGTAGCGGATGGCCGTCAGCCGCAGCAGGGTGGCGTAGGCCGCTTCGTTGATGGCGAACCCCAGCGCCGACACCATGAAGAATCGTCCCGCCGCGCGCGCCAGCGGGGCCTGCTGATGGCGGAAGGTCAGCCGGTAATGGCCGGTGAACGACACCCCGAAGGCCACCAGCCAGCCGACGATGTTGGCCAGCAGCGGCGCCAGCCCGGCCAAGGCCACGCAGGCGACCGCGATGGCCCAGTGCGTGGCGGCGGCGGCACATCCTACAATGACGAACCAGCCGATCTGGGTGATGAATTTTTTGAACATGAGTCCTGAACGCCCAAAATACCGCCGCATTGTAGTGTGCGCCGACGACTTCGGGATGAACGCCGCCGTGGACGCCGGCATCCTCAGCCTGGCTACGCTGGGCCGCCTGTCGGCGACCAGCCTGCTGGTGGACGGCCCGACGGCATCCCGGAACGTGCCTGCGCTGCTGGATACGCCCCTGCAGGTCGGTCTGCATCTGAACCTGACGGAATCTTTTGGCCAGCCCGGCTTGTGCCTGCCGCTGCGCCAGCTGATCCAGGCCGCCTATCTGCGCCGTCTGCCGATGGCACAGGTGCGCGAGGGCGTGCACCGCCAGCTGGACCGCTTCCGGGTTTTGACGGGCCGCGGGCCGGATTATGTGGACGGTCATCAGCACGTCCATCAGCTGCCGGGCGTGCGCGATGCGCTGCTGCAGGCCCTGGATGCGGATGGTGATGCCCGTCCCTGGATCCGCGACACGGGCCGCCCCCGGATGGCAGGTCTGCCCGGTGGCCTGCGCTTCAAGGCCGGCGTGATCGCCATTCTGGGGGCCGCCGGCCTGCGGCGTCGCGCGCGGACAGGGGGCTACCGGCAGAATCCCGGTTTTCTGGGCGTGTATGATTTCAAGGGTGGCATTCCGGCGTATGAGACCTGGATGTCGCGCTGGCTGACGGCGTGCCAGGATGGCGACGTGCTGATGTGCCATCCGGCGCTGGGCCACGAACCCACCGACGCGCTGTCGTCCCAGCGCCAGGCGGAATATGCCGTGCTGGCCGGCGCGCGAATGGGGCGCTGGCTGACCGAATACCATCTGACGATCGCGGGGGCCGATCCCCGCAAGGAGTCCACATGAGCCTGTCCTACCAATCCCTGAGTCCGGATTTCGCGGTGTCCCCGCAATTGCAGCCTGCCGACATGCAGGCGCTGGCCGCTGCCGGTTTCAAGTCCGTCATCATCAACCGCCCGGATGGCGAGGGCGGTTCCGATCAGCCGCTGTCGGACGATATGCTGCACGCCGCGCAGGCCGCCGGCCTGCAGGCCCGTTACCAGCCGGTGGTCAGCGGGTCGATCACCGCCGCCGACGTCGTCGAATTCGCGCATTTGCTGCATGAACTGCCCGGGCCGGTCCTGGCGTTCTGCCGTTCTGGTGCGCGCTGCACGAAATTGTTTCAGGCCGTACAGGAATCTGAGCGAGATCAATCCCGGGGCTGATCCGACTGTTATTTCAGCCGTTCTGCAGGTATGCTGAAGTTTCCTGTTTCCGTTTATGGATGATCCGCGCATGTTCAAGAAAATCCTGATCCCGACAGACGGCTCCAAACTCTCGGCCCAGGCCGCCAACAAAGGTGTCTGCTTTGCCCGCACGATCGGGGCCGAGATCGTCGCCCTTCACGTCACCCAGCCTTTCGCGGCGACGGTGGGCTTCGACGGCATGGCGGCTGCTTATGCCATCACGGACGAAGACTACGACCGCACCGCGGCCGAACAGGCGCAAAAATACCTGCAGGCCGTGCTTGACCGCGCGGAAACCGCGGGGGTCAAGGCCACTGCGAAGGCCGTCTCCAATTTCAACGTGGCCGACGGCATCGTCCATGCCGCCCAGGAAGAAAACTGCGACCTGATCTTCATCGGCAGCCATGGCCGCAGCGGCCTGTCGCGTCTGCTGCTGGGCAGCGTCACGGTCAAGGTCCTGGGGCTGGCAAAGGTCGCCACTCTGGTGTATCGCGTCAAGGAAAATGACTGAGACCCGGTTGCCGCTGATCCGCGTGTGGGGTCGCCGGCCGTGAATCCATGAGCCGCGTCATCTTCCACCGACCGGAAGACCAGCCGGCTCTGGCGTCCGAACTGGCGCCGGGGTCGGCTGTGCGCGATGCGCGCGGGCGCCCTCTGCGTGATTTGCGCATTTCAGTGACCGATCGCTGCAATTTTCGCTGCACCTATTGCATGCCCCGCGAGGTCTTCGGATCGGATCACGTCTTCCTGCCGCACAGCGCGCTGCTCACCTTCGAGGAAATCACGCGTGTCGCGGACGTCGCCCTGTCCCAGGGTGTGCGCAAGATCCGCCTGACCGGGGGTGAACCCCTGCTGCGCAAACAGATCGAAGTGCTCGTGGCCATGCTGGCGCGTTTGCGTACGCCCGATGGCCAGCCGCCCGACCTGACGCTGACCACCAACGGCACGCTGCTCGCCCGAAAAGCCGACGCACTGGCACAGGCGGGCCTGACACGGGTCACCGTCAGTCTGGATGCGCTGGACGATGCCCTGTTCGAACGCATGAGCGACAGCGGCGTTCCGGTGGCCACCATTCTGTCGGGCATCGATGCGGCGGCCCGCGCCGGCCTGGGGCCGGTGAAAATCAACATGGTGGTGCGCCGGGGCATGAACGACGGGCAGATTCTGCCCATGGCACGGCATTTTCGTCATAGCGGGCATATTCTGCGCTTCATCGAATACATGGATGTGGGCAGCACTAATGGCTGGCGCATGGACGAGGTCGTCACCGGCGCCGAGATCGTCCGCCGTATCGGCGACGAATTTTCCCTGAAACCGGTTCAGGCACAGTATCGCGGCGAGGTCGCGGCGCGCTGGGCCTATGACGACGGGGCAGGGGAAATCGGCCTCATCACCAGCGTGTCGCAGCCTTTCTGCGGCGATTGCACGCGACTGCGGTTGTCTCCCGAAGGGCGCTTGTTCACCTGCCTGTTCGCCGAACAAGGGCACGATGTGCGGGCCTTGCTGCGGTCGGGCGCTGGCGATCAGGCACTGCGGGATCGCCTGGCCGGGGTCTGGCAGGGTCGGGGTGACCGGTATTCCGAACTGCGCGGGCAGGCCCACCGCGATCACAAGATCGAAATGAGCTACATCGGCGGCTGATACGCATGCCGGGGCTCGTCACATGAACGTCAATCGATCGGATGACCCACCTTCACGCGTTGGCGATCCGGTTTGCCCGGCGTCATGGCTCGACGGCTTGATCCTGGCCGGAGGGCAGTCGCGCCGTATGCGCACGCCTGTGGCACCGGACGCCGACAAAGGGCTGCGCGACTGGCGGGGCCGCCCGCTGGTGGACTATGTATGCCGGTATCTGCGGGGGCAGGGGATTGACCGAATTCTGATCAGCGCCAACCGCCATCCGGATGCGTACGCCCGCTACGGGCAGGTGGTGCGGGATGACGCCGATCTGGCGGATTGCGGCCCGCTGGCCGGTATTCTGGCGGGTCTGCGGCAGGCGCGCGCGCCCTGGCTGTTCGTGCTGCCGGTGGACGTCATCCGCTGGCCCGACGATCTGATGGGGCGCCTGGCCCAGGCCGCAAGCCCCGACCATCCCGCGTATGCCCGCACGCCCGATGGCCCGCATCCCTTGTGCCTGGTGGTGCATCGCTCGTCGGCGGCCAGCCTGGCGGCTTTTTTGCAGTCGGGCCAGCGTCAGGCGCAGGCCTGGCTGCGGGATTGCCAGGCCAGGCCGGTGGATTTCCCGGATCCCGATTGCCTGGTCAATCTGAATACGCCCGAGGACTGGTCACGCTGGGAAGGCTAACCCAGCCAGTCCGCCAATCCGTACCAGCCCACTTCCGCGCCGGATTGCAGCGTGGTTCCGGCGGGAATCCGCGCCAGGCCATCGGCCCAGGCCAGGCTGCTCAGGGCGCCGGAACTCTGCTGGACATGAGGTGTCAGGACGGGCAGGCCGTCGTCTTGCGCGGCCGCCTGGATCCGGACGAAGTCGTCGCGGTCGCCGCCCAGGGGACGGTCTGTTCGCAGAATGCCGCGGCGCACGGGCGGCAGCACCTGCCCGCAGCCTTGCAGGCCCCGGATCAGGGGGCTGACCAGTAGCGCGAAGACAACGAAGGCCGACACGGGATTGCCCGGCAGGCAGACGATGGGGCGATCGTTGAGGTCGGCCAGCGCGACGGGTTTGCCCGGTTTCATGCGCACGCGCCATAGATCCAGCGTGCCACCCAGGGATTCGATGGCCGGTTTGACCAGATCTTTTTCACCCACCGAGGCGCCGCCCACGCTGAGCACCAGGTCGCAAGTCCCGGACAGTTCAGTGATCGCCTGCTCGATCGCCTGAGCGTCGTCCCGGGCATGGCGCAACACCGCGGGGGCAGTGTGCAGACCCTGGCACAGACTGGCCAGCATGGGCGCATTGGAGTTGTAGATGGCGGCGGCCGGCAGCGTCTGGCCCGGGGCGACGAGTTCGTCGCCGGTCGTCAGGATGCCGACCCGCAAGTGGCGGAAGACGGGGGCCTGGGCGTAGCCCTGGGCGGCCAGCACTGCGATGTGGCCGGGCCTCAAGCGTGTGCCGCGCCGCACGATGACGTGGCCGTGCCGCATGTCCTCGCCCTGACGGCGGATGTGGCGACCCGGTTGCACGGCGGAGGCAAAGGTGACGCCCGCGTCGCCTTCCTGGCAGTTTTCCTGCATGACGACTGTGTCGGCGCCTGCGGGAATCAGGCTGCCGGTGAACAACCGGATGGCCTGGCCGGGGCGCAGGGGATCGGGTGTCTGCCCGGCAAAGCAGCGCTGCTGGACGGGCAGGGTGGCGCCGGCCACTGCCGCGTCGGCCGCGCGCAGGGCATAGCCGTCCATGGCGCTGTTGTCGGCGGGCGGCAGATCCAGGTTGGCGACGAGGTCATGCGCCAGCACGCGCCCCAATAGGGCATCCAACGTGACGGTTTCGTGTTCGGCGGGTGCCTGGGCGCGCGCCGCCAGCCGCGCTTGGGCGGCGTCGAAGTCGAGCATGGTCAGGATTCCGGGTGCGTGCGGTAGACGCTCGCGAAGTTGCAGGGCTGCTGGCGGCTGTCGAACTGGGGCCGCAGGATCTTTTCCCAGGCCAGTTGGCAGGCCCCGGTCGAGCCCGGCAGGCAAAATATCAGCGTGTCGTTGGCCGTGCCGCACAAGGCGTCGGACTGCAGGGACGAGGCGCCGATGTCCAGCCAGGACAGGTGGCGGAAGAGTTCGCCGAAGCCCGATACGACCTGGTCCAGCAGCGGGGTGACGGCCGCGATGGTGGACTTGCGGTGGGTGAAACCGGTGCCGCCATTGCACAGGATCACCTGGATGGTCGGATCGGCGATCCAGTCGCTGAGGATCCGGCGGATCTGGTAGCGGTCGTCGGGGCACAGGTCGCGGGCCTGCACGGCGTGGCCGGCGTCGCGCAGGGCGGTCGAAAGATAGTCTCCGCTGGTGTCGTCTGGTGTCTTTCGGCGGCTGGAGATGGTCAGGATGGCGCAGCGCAGGCTGACGGGGGGTTGAGTCGGATCGGCTTTCATGGCGTGGGCAGTGAGGGGTCTTCCCATTGGGCGGTTTTCAGAGCGTCGGTGTCCCGCTGCTGGACCCAGAAGGCGTGGCCGTCGGCCAGCGTTTCACGTTTCCAGAAGGGCGCGCGGGTCTTCAGCGTGTCGATGATGTATTCGCAGGCCCGGAACGCGTCGCCCCGGTGGGCGCTGGCTACACCGACGAACACGATCGGGTCGCCGAGCGGAAGTTCGCCGACCCGATGCACCACCAGCGTATCCAGAATGTCCCAGCGCTGCCTTGCGCGTTCGCAAAGCGATTCGATCTCGCGTTCGCACATGCCGGGGTAATGTTCGAGAAACAGGCTGTGCGAGCCCGCCTGGGGGCTATAGTCGCGCACGGTGCCCAGGAAATGCACCAGGGCGCCAGCCTGACCGGCCGTGCGGGCCTGCAGTTGGGCGATCAGCGTGGCGACGTCGAAGCGTTCGGTCTGGATCAGGACCATGGTTGGGCTCTTGGGGTGCTGTCGGGTCAGCCGCCGGTGACCGGTTCGAATACGGCCACCTCGTCGCCGGGGCGGATCGTGTCGTGGCGCCCGGCGTGTTCCTGGTTGATGGCCAGCTTCAGCCGCTGTGCCGGACCCAGCGCGGGACACCGGGCCGCCAGCGCATCCAGCCACAGGCCCGCCTGGACGGGTTCGTCCAGCGGCTGGGTTTCGTGCCGCATGCCCAGGTGTTCGGCGACCTGGGCGAAATACAGCACCTCAATCGTTGCGCCATTCGCCACTTTTACCCCCGGATTTGTAGACCAGCCGTACCTGTTCGATGAGGATGCCCTTGTCGGCCGCCTTGCACATATCGTAGACCGTCAGGGCGGCGACCGTGCAGGCCGTCATGGCCTCCATCTCGACCCCGGTCTGATGGCTGGTACGACAGGTGCTGCGGATTGTCAGTGTGTGTGTGTCGTCGTCGGCCGTGAAGTCCACCCCGACGAAGCTGAGCGGCAGGCTGTGGCACAGCGGGATCAGTTCGGCGCAGCGCTTGGCCGCCAGGATGCCCGCCACCCGCGCGGTGTTCAGGACTTCGCCTTTCGCATTGGCCTGGGCCGACAGCAACCGCCAGGCATGCGGACTGAGGCGCACGCGGCCTTCGGCGATGGCGCTGCGCGCCGTGGCGGCTTTGGCGCCCACGTCGACCATGCGGACCTGGCCGTTTTCGTCCAGGTGCGTGAGGGTGGGGGAAACTTCTGTTCCGTTCATCGTTCTATCATATCGGATAATTCATCCGGGCTGCCGTGGGCGGATCGGTGTGGTTCCGACCGGAAACTATTCATGGCCAAGACGATCGGCGCATTCTTTTCCCTGTATCTGGCGACCCTGATCCTGTTGCTCAGCTCGGGGATGTTCAATACGTATGTGGGCTTGCGGCTGACGGCTCAGTCCGTGTCCGAAATCTGGGTGGGCGCGATGATCGCCTCTTATTACCTGGGTCTGGTGCTGGGTGCGCGTTTCGGGCACCGGCTGATCATCCAGGTTGGCCATATCCGGGCCTATGCCGCCTGTGCGGCGCTGATGACGATCACGGTGCTGACCATGATCCTCATCGAGGATCTCTGGTTCTGGCTGGGGGTGCGGTTCGTCATGGGGGCCGCCATGGTGTGCCTGTTCGTCGCGATCGAAAGCTGGCTCAACGAGCAGACCGAGAACGCCGCACGCGGGACTGTGTTCGCTTTTTACATGGTGGCGACGTGCCTGGGCACTGTCCTGGGCCAGCTGACCCTGGGCCTGTTCCCGAATCTCGACGACAAGCCGTTGGTTTTCATGGCACTGTGCAGCGTGCTCAGCCTGATCCCGGTCACCCTGACGCGGCGCATGCACCCGGCCTTGCAGGTGCCCGCGCCACTGGCGCTGCGCTACTACCTGACGCGGGTGCCCCTGTCGCTGACGGTGCTGTTCATCGCCGGGATGCTGAATGGCGCCTTTTACGGCCTGGCGCCCGTCTACGGCCTGCAGCATGGCATGGATACGCATGAGGTGGGGGTGTTCCTGGCCACCGCCCTGGCGACAGGCCTCGTCTTTCAGTGGCCCATTGGCTGGCTGGCGGACCGGATCAGCCGGGTGAAGCTCATCCGCCTGGGTTCCGTGCTGCTGTTCTGCCTGGGTGTACCCCTATGGGGCTGGTATCCGTTTTCCTATCCGGCCCTATTGGTCTTCGCGGCGGTGCTGGGCATGGTGCAATTCACGCTCTATCCCATGGGCACGTCGTTTGCCAACGATAACGTGGATCCGCAGCGGCGCGTGGGGTTGAGCGCGCTGCTGTACATGGTGTACGGTCTGGGCGCCTGTATCGGGCCCCTGGTGGCCGGCGCACTGATGGGGGTCTGGGGGGGCGATGTGTATTTCGTCTTCGTCTCGGCATGCTCGCTGGTGCTGGTCGTTTTCATCCGCGAACAGCGCGTCAAGGGGACTCACGTCAGTCCCGATGCGCCCACACAGTTCGTGCCCATGGCCGACACCCTGCAGAATTCCCACGTGATGGCGGTGCTGGACCCGCGCGTCGATGTGCAGCGGGATGTGTCGCACGATCCCCTGGCCGGCGATTCCATGTCCGTCGACGGCGGCGAGCCGTCCGGGCCGGAAGCGGTCCCGGGTGTCGGGCGGCTGCCGGACCCCGCGTAGCCTTCAGCGCGGGAAGAGCAGCACCACGGCTCCGATCGCCAAGGCGATGCCCGCCAGGTTGGCGCGGCTGAGTCGTTCGCGGAACACCCCGGCCCCCACCAGGGTGCCGATCGAGATCACCCCGATGTTCATGGCGGCAAAGACCAGCGTCGGGTTCTGTGGGTAGGTCTGGTGGGCGCGGATGTAGAAGTAGATGTTGCTGAAGTTCAGTGCGCCCAGCAGGATGCCTGATGCCAGGCTGCGGGCATGCCAGGCGGTGCGCCGGGCCGCCAGCCACAGGATCATCAGCAGGGCGGCCAGCATGAAGCTCAGCAGCAGGCTGCTGGTGAACCTGGCGCCGGTGCGCGCCATCTGCTTGAACAGGATGTCGATGGTGCCGTAGCCGACCCAGACGCCCAGCAGGGATAGCCAGGCCCAGCGGGCACGCGGGGATCCGGCCGCATTGTTCGCCGCCCTTTCGCCGAGACTGGGCGCTGCGGCCGTGCCGGTGGGCGTGCGTTTCAGCAGACAGGCCAGCGCCCCCAGGGCCAGGACGATGCCTAGCGCCTTACGGCCGGACAGAGACTCGTGAAAGACCAGGAACGCGGCCAGGATGGGGATGACCAGCGACAGGCGCTGGGCTGTATCGCTGAGCACGATACCGGCCTGGCGCACTGCGGCGGCCATGACCAGGAACACGGTGGGCAGCAACACACCCAGCAGCCCCAGAATGATCCAGACGGTTGCGGACTGATCGAACAGCGTGGCCAGCGGCGGGCGCAGCAGCCACAGGCACAGCAGACAAGCGGTCACGTAGTTGACCAGAATGGCCTGTTCGATGCGCACATCGCAGCGCCGGGCAAGCTTCAGGAAGACGGAGACGGCGACGCTGAAGGAAATGCTCAGGATCAGGGTATGCATAGGTGAAAAGAGAAAAATGCGCCGGTTAAGGTGGGGGTCGAGGTCGAGCCCCGGCCCGGAAAAGATGGATGCTGATCGCGGGTCCGTGCGACCTCAGGACAGCATGCTGGTGCTTTGTGCCGTCTCTGGCATGGGCACCAGCCCCAGGCGCTCGAACAGCCTGGCGTCCGCGTCCGCCTGGGGATTGGGGGTGGTCAGCAGTCGTTCGCCATGAAAGATCGAATTGGCCCCCGCCATGAAACACAGCGCCTGCGTGCTGTCGTGCATGGATTCGCGGCCGGCCGACAGGCGCACCACGGTTTTTGGCATGACGATGCGTGTGACCGCGATGGTGCGCACGAACTCGATCGGGTCCAGATCAGGGGCGTCGGCCAGCGGGGTGCCGGGGACCTTGACCAGTTGGTTGATCGGCACGGATTCCGGGTAGGGGTTCAGGCTGGCCAGGGCGGAGATCAGGCCGGCGCGCACCTCGCGCGATTCGCCCAGGCCGACGATGCCGCCGCAGCACACCTTCAGTCCGGCGTCGCGCACCCGCTGCAGCGTTTCCAGCCGGTCGTCGTAGGTGCGAGTGTGGATGATCTCGCCATAATATTCCCGCGAGGTGTCCAGATTATGGTTGTAATAGTCCAGACCGGCAGCCTTCAGGCGTTCGGCCTGACCGGGCTTGAGCATGCCCAGGGTCACACAGGTCTCCATGCCCAGCGCCTTGACGGCCTGAACGTGCTCGATCACGTCGTCCAGCTGGCGTTCTGTGGGCGAGCGCCAGGCGGCGCCCATGCAGAAGCGCTGGGCACCGGCTTCCTGGGCCTGGCGGGCGGCCGCCAGTACCTGCGACAGCGGCATCAGCGGGGCCTGTTCCACGTCCGTGGTGTAGCGGGACGACTGTGGGCAATACGCGCAGTCTTCGGGACAGGCCCCGGTCTTGATCGACAGCAGGCTGGATTGTTGGACGGCATTGGCCGGGTGGTGCCGCCGATGAATGGCCTGCGCTTGCAGCAGCAGGTCGTTGAAGGGCAGTGCGAACAGATCGACGATATCCTGGACGGACCAGGAGGGCTCGAGCGTTTCGTGGCGAAGGCTGGTGTGCATGGCGTGATGAAAATCCTGTCGGAGGAATCAGACCGGATAGTAGGGTGGCCCCGCCCGGATGACAAACGATCGCTTGCATTCAACAGCGCTCAATATAGGGCGATATGAACGCATTTGTCATTGAAATCATGAAGAATGGCTGATGGGGTTTCCGTTCTTCCGGGATCTTTGGCTGACGGCGGATATGTAATCACTTGTGAATCCCCGGTTGGCTCCGCCAGGCTAGGCCGGCCTGGATCAGGGCGGCCTGCAGCGGCGTCACGCGGCTGGCTGCCTCGGCCACCGTCCGAGGATTCACCGCGTCCAGCCAGGGGATCTCGGCCAGGATCGGGGTCTGGCCAAAGTGTTCCAGAGCCTGCCGGTTGCCGGGCGACAGCGGCCCGTTCATCACCACGCCCAGGACGGGCAGGTCGCGTGCCGCCAGCGCCTGCAGGCTGAGCAGGGTGTGGTTGATCGTCCCCAGAGTACTGCGTGCGACCAGCACGACAGGTAGTGCCAGCCGGGCGGCAAGGTCGATCATCATGTGTTTTTCGTCGATAGGGACGAGCAGCCCGCCGGCGCCTTCGACCACCAGCGGCTGCGTCGTGTGTGGCAGGCGGATGCCCGTGACATCCAGCGTGATCCCTTCCAGGCGGGCAGCTGCCCAGGGGGCGAGCGGCGCCTGCAACGCGCAGGCGGGCGGGTATTGCCGGCTGCCGGCCCCCAGCAGGGCGGTCACCGTGGCGGTGTCGTCGCAGGCGGTGGCCATCCCCGTCTGAAATGGCTTCCAGTAGTCGGCCGCCCAGGCCTTGGCCAGGATGGCCGAGATCAGCGTTTTGCCGACGTCGGTGTCCGTCCCCGTCACGAACACGCCGAGTGCCGGTGGTGTGGTGCGTCGGCTAGAGGTCATGGCGTGTTCCGTCAGCGTGGCCGGTTCGCGTGCGCCCTGGCGTGCGATGCCACAGCCCGAAAGCGATCCGATAGGTGCACCGGGCACCGGTGCGGTCGAAGGCGGCGCAGACTTGCCGCAGTTGCGACACCGTCAAGGGCCGGCTGCCCGGCCGGGGCGTGGTGGCGCCGATGCCCTTGAGTGCGCGCAGGAACCCCAGGGCGTTGCCACAGTCGTCCTGAAAGGGCTCGATCCGCACGCCGCCCGATAGCGGGCCAGCCGGCAGGCGGATCGCCTGTGCGCAGGGAAAAAGCAGCGTGGCGGGCGTCAGCCCCAGGCTGTCGTGGGCTTGCTGCCATTCCGGCCAGCTGCCCCGAACCGGGACGGCGACGGCCAGGCAGCCGCCGGGGGCCAGTAGCCCGGCCAGCCGCAGCAGGCCTCGCCCTGGGTCGGTGAACCATTGCAGCGCCATGCTGGAACAGATCAGGTCGAAGCTGCAGGCGGGCAGATCGGGATGCTCGCCGTCCAGTACACGAAAACGCGCGTTGCCGCCCAGGCGCAGCGTGTCCTGGGCTCTGGTCAGCATGGCCGGGGCAAGATCCGTGATGGTCCAGTCCGCCAGCGGGATGCGGGCAGCCAGCTGACGGGTCAGAAGACCGGTGCCGCAGCCGATTTCCAGAATGCGGGGTTGCTCGGGCAGCGGTTGGTCCGCGATCTGTGCGGCCAGGCGTCGGGCGATGGCGACCTGCACGCCGGCATGCTGTTCGTATCGATTGGCTGCCCGATCGAACCGGACGTGTGCCTGGCGGTCTCGGGGGCCGGACGGGGGCGTGCGCAGTGTGCTGTCCGCGGTCATCAGGGGTTCTCCACGGCGGTCGACAGGGCCTGGGCCAGGCGATCGATGTCCTCTGGCGTGTGTGCCGCGCTCAGCGCGATGCGCAGGCGACTGGTGCCGGCCGGCACCGTGGGCGGGCGGATGGCGGAGACCAGAATGCCTTCGGTTTCCAGCCGGCGGCTGAGCGTCAGTGCCCGGTGCTCGCTGCCGACCAGGGCAGGGATGATCTGGGTGCTGGACGGGCCGGTATCCAGCCCCAGCCGGGACAGGGTTTCGCGCAGCCGGCCTGCATGCCCCGATAGTGCCGCGCGCTGCGCCTGCATCCGCGGTATCAGATCCAGGGCCGCGTCGATGGCCCCCAGGATGGCTGGCGGCAGTCCGGTGGTGAAGATGAACCCCGGACAGGCGTTGATCAGGTAATCGCAGAGTGCGCGGGAGCCTGCCACGTAAGCGCCGAAGCTGCCCATGGCCTTGCTGAAGGTGCCCATGGACAGATGGACCCGGCCGGGGGCAAGCCCTGCCAGCCCCATGCCCTTGGGCCCGAGCACGCCGGTGGCATGGGCTTCATCGAGATAGAGAAAG
This sequence comes from Castellaniella sp. MT123, assembly GCF_039614765.1. NCBI lineage: Bacteria > Pseudomonadati > Pseudomonadota > Betaproteobacteria > Burkholderiales > Alcaligenaceae > Castellaniella > Castellaniella sp. MT123. Next base: position 3,242,859 of record NZ_CP154879.1, read on the forward strand.
GCGTCATGGCGCTCGGCCAGCGCCGCCAGGCTGGGGACGTCGCTGCAGTCCCCGTCCATGCTGAAGACGCTTTCGGTCACGATGATGCGCCGGCCCGATTCATGGGCATGCGATTGCATCAGGGATTCCAGGTGATTCAGATCGTTATGGCGGAACCGGATCTGGCGAACCCCCGCCGCCCGGCAGCCCTGATGCAGGCTGGCATGGGCCAGGCGGTCGACATAGACCTGGGTATCGCGCCCGAAGACCGACAGCAGCGCCGGCAGGATCGCGGCATTGGCCTGCCAGCCCGAAGAGAACAGCAGTGCCGCTTCGGTGTCCTTGGCACTCGCCAGCTTTGCCTCGATCGCCAGGCAAGGCGGTTGGGTGCCGCAGACCAGACGCGAGGCTGTGGATCCGGCGCCATAGCGCCGGGCGTAGTCGCAGGCGCGGTCGATGACGGCGGGATGCGCGGACAGGCCCAGATAGTCGTTGCTGCAGAAATTCAGCAGCGTGTGCCCGCCGTGGCGGCTGCGTCCGGGTGTGGCGGGTTCAAAAGCGCGCAGGATGCGCCGCTGGTGCTGGCGGTCCTGGTCGTCCAGGAACTGCGCAAATACGGCATCGAATGGATTCATATCGGCTCTGCCCAGTGAGGCCGTCAGGTGACTTGAAGTGATGGGGATAATATCAATATGATCGTAGAAAAATGGAATTCAACGATGTTTGGCAGTAGTTAGAAGAAGATAGCAATTCAATCCATGATGGCGCAATTCCTGGCAAGCGCCGGCCTTCCACCCCGCATCCTGCGTGACTGCGCAATCTCTCGAGAGTTGAAACCGAACATGACAGCATCCTCCATTCCCTGGTTGGACCAGGGCTACCCCCATATCTGGCTGCCCTATGCGCAGATGAAGACCGCCGCGCGACCGCTGCCCGTGCGCTCGACGCAGGGGTGCTGCATCGAACTGGCGGATGGCAGGACCCTGATCGATGGCATCGCCTCCTGGTGGACAGCCTGCCATGGCTACAACCATCCGCATATTGCCGACGCCGTCCGGGCGCAGCTGGCGCGCATGCCGCATGTGATGTTCGGCGGGCTGGTGCACGAACCCGCGCTATCCCTGGCGCGCCGCCTGTGCGGCTTGCTGGGGCCGGGGCTGGATCGCGTCTTTTTCACGGAGTCGGGTTCGGTATCGGTCGAAGTCGCCATGAAGATGGCGATGCAGTATTGGGCCAATCGCGGCGAGCCCGGGCGGCGGCGGGTGGTGGCTTTTCGCGGCGGCTATCACGGAGACACCTTCGGTACCATGGCGGTCTGTGATCCCACCATCGGCATGCATGCGGCCTTTCGCGGCCTGCAGCCTGAAACGGAGACGCCGGAACTGCCCCGGGACGATGAGGGCGAGGCTCTGCTGGATCAGTTCCTGCGCCGCCAGGAAGGCCAAGTGGCCGCCCTGCTGGTGGAGCCCCTGGTGCAAGGCGCCGCAGGCATGCGGATGCATGCGCCGGAAGTCTTGCGGCGGCTGCGCCGGCTCGCCGACCGGCACGGCATCCTGCTGATATTCGATGAGATCTTCACGGGCTTCGGGCGCACGGGCACGCTGTTTGCCTTTGAGCAGGCAGGCATCCGACCCGACATCGTGACCTTGTCGAAGGCCCTGACCGGCGGGACGTTGCCCTTGGCGGCCACCGTGGCCAGCGAGTCGGTGTTCGAGGCCTTCTGGTCGGACGATCCCGGGCATGCGCTGATGCACGGTCCCACCTATATGGGTAACGCACTGGGGTGCGCAGCCGCTCACGCCTCGTTGGATCTGTTCGAATCCGAGCCTCGGCTGGCCCAGGTGGCGGCGATCGAAGGCCAGTTGTGCGAGGGCCTGGCCGCCTGTCGCGACCTGCCCTGTGTGCACGAGGTTCGCGTCATGGGGGCCATCGGCGTGGTGGAGCTGAAATGGGTACCCGACCGCACGCTGCTGTGCCAGGCTTTTCTGGATGCGGGGGTATGGGTGCGTCCGCTGGGAAAAAGTGTCTACCTGACGCCGGCGTTCATTATGCCGGCCGATCAGTTGCAGCGCCTGTTGCAGGCCCTGCAATCGGTGCTGGCAAGGGTGACGCCCGCCTTTTTTCCAGGCCGAGACGCAGGTGGGAAAGATGTGGCATAATTTCGCGCCTTGACGGATCTGATCAAGCGAGCGCCTCCAAACGGCGCAGTCAGTCGCCCGATTTTCCGGTCCGTCAAGAAAGTTGTCGAGACTTGCACACCTAAAAAAATTCGTGCATAATCTCGCTTCTTCGTTAAAGAAGACCTTGTTTGGGGGTATAGCTCAGCTGGGAGAGCGCTTGCATGGCATGCAAGAGGTCAGCGGTTCGATCCCGCTTACCTCCACCAAATTTTTTAATGAAAGTCCTGTCCCCTTCGTCTAGAGGCCTAGGACATCACCCTTTCACGGTGAGTACAGGGGTTCGAATCCCCTAGGGGACGCCAGTTTGTTCTGGCACCGCTGCGGAGCGGTAGTTCAGTTGGTTAGAATACCGGCCTGTCACGCCGGGGGTCGCGGGTTCGAGCCCCGTCCGCTCCGCCAAAAATTCTCAAAAGCTCGATTTCCGGTCAGGAATCGGGCTTTTGTCTTTTTGTCTTTGCCGCCATATCCGGTAACATGTCTGAAAGTGGCAATCCGGAGGCGGGACGCAGGTGCTTCGACCTGGCTCTGCCGCCTTTTTATCATCAGGATGGCATGCGTCCACTCTTTTCGAATGCAGCAGGGTCTTCGACTCGTCCGTTTCCTGGGCTTGGCGCCTTGTCGGTCGCGTTTTGTCTGGTCATGCTCGCCTTCGTGCTGGGCAATGCCGCCCTGATGTATTCGGTCATGTTGCGCTACGAAACCGCGCTGGATCAGTCCACCACGCTCGACGGCATGCGCACCGCCAGCCAGCAGCTGGCGGTCAGGGCCATGCGCCTGGTCGACGGCGGGCTGATGCAGACCGCGCAACTGGGCAAGGAAATCGATGCCATGGATCGCGCCCTGCAGGCGCTGGATCAGGGGGGAGTGGTCAATGACCGCGAGATCCCTGCCCTGACGCAGCCGCAGATGCGTCGGTTCCTGCCCAAGATCCACCGCGACTGGGTGGTGCTGCGTGGCCGTCTGCAGGCCATGATGCTGGATTCCTATTCACGCACCGAGGCACCCGCCGAGACGCCTGACTTGCCGCGGGCGGTGCAGCGGCAATGGATCGCGGACGATGCCGCCAGTCTGCTCGGTTCCCTGAATGCGGGTTCGAATGTCCTGATGCCGCTGCTGCGCCAGGGCAAGGACCGCGCGCTTGCCTGGGCGGGCGGCCTGCTTCTGGCGGACTTGCTGGTGCTGTTGGGGGTATTCCTGGGATTGCGCCGTGGCATTGCAAGGCCGCTGCTGGCGCTGCGCAGGGCGTCGGAAGATCTGATGCGGGGTACCTACACGACGCGTCTGGCCCCCGAGGGGCTGGGCGAGATCCAGGCAATCGCCCGCGCCTACAACACCGGGACACAGCGTACTCACGAACTGCTGACCCGGATGCGCCAGGATCAGGCCGGGTTGCAGCGTTCCGAGATCATTTTCCAGGGGCTGGCCTCGAACGCCATCGTCGGGATCTTTCTGGCGACACAGGACCGGTTCAGTTTCGTCAGCCCGAAGATGGCCGAGATCTTCGGCTACCAGCCGGCCGAAATGACCGGGCGCCTGACGCTGCTGTCCATCATCGCCCCCAGGGAACGCTATCTGGTGGCCGAGGCCCTGAAGTCCGGCCACCGGCACAAGGACGGGACCCTGCGGTTCGAGCGCCAGGGCCGCCGCAAGGATGGATCGCCGATCGACATAGAAATCTTCATCACCACGGTCGGCGCCAGCGACCAGGTGTCCTTCATCGGCCTGGTCCAGGACGTCACCGAGAGCAAGCAGGCGGAATCCTCGGCCCAACTGGCCGCCATCGCCTACGAGAACAGCAGCGAGGCCATTGCCATCACCGATACCGCCGGGGTCATCATCGACGTCAATCCGGCCTATTCCCGCATGACCGGGTATTGGCCCGATGAAGTTGCCGGGGACCTGCTGCCGCTGCTGCGGCCGGGGCGCCACAACCGTGATTTCTATGATCAGATGTGGCATGCGATCAACACCAAGGGCCGATGGGACGGCGAATACTGGTTGCAACGCAAATCCGGCGAGGACTACGCCCAGCGGGTGGTGCTGGATACCGCCTGGAATCACGATGGTTCGGTGAACTGCCGCGTGGTGATGCTCAGTGACGTGACACAGAAAAAGCAGTTGGAATCCGCGATCTGGAACCAGGCCCATCACGATCCGTTGACCGGCCTGCCGAATCGCCAGTATTTCAACGAGCGCCTGGATGTGTCGGTCGAGGAATCCGCGCGCGATGGCCGGCCCATGGCGCTGATGTTCCTGGATCTGGACCTGTTCAAGGAAGTCAACGATTCCATGGGGCATGCGGTGGGCGACCGCCTGCTGATCGAAGTGGCCCACCGCCTCAGAGCCCTGACGGGAGGCCATCACCGTTTCGTGGCGCGCCTGGGTGGGGATGAATTCGTGATTCTGATCCGGGATGTCGGTTCGCGCCAGGACATGGATGTCTTGTGCCAGCGGATTCTGGACAGCATCACGGAACCTTATCCGCTGGCGGGCAGCATGATCCGGATCTCCGCCAGTCTGGGGATCGCGCGGTATCCGGATGACGCAGACAACGCCGAGACGCTGATGCGCCACGTCGATCTGGCTATGTACGAGGCCAAGGCGGCAGGTCGCAACGGCTACCACTATTTCGACCAGTCCATGCAGGAACGCGCGCGCATCCAGCATGACCTGCTGGTCGCGTTGCCTGCGGCGATCGAAGCCGGGCAGTTCTTCCTGCTGTACCAGCCCATTTATTGCCTGGACACGGGGCGCATCATGCAGGCCGAGGTGCTGCTGCGCTGGCGGCATCCGGAATTCGGCGTTATCGCGCCCATGGATTTCATTCCCTTCGCCGACGAACGGCAACTGATGACGCCGCTGGGCGACTGGGTGTTCCAGGAAGCCATCCAGCAGCTGGTGCGCTGGCGCAGGACGCTTGCCCCCAGCCTGCGGCTGACAGTCAATGTGTCACCGGGGCAGTTTGGCCTGGCGCAGTCGGGGCTGGATACGGTGTCCGATCTGCTGGATACGCTGGGCTTGCCGGCCGACTGCCTGTCGCTGGAATTCGACGAGCAACTGTTCCTGAGCCTGGACCCGCTGGTGCGGGACCGCCTGGAACGACTGCGCCGGTCGGGCGTGCGGTTCAAGTATTGGCGCCGTATCCGTCGGACTGGCGACCCTGCTGGAGTCCTGTCACCTGCCGTTCCAGACCCTGAAGCTGGACCGCCAGGTTACCGAGAAGCTGCTCGCCAGCAGAGACGCTCACGTGGTGTGCGAATCCATCATCGCGCTGGCGCATCGGCTGGGCATGCGGGTCATCGCCGAAGGCATCACCAGCCAGGCGCAGTGCGACTTGCTGCGCTCGGTCGGTTGCGATGGCGGGCAGGGGTATTGGCTGGACGAGCCGCTGGACCGGTCCGGTTTCGAACAGCGGCTATCCGACCCCACGAAACACCCGTTGCTGCAACTGGTGCAATAGTCGATCAGGACGCGGCGCGGCCTTCGCGCGTCGTTTTGCCGCGGTAGCGGGCGGCCAGCAGCAGCCCCAGCAGCGCCCATCCTAGGATAGGACCGTTGCCCCAGCGCACGTAGGGGGTCAGCCCCTGGGTGCCCTGGACCTCCACATCCAGTACACCGGGGACGGCCGGGTCCAGCATGCCGCGCACCTCGCCGGTCGGATCGATTGCCGCCGTCATGCCGGTGTTGGTCGAGCGGATGACGGGGCGCGCCGTTTCCAGGGCCCGCATGCGGGCGATCCACAGGTGCTGGCGCAGCGCCCAGGTGTTGCCGAACCAGGCCAGATTGCTCAGGTTGACCAGAATGCTGGCGCCCGGCGCCCCAGTGTCGTCCGGCCGCACGGACGCGGCGATTTCTTCCCCGAAGGTATCTTCGTAGCAGATGTCGACGGCCAGGGCCTGGCCGTCGAGCAACAGGGGCGGCTGGCGCAGCGGTCCCCGGTTGAAGTCGCCCAGGGGAATTTTCAGGGCGCGCACGAACCAGTGGAATCCGGGAGGGATGAATTCGCCGAAGGGTACCAGATGATGCTTGTCGTAATGCCAGTGTCCGGGCACCAGGGGGGGCTGCGTATCGCCCGGGTGGATGACCGTCGCCCCGTTGGTATAGCGATCCCCGGTTGTGGTTCGCGTGTGTAGCGGCAGCCCGAGCACGAGGGCGGCATTCATCCGGTCGGCGAGCGCTAGCCAGGACTGCCAGATCGGGTCGGGGACCTGGTCCTGAAGGATCGGCAGGACGGTTTCCGGCAGCACGATCAGATCGGGCCTGTCGTCCGGGCCCTTGGGTGGCAGGCCCGCCAGGCGCAGCGTGCGTTCCTGCGCCGTCAGGAATCGTGCCGGGTCGAATTTGTCGGATTGGGGGGTGGCGGGCTGTACCAGGCGCACCAGCAGGGGGTCGCCCACGGGGCGAGTCCATTGGATGTGCGCCCAGGCGATCCCCAATAGGCCGCTTGCCAGCGCCAGTGCGATGACGGCGGCGGCGCTGCGGTCGTGCGTCGTGTCCTTGGCACGGGCCATCAGGGCAATGGCGCCCGCCGCGAATGCGGACAGCCAGGCCAGGCCATAGACCCCGATAAACGGCGCCCAGGCGGCGAACATGCCCTCGGCGTGCGCATAGCCGATATTCAGCCAGGTGAAGCCGGTGAACAGCGTGCCGCGCAGCCATTCGAACAGGGTCCAGGCGCCGGCCCAGGCCGCCGCGTTCAGGATCTGGCGCCAGGCGGGCTGTTCCGGGTTTTTGTGGGCGGCGCACAGCCAGGCGGTCAGTGCGCAGGCGCCCGCCGCATACAGGGCCATGGCGGCTGCGAACAGCAGCAGGGCGGCGATGGACAGCGGCAGCGCCAGTCCGCCGAATTCATGCATGCTGATGGTCAGCCAGTACACGCCGACCGAAAACTGCGCCAGCCCGAACAGCCAGCCGTAGCCGGCTGCCTGGCGCGGGCCGCGGGCCCCCCAGGTATGGGCGGCCAGTACCGACAGGGACGCGATCTGGACGAAGGGCAGGCTCCAGGCGGGTAGTGGCCCGGGTGCGAAGCACAGCGCCTGGATGGCACCCGCCAACAGCACCCGCAGCCAGATCGGAACGCCTCGCCGTCGGCCTGGGCTGGCCAAGGCGGTTTGCGGGCTTGGCGCGTCCGAAGCCCCCGTTGTGGGATGGGGGGTATCGGACGTCGTGTGCTCAGGCGTCATGTCGGGTGTGGGTGTGTGAGGTAGGTCAGGGCGTGTGCGTTTCTGGAGAGGACGACGCGCCGCTGACTCGCTGGACGTGCAACCAGCGGGCACGCTTGCCGTCGGCACCGACCACGGTGAAGGTCAGTCCCTGACTCTGGAAGTGTTCACCGCGCCGGGGGATGTGCCCCAGTTCGGCTGCCAGCCAGCCGTTGAGCGTGTCGTAGTCCTCGTCGGGCAACTGGACGTGGAAAACGTCGTTGAAGTCTTCGATTTCCGTGGTGCCCATGGCGCGCCAACTGTTGTCGCCAGTCCGGAAGATCGTCTTTTCGTCCTCGTCGTCGAACTCGTCCTCGATGTCGCCGACGATCTGTTCCAGCACGTCTTCCATGGTGACCAGGCCGCAGATGCCGCCGTGCTCGTCGATGACGATGGCCAGGTGGTTGCGGCTGATGCGGAACTGGTGCAGCAGCTCGTTCAGACGCTTGGATTCGGGGATGAAGACTGGCGGGCGGATCAGTGCGCGGATGTCCAGCGCATGGTCCGACAGGGTCAGCAGCAGATCCTTGGCCAGCAGGACGCCGATGATGTTGTCGCGGTCGCCCTCGTAGACTGGAAAGCGCGAATGCCCGGTTTCGATGATGGTTCTCATCTGCTCGGTCAGGGACAACGAGACGTCGAGCAGGTCCATCCGCGACCGGGACACCATGATGTCCGCCACGGTCTTGTCGGCGACTTCTAGGGCCCCGGAAATCATGGCGTAGGATTCGCCGTCCAGGATGGAGTGATCGTGTGCGGCTTCGAGAACGGCGCGGATGCCCTCACGGTCCGCCGGCGGGGCGGGACGCAGCAGGGCCTTGATGCGGGACAGGAGTGAACTGGGGGCCGAATGCGCAGGTCGGGGTTCTGCGTCTGATGAGTGGGGGTCGGGCATTGTCCGAAGGACGAGTAACTGGATTCTCTAGCATAACCGATAAACCGGCCGGCTCAAGCGGGTCCTTGCGGACTGTAGGGGTTGGGGATTCCCTGGGCCGCCAGGATGGCGGTTTCCAGAGCCTCCATGTGTTCGGCTTCATCGGTGTCGATATGATCGTAGCCCAGGGCATGCAGGACGCCATGGGTGACCAGGTGCGCCGCGTGGTGCAGTAGCGGTTTGCCCTGTTCGGCGGCTTCGCGTTCCAGGACCGGCAGGCACAGCACGATATCCCCGCTGATGAGGCCGGAAGGATCCGCGCCGTATTCGAAGGTCAGCACGTTGGTGGCGTAGTCGCGCTGCCGCCACGCGGCATTCAGGCCGCGGCCTTCCTCGGCATCGACGATACGCAGGGTCAGGGCGACGGGCTGGCCGGCGCGCGGATCGGGCGCCGCCAGGGCGTGCTCGAGTGCGCGTCCCACCCAGCGCCGCAGGCGCCAGCGGGGCAGGGCGGGGGCTTGGACCGCATACTGGATGGACAGCGAAAAATCAGGATACATGGTCACCCGCCTGCTCGTAGGCATCGACGATCCGCGCCACCAGGGGATGGCGCACCACGTCGCGGCTGGTGAACCGGGTCTGGGCGATACCGGGTACACCGTCCAGAACGTCCAGGGCGTGCAGCAGGCCGCTTTGCTGGTTCTTGGGCAGGTCCACCTGGGAGGGGTCGCCGTTGATGACCGCCTTGCTGCCAAAGCCGATCCGGGTCAGGAACATCTTCATTTGCTCGGGCGTGGTGTTCTGTGCCTCGTCCAGGATGATGAAGGCGTTGTTCAGCGTGCGCCCGCGCATGTAGGCCAGGGGTGCGATCTCGATCGTTTGTTTCTCGAACAGCCGCTGAGTCTTTTCGAAACCCAGCAGATCGTACAGGGCGTCGTAGAGCGGACGCAGATAGGGATCCACCTTTTGCACCAGGTCGCCGGGCAGAAATCCCAGGCGCTCGCCTGCCTCCACGGCGGGGCGCGTCAGGACCAGCCGTGCCACCGATTCGCGCTCCAGCGCATCGATGGCGCAGGCCACGGCCAGCCAGGTCTTGCCGGTGCCCGCCGGGCCCACGCCGAAGGTCACGTCGTGCTTCAGGATGGCGCTCAGGTAGTCGCGCTGACGGGGCGTGCGCGGCCGCAGGTCGGATTTACGGGTCCGCAGGCTCGGGCCTTCGTCGTCGACCGGGGGCAGTTCGGGCAGATCGTGCGATTGCGCGGTATTGTCCGGGCGCCGCGGGTCGCGACTGTTCAGTTCCACCAGGCCCAGCTGCAGGTCGTCGAGCGACAGCGATGACTGTGCCGAGTGCTCGTGGAACCAGCGCAGGGCGCGGCCGGCTTCGGATGCCCGGCCGCCGCGCACGCTGAAGTGGCTGCCTCGACGACTGATGGTCACGTCATAAGTCTGGGCGATCTGGCGCAGGTTCTCGTCCAGCGGGCCACACAGATTGGCCAGCTGTACGTTGTTGCCCGTCAGCTGGATGGACAGCGGGCGGTTGCCCGTGCCACGGGGGCGGGGTGTCGTCATGCGCGCACCTGATCCGTGACCGTGGTGATGATCTCGCCGCGCAGCGTATTGGTCAGGGCTTCGGTGATGCGCACGTCCACCATCTGGCCGATCAGGCGCCGTTGGCCGGCGAAATTCACGATGCGGTTGTTCTCGGTGCGGCCCTTCATGTCCTGGGGATCCTTTTTCGATGGGCCTTCGACCAGCAGGCGCTGGGTGCTGCCGACCATGGCCTGGCTGATGGCCGCCGCCTGATCGTTGATGAGGGCCTGCAGGCGATGCAGACGGCCGAGCTTGTCGGCTTCCGGTGTGGGGTCGTCGAGATCGGCGGCCGGGGTGCCCGGTCGCTTGGAATAGACGAAAGAAAAGGACTGATCGAAGCCCACGTGGCGCACCAGATCCAGGGTCTTCTGGAAGTCTTCCTCGGTTTCCCCGGGAAAGCCGACGATGAAGTCGGACGACAGCGTCATGTCGGGGCGGACTGCCTTCAGCCTGCGGATGATGGACTTGTATTCCAGCCCGGTGTAGCCGCGCTTCATGGCGGCCAGGACCCGGTCGCTGCCGGCCTGGACGGGCAGGTGCAGGAAGGGGACCAGCTTGGGCAGCTTGCCGTGCGCCTCGATCAGGCGGGCGGTCATTTCCTTGGGGTGCGAGGTCGTGTAGCGGATGCGTTCGATGCCGGGAATCTCGTGGACATATTCCAGCAGCATCGCAAAATCGGCAATCTCGCCGGCGGTCCCGGTCGGCCCGCGATAGGCGTTGACGTTCTGGCCCAGCAGGGTGACTTCCCGCACACCCTGGTCGGCCAGGTCGGCGATCTCGGTCAGCACGTCGTCGAACGGGCGGGAGACCTCGGCACCCCGGGTGTAGGGCACCACGCAGAAGCTGCAGTATTTGCTGCAGCCTTCCATGATCGACACAAAGGCCGAAGGACCGTCCACGCGGGCGGGCGGCAGGGCGTCGAATTTCTCGATCAGCGGGAAGGAAATGTCGACCTGGGACCGGCCTGTCGCCCGGCGCCGGTCGATGAGTTCGGGTAGGCGATGCAGCGTCTGCGGCCCGAACACCACGTCCACGTAGGGCGCGCGGCGCACGATGGCCTCGCCTTCCTGGCTGGCCACGCAGCCGCCCACGCCGATCACCAGGTCGGGTTTGGCCTGTTTCAGATGCTGCACCCGGCCTAGGTCGGAGAAGACCTTTTCCTGGGCTTTTTCGCGCACCGAACAGGTGTTGAACAAGATGATGTCGGCGTCGTCCGGGGTATCGGTGAGTTCCACGCCTTTGGCGGCGCGCAGAATGTCCACCATCTTTTCGGAGTCGTACTCGTTCATCTGGCAGCCGAAGGTGCGGATGAAGAGTTTTTTGTGCTGGCCGGGTTCCAGGGGCTGCAGCAGGCCAGCGAGGGTTTCGTCCTGGTTCTGACGCCAGGCCTGGTCCTTCAGGTGTTCGGCGGATTCTCGGGACGCGGGGATCACGCCGGGGCGGCGCACGGGGGTTTCTTGCATGGTCTGTCGCCGTGGCGGGTTGTCACCCCGGGGGCGGTAAAGGATGGGTAATCCGCTATTTTACTGGATGTCGCGGGTCAGCCATCCCCAATGCGATTGCATTACGCAGGATTGCCAGTTTTGCGGCCTGTTGCGCTTCCTGGGCTTCCAGAAGACACAGGCTAGCGTGCACAGCCCAAAGATCCCCGCGACAGCCCGATTTACCCCAGTTCGACTTCCGAGCCTTCCTTCTTGACGTGCTTGACCAGGTCTTCGCGCTTGATCCCCATCCACATCGCCAGGGCGGCCGCCACGAACACGGACGAATAGATCCCGAACCAGATCCCGATCGTCAGGGCCAGCGAGAAGTAGTGCAGGGTGGGGCCGCCGAAGAAGAACATCGACAGCACCATCATCTGGGTGGAGCCGTGGGTGATGATCGTCCGGGAAATGTTCTGCGTGATGGATGCGTTGATGATCTCGCGCACGGGGGCCTTGCGCTGCTTGCGGAAGTTTTCGCGGATCCGGTCCATCACCACCACGGATTCGTTGACCGAATACCCCAGTACCGCCAGCACCCCCGCGAGCACCGGCAGGGAGAATTCCCACTGGAAGAACGCGAAGAACCCCAGGATGATCACCACGTCGTGCAGGTTGGCGATTGCGCAAGAGGCGGCCAGCTTCCATTCGAAGCGGATCGCCAGATACACCATGATGCCCACCAGCACGAAGAGCAGTGCCATCAGGCCGTTGTGCAACAGTTCCTGGCCCACCTGCGGGCCGACGAATTCCACCCGGCGCAGCTGTACGTCAGGGTGCTGGGCTTGCAGGGTGGTCAGCACGGTGCGGCTTTGGACGGACGTATCTTCGTCGGGCCGTACCGGCAGGCGGATCATGACGTCTTGCGAGGTGCCGAAATTTTGCACCTGGAAGTCCTTGTAGCCCAGCGCGTCGATGGCGGTGCGGATGTCGCCCACGGGTGCCGACTGCGAATAATGGACTTCCATGACCGTGCCGCCGGTGAATTCGATCGACAGGTGAAAGCCCCGGGAAGCAATGAAAAAGACGGCGGCGAGGAAGGTCAGCAGGCTGATGAGGTTCAGGATCAGCGCATGCCGCATGAACGGGATGGTGCGATGGATGCGGAAAAATTCCATGATGAATCCTGATTAGTCTTGCTTGGGTTTCCAGATCTGTCCGATCGAGATCGATTTGAGCTTGCGCTGGCGTCCGTACCACAGGTTGGCCAGAGCGCGTACACCGACCACGGACGAGAACATCGAGGTCAGGATCCCGGTGACGTGCACGACGGCGAAGCCGCGAACAGGCCCGGTGCCGAAGGTCAGCAGCGCCACCCCCACGATCAGGCTGGTCAGGTTGGAGTCGAAAATCGTCGCCCACGCGCGGTCGAAGCCCAGGTGGATCGCCTGTTGTGGCGGCAGGCCCAGGCGTAATTCCTCTCGGATGCGCTCGTTGATCAGCACGTTGGCGTCGATGGCCATCCCCAGAGTCAGGGCGATGGCGGCGATGCCGGGCAGCGTCAGCGTGGCCTGCAGCATGGACAGGACGGCAAGCAGCAGCAGCACGTTGAAGCTCAGGCCCAGCGTCGAGAAAAGGCCAAAGAGGTGGTAATACAGGATGATGAAGACCGCGATGGCGGCAAAGCCATACAGGGTGGAATCGAAGCCCTGTTTGATGTTGGCTGCGCCCAGGCTGGGGCCGATGGTGCGTTCCTCGATGATGTGCATGGGCGCCGCCAGGGCGCCGGCGCGCAGCAGCAGTGCCACGTCGGCGGCTTCCTGGGCGGACATGCTGCCGGAAATCTGCACCTGGCCGCCCGGGATTTCAGAGCGGATCACGGGCGCTGTGACGACCTCGCCCTTGCCGTTCTCGAACAGCACGATGGCCATGCGCTTGCCGATGTTGTCGCGCGTCACGTCGCGGAAGATGCGTGCGCCTTTCGAGTCCAGCGTCAGGTTGACGGTCGGTTGCTGGGTCTGGGAATCACGGCCAGGTTGGGCGTCCTGCAGGTTCTCGCCCGTCAGGATGACCTGGCGGCGCAGCAGCAGGGGGCGGCCGTCGCGGTCGGTGTATTTCACCAGCCCAAAGGGCACGCGACCGGCGGTCAATGCGGCCACGGCCGATGGGGAATCATCCACCATGTGGATTTCCAGCGTGGCGGTGCGGCCCAGGATTTCCTTGGCCTTGGCGACGTCCTGCACACCGGGCAGCTGAACGATGATGCGGTCGCCGCCCTGCTGCTGGATGACCGGTTCGGCCACGCCCAGTTCGTTGATCCGGTTGTGCAGCGTCTGGATGTTCTGTTTCAGGGCGTTGTTCTGCACCTGGGTGATCGAGGTCGGGTTGAGCTGGCCCTCCAGCAGCCAGGTGTTGCCCGACTGGTTGCTTGTGAAGACCATTTCCGGCATGGCGCGGCGCAGGATATCGATGGCGGCGTCACGTTCGTCCTGTGTGGCGAAGGTGGCGCGCACGGACTGCTGGTTGCGCTCGACGTCCTCGGACTTCAGTTTGTGGTCGCGCAGCGTACTGCGGGCTTCGCCCGCCATGGAATCGTAGCGGCTGTTCAGCGCGCCCTGAAGATCGACCTGCAGCAGGAAATGCACCCCGCCGCGCAGGTCCAGGCCCAGATACATCGGGTGGGCGCCCAGGGACGTCAGCCAGTTCGGCGAGGCCGACATCAGGTTCAGCGCGACCGTGTAGTCCGGGTTCTGCGAATCGGGATTGAGCGCCTTGTCCAGGATGTCCTTGGCCTTGAGCTGCGTGTCGGTGGTGTCGAAACGCAGGCGCACGGATCCGACCGGACCGTTCATCTCGAAGGTACTGGCCGTAGGCGTGATGTGCGCCTGGCTGAGGATCTGGTCGGCGCGCGTCAGGGTTTCCTGATCGACCTTGGCTGACGTCTTGGCCCCCGCGATCTGGACGGCGGGCGATTCGCCGTAGAGGTTGGGCAGCGTGTACAGCACCCCAATGATGAGGGCGGCCAGCACGATCAGATACTTCCAGAGGGGGTAGCGGTTCATGGTCGATCGGAAGGTAAAGCTGAGGGGGCCGGGCGCCGCGTCGGCGGCGCTCGGGGGCGGATCAGAGCGACTTGATCGTGCCCTTGGGCAGCACGGACGTGACGGCGCTGCGCTGAACGATGGATTCCACGGCCTTGTCACCCGCTTGGGCGATTTCGACCGTCAGGTAGCTGTCGCTGACCTTGTTGATCTTGCCCAGCAGGCCGCCGGACAGGATGACCTCGTCACCCTTGGACAGCGTTTCGACCATTTTTTTGTGATCCTTCTGGCGCTTCATCTGCGGGCGGATCATCAGGAAGTAGAGGATGACGAACATCAGGATGATGGGCAGCATGCTCATCAGCGCGTTCGGTTCGCCAGCGGCGGCCTGGGCCGGAATCAGGGTCAGGGTGTCAACGAGGGACATGAAGGCTCCTGCGGAAAATCGTTGAAGTAAAAAGAGACATCGAGAGTCAAATTAACTCTTGATTGTAGCGGGATATTCGCTGGTGGATCATTCGATTCCGCGCGCCCGGTCACGCAGGAATGCCTGGCGCCAGGATTCGAAACGGTCCTGCTCGATGGCCTCGCGCATATCGGCCATCAGATTCAGGTAAAAATGCAGGTTGTGCAGGGTGTTGAGCCGAGCGCCGGTGATTTCGCCCACCCGCTGCAGATGATGCAGGTAGGATCGCGAGAAATGACTGCAGGTGTGACAGCGGCAGTCCGGATCCAGGGGGCGTGTATCGTCGCGGTAGCGGGCGTTGCGGATCTTCACGTCGCCGTAGCGGGTGAAAAGCCAGCCGTTGCGCGCGTTTCGGGTCGGCATCACGCAGTCGAACATGTCCACGCCCTGGCGCACACCCTCGACCAGATCTTCCGGGGTGCCCACGCCCATCAGGTAGCGGGGCGCGCCGGCCGGCATGCGCGGCGCGACGTGAGCCAGCACCCGCATCATGTCTTCCTTGGGTTCGCCCACCGACAGGCCGCCGATCGCGTAGCCCTCGAAGCCGATGTCGGTCAGGCCGGCCAGCGACTCGTCGCGCAGATCTTCGTACATGCCCCCCTGGATGATGCCGAACAGCGCATTGGGGTTGCGCAGATCCTGAAACGCCTGGCGCGAACGGCGCGCCCAGCGTAGCGACATGCGCATGGAGGCGGCCGCTTCTTCGTGCGTGGCGGGCCGGTCGCCGATCCGGTAGGGTGTGCACTCGTCCAGCACCATGACGATGTCGGAATTCAGGCTGCGCTGGATGCGCATGGATTCTTCCGGTGACAGGAACTGCCGCGACCCGTCGATGGGAGACGCGAAACGCACGCCTTCTTCCGTGATTTTGCGCATGCCGTCCAGGCTGAAAACCTGGAATCCGCCCGAATCGGTCAGGATCGGACGATCCCATTGCATGAAGCCATGCAGGCCGCCGTGATGATCCAGAACGTCGGTGCCGGGGCGCAGCCACAGGTGGAAGGTGTTGCCCAGCACGATCTGGGCGCCGATGTCTTCCAGTTCGTGCGGCAACATGGCCTTGACGCTGCCGTAGGTGCCCACGGGCATGAAGATCGGCGTCTGGACGACGCCGTGGTTCAGGGTCAGGCGGCCGCGCCGCGCGGCGCCGTCCGTGTGCAGCAGGTCGAATTGCAATCCGGTCATGGGGTCTGGGCAGGGGAGGTCTGGGCGGCCTCGATGAACATGGCGTCGCCGTAGCTGAAGAATCGGTAGCGCGATTGTACGGCGTGCTCGTAGGCGCGCCGGATGGGTTCCATGCCGGCGAGCGCCGACACCAGCATCAGCAGGGTCGACTGCGGCAGGTGAAAATTGGTGATCAGCGCATCGACGTGGGCGAAACGATAGCCGGGCGTGATGAAGATCCGGGTGTCGCCCTCGGTCGCGTGCTCGCCGTCGCCTTCGTGCGCGGCGGCCTCGAGGGACCGGACGCTGGTGGTGCCCACGGCGATCACGCGTCCACCCCGGGCACGGGTCTCGCGGATCTTGCGCAAGGTCTCGGCGGGCACGACATAGCGTTCGGCATGCATGATGTGGTCGCGGATGTGCGTCACGCGCACCGGCTGGAACGTCCCCGCGCCCACATGCAGCGTAACGAAGGCGGTGTCGATGCCCTGGGCCCGCAGGCGATCGAGCATGGCCTCATCGAAGTGCAGGCCGGCTGTGGGTGCGGCGACCGCGCCGGGCTTGTCGGCATAGACCGTCTGATAGCGGGACTCGTCGTCGCTGTCGGCCCGATGGGTGATGTAGGGGGGCAGAGGCACGCTGCCGTGGCGCTCCAGCAGGTCCAGCACGGCGTCGGGGAACGCCAGCTCGAAGAGGGCATCCTCGCGGCCGGTGACCTCGGCCTCGAAGGCGCCGTCGGCCAGTATCAGGCGGGTACCCGGGCGAGGCGACTTGCTGGCCCGGATGTGGGCCAGGGCATGCTGGGGGTCGAGGATGCGCTCGATCAGGACTTCGACCTGGCCGCCGCTGGCCTTGTGGCCCCGCAGGCGCGCCTTGATGACGCGGGTGTCATTGAAGACCAGCAGGTCGCCGGCCCGCAGCAGCGCCGGCAGGTCTGTGAATTGCCGGTCATGCAGGCCACCGCCCGCGTCCAGATGCAGCAGCCGGCTGGCATCACGCCGTTCGGCGGGGTGCTGGGCGATGAGTTCGGGGGGCAGGTGGTAGTCGAAGTCGGAGATGTCCAGGTCGGACGCGACTGGGGTATTGGGCATTGGCGGGTAGAGCCGGAGAAAGACAAGTCGGCGGGTATTGTAAACCCGCGTGGCAATGGGGATTTTTGCCGTCGTCGTCCGGCGCATGCGTGCCCGTTGCTGTCCGCATCGGCCCCATACGCCAAGGTTTGGATTATGCTGACGGTTTTTGTCGGGTGGCACCATGGGTCGGGCGGCGCAGCAGCGGAATCGGCGACAATCTTTTCAGCCAGAAGACCAGTCCGCCAGGACGTGGTCAGGGTGGCGGCGCCTGGCGTGCAATGCACTGGCGATCGGTGTGCTGGCGGGGGCCGCTGCGTCTGTCGCCGCGCAGGCCTTGCCGCCCGAACTGCAGAAGGCCTGGAAGGCCACCCGGCTGCCTGATTCATCGCTGTCGCTCGAAATCCGCGAGGCGGGCGGGCCGGTGATCAGCCGGATCAATGCCGGCGTACCACGCAATCCGGCTTCCGTCATGAAGACCGTCACCACGTGGTCGGCCCTGTCCACGCTGGGGCCGGACTATGTCTGGCGCACGCAGTTTCTGGCCAATGCCGGCGCCCGGGTCGACGACCAGGGCACGCTGCAGGGGCCGTTGTATGTCAAAGCGGCGGGCGACCCCTGGTTCACGGTCCAGGATCTGTGGAACGTTCTGCGTGAACTGCGTCTGCGCGGGATCAAGAACCTCTCCGACGTCGTGGTGGACCGTAGTCTGTTCGGTAATGTGTCCATCGACCCGGGCGAATTCGATGATTCGCCCGACCGTCCCTACAATGCCAGCCCGGACGCGATGATGGTCGGCTTCGGGGCGACGCGGGTCCTGTTCCAGCCCGACGAGAAGAACCGCCAGTGGATCCCGATCATCGATCCGCCGACCCGCAATGTCCGGGTCGAAGGGCGTGTGGATTGGGAAGAAGGCCGCTGCAAGCCGGCCACCGGGTTCTCGGTGGATGCGCGGGTCCAGAGCGGCATCACGACGGTGCGTGTGGCGGGCAAGGCGACCGGATCCTGCGGCGAATTCAGCATTTATCGGCTGGCCGGCTCGCAGGCGGACCACTTCGAAGCCCTGTTCCGTCTGCTGTGGCAGGAACTGGGCGGCACGTTGGGGCGCGGGTTCCAGAACGGGCGGGTACCGGCAAAGACCGAGGTCCTGGCCTGGCATGATTCGCCGGTGCTGGCCGATGTCATTCGTCAGATCAACAAGCACAGCAACAACGTCATGGCGCGCATGACCTTGCTGACCTTGGCGGCCGACCTGAACGGCCCTGGCGCTACGCCCGAAAGCGGCGATCGCGCCGTGCAGCAGGTGCTCACGCGCCAGAAGATCGATCTCACCGGCTGGGTGCTGGACAACGGCTCCGGTCTGTCGCGTCAGGGACGGGTGACGGCGCAAGGGCTCGCGCAGATGCTGGATGTCGCCTGGCGCTCGCCGCTGATGCCGGAGTTTGTCTCGTCCCTGTCGATTGCGGGGATGGACGGCACGATGCGCAAACGGCTGCGCTCGGCGGACACCCGGGGCCAGGCCCACATGAAGACCGGCACGCTGAAGGATTCCCGCGCGCTGGCCGGCTATGTGCGGGGTGTCAGCGGTAAACGCTATATCGTGGTCAGTCTGGTCAACCACCCCGGCGCTGCGGCGGTGCGGCCCTTCGACGACGAAATCGTGCGCTGGTTGGCGAACCGCTGAGGGCGGTGGTGGTTCCCGACAGGGGGGTTACACTGCTCGACAACGCATTCCTGACGACTGAACCGCCATGCCCATCCACGAAATCCACCACCCCTTGATCCGTCACAAACTGGGCCTGATGCGGCGGGCGGACCTCAGCACGAAGAATTTCCGTGAAATGGCGCAGGAAATCGGTGCCTTGCTCACCTACGAGGCCACCAAGGACCTGCCACTGGAGGCCTCCCGCATCACCGGCTGGGCGGGCGAACTGGATGTCGAAAAGCTGGCCGGAAAGAAAGTCACGGTCGTGCCCATCCTGCGCGCCGGGATCGGCATGCTCGATGGTGTGCTCAGCCTGATTCCGGGGGCCAAGGTCAGCGCCGTGGGCATCGCCCGCAACGAGGAAACCCTGAAGGCCCAGCCCTATCTGGAAAAACTGGTTGGACAGCTGGATCAACGCCTGGCGCTGATCGTCGATCCCATGCTGGCGACGGGCGGCTCCATGGTGGCCGCCATCGACATGCTCAAGCAGGCGGGCTGCCGCAACGTACGCGCGCTGGTGCTGGTGGCCGCCCCCGAGGGTATCGCCGCTGTGGATCGCGCCCATCCGGATGTGCATATCTACACGGCATCCATCGACGACCACCTGAACCAGGATGGCTACATCATCCCGGGGCTGGGGGATGCGGGGGACCGGATCTTTGGCACGCGCCAGAAGCCGGATTGACCGTCTCTGCCGGCGTGGGGCGGCCAGACGTCCGGATACCGGACATGGTGTTGTGAGATATCAAACGATCGCGTGTTTTGATACCCGGACGGCGCCGGTTCGGGTAGGATGAAGTCCTGACCTTCTCATCAACAGGAGCTGTTCATGGCCATACGCAAATCCATTCCCACCCAATCCGCGGGTGACGCCCTGATCGAAGATCTGAAGTCCAGCCTGGATCGGGCTGAACAGCTGCTGCGCGAGGCGGCCGATGCCACCGGCGATAAGGCGACCGACCTGCGCGCCCGCGCGCTGCAGGCTCTGGATCAGGGGCGCGCCGTGCTGTCGGAAACCCAGGAAACGCTGCTGGAGCAGGGACGCAAGGTCGCCCACGATACGGATGAATACGTCCAGTCCAACCCCTGGAAGGCTGTTGGGATCGCGGGGGTTGCCGGTCTGCTGCTGGGCGCGCTGCTGTCGCGGCGCTGATCGCGATGGGGGCGCTTGGACACGCATTGGTGGATCTGGCTGCGCAGAGCGCGGCCCTGATCGGAACGCGCCTCGAACTCTTCAGCCTCGAGGCGCGGGATGCCCGTGATCGCTTGCTGTGCCGTCTGGCGCTGCTGCTCGCTTCGGCGATCTTCCTGCTGCTGGCGCTGCTGGTGGCGACACTGGCGATTGCGCTGGCGTACTGGCCGACCGAACACCGCTTTCTGGCACTGGGTCTGCTGGCGCTGCTGTATGCCGTGCTGGGCATCGCCCTGGCCGGGTGCCTGGTGTGGCGTGCGCGGCGGGATCCCGATCCTTTTGCAGTCACAATCGATGTCCTGCGCGAGGACGCCCAGTCGCTGGGGCGCGGCGTGGGCGGCTCGGGTGGGGCGAACCCCGCCCCGGGCGCTTCCGTCAGCCCGTCGGGCACTGGCGATGAAACCGGCCGCCGCGCGGATCGTGGCCAACCTCCGGAGGTGACGCCATGAAGTCGATGTCGCGCTCAGCGGTCTCTGCCCAGGACAGGCGCCTGCGCATCGAGTTATTGCGCATGCGCGCCGGCTACGAGAGGGTGGCTCTGGGTCAAAGCGCTTGCCGGCTGGCCGGCAGTCTGCAGCCCCGGATGCTGGTCGACCAGGCGGGTGGCTGGCTGCGCGACATGGGATTCGGCTGGCTGGGCCTCGGCCTGGGGTCCCTGCGGCGGTATCCGCTGATCTTGTCCCTGCTGGGCTCTGTGGTGTCCAATCCGCGCCGCCGCCGGATCGCCCTGAAGACTGCGCTGATCGCCGGCCTGGTCTGGCTAGGCAAGCGCCATCGCCGGGACACCGATGTGCCGGGTTGAAGATTCCTACAGGCCCAACTGATCCCAGATGGCGTCCACCCGTTGCTTGACCTCATCGGACATCCGGATCGGGCGTCCCCATTCGCGCTGGGTCTCCCCCGGCCATTTGTTGGTGGCGTCCAGCCCCATCTTGCCGCCCAGGCCGGACACCGGCGAGGCAAAGTCCAGATAATCGATCGGGGTGTTTTCGACCAATAGCGTGTCGCGCACCGGGTCCATGCGGGTGGTCATGGCCCAGATGACCTCGGCCCAATTGCGCGTGTCGATATCCTCGTCCACCACGACGATGAACTTGGTGTACATGAACTGGCGCAGCACGCTCCACAGGCCAAACAGGATGCGCTTGGCGTGGCCGGGGTACTGCTTGCGGATCGATACCACCGCCAGGCGGTAGCTGCAGCCTTCGGGGGGCAGGTAAAAATCCATGATCTCGGGGAACTGGCGCTTGAGCAAGGGCACGAAGACCTCGTTCAGCGCCACGCCCAGGATTGCGGGCTCGTCGGGCGGCTTGCCGGTATAGGTACTGTGGTAGATGGGGTTGCGCCGGTGGGTGATGCGTTCGACGGTGAACACCGGGAACCAGTCCTGTTCGTTGTAATAGCCGGTGTGGTCGCCGTAAGG
The DNA here is from genome assembly GCF_039614765.1 of Castellaniella sp. MT123. Classification (NCBI taxonomy): domain Bacteria; kingdom Pseudomonadati; phylum Pseudomonadota; class Betaproteobacteria; order Burkholderiales; family Alcaligenaceae; genus Castellaniella; species Castellaniella sp. MT123. Next base: position 3,264,165 of record NZ_CP154879.1, read on the forward strand.
GCCTTCCAGCGCCATTTCGTAGCCGGTGTCCGGCGGGGCCGAGACGCCATCCGGGACATCCGGCCGATGCGCGCGCGGATCCGAGGCGGGCAGGATATGGCCTTCCAGGACGATCTCGGCCTGGGCCGGAACCTGCAGGCCGCTGCCCAGCGCGGCCGCCAGTTCGGTGCGCGATCCCCGCAGCAAGCCGGCAAATTGGTATTCGGACAGGCTGTCGGGGATGGGTGTCACGGCCGCCAGCAGCGTGGCGGGATCGGTACCCAGAGCCACGGCGATCGGGAAGGGCTCGCCCGGGTGGGCCAGCCGGTGATCGCGGAAATCCAGTGCGCCGCCACGATGCGACAGCCAGCGCATGATGAGTTTGTTGCGGCCGATGAGCTGCTGGCGGTAGATGCCCAGATTCTGGCGCCGGGCGTTGGGCCCGCGCGTGATCACCAGGCCCCAGGTCAGCAGCGGTGCCACGTCGTCGGGCCAGCAGCTTTGCAGCGGCAGGGCGTTCAGGTCCACGTCCTGTCCTTCGATGACAATTTCCTGGCAGGGCGCCGAGCGGACCTGGCGCGGATTCATGTCCCACAGGGCGGATTTCAGCAGCGCAACCTTGGACAGGGCGTCGCGCATGCCCTGCGGTGGCGTCGGCTCGCGCAGCGAGGCCAGCAGTTCGCCGACGTCGCGCAGGGCGGAGACGTCATCCGCGCCCATTCCCCAGGCGACCCGTTGCGGCGTGCCAAACAGGTTTGCCAGGACCGGAATGTCGCTGGTCCGGCCGCCGTGTTGGGCATTCTCGAACAGCAAGGCGGGACCACCCGATCGCAGCACCCGGTCGCTGATCTCGGTCATTTCCAGCGTCGTGGAGACGGGGTGCGCGATGCGTTTGAGCTGGCCCTGGCGCTCAAGCTGGGCGATGAAGTCCCGAAGGTCGCGGTATTTCACAGTGGTCGTCAATCAGGTTACAGTGTGGTCGTGCCAAAGATTACCATTCCCCCCGCCCGCACGGCGGCCAGAGGCCATCATGTCCGCCGGGCCGATTTCTGAACGGCTGCTGCATGGCGTGCGCGCCGTGCTGTACCCCGTGGGCGAATTCGTTCACGTCAGTGCCATCTATCTGGGTCTGGCGGTCCTGACCACGCTGGGCCTGAGCCTGGTGCTGCCGTCAATGCGCCAGCAGTCCCAGCAGCTGCATGAAGTCGTGCTTGCCATGTTTCAGGCCCACGACACGGGTTACGCGCCCATCGACACGGACAGCTGGTCGCCGCCTGTGGACCTGACTCAGGCGCCGGACGTCACCGCCCCCGCCGCCTCGGAATCCGCCGGATCCGTTGCCGGGGCGACAACCGGATCCCCGGCGGGACCTGCCGCCCAGACACCCGCACCCGTTGCCCAGCATCCGCGGCTTGCCTCGGCCAACGCGGATTTTTTCCAGGCGCTGGCGGCCAGCATGCGTGATCAGCCCATCCCCGGCGTGTCCGCGGGCCAGGCGCAGGGGCTGCGCAGCTACCTGGCACGCAAATACCGGATTGCCTCTAGTGTCGCGGGGGCGCTGGCCCGCACGGCCTTCATCATCGGCAAGGAATTCAACGTCGATCCGCAACTGCTGCTGGCGGTGATCGCCATCGAATCGCGCTACAACCCCTTCGTCGAAAGCGCGGTCGGTGCCCAGGGCCTGATGCAGATCATGGGCAGCGTCCATCGGGACAAGCTGCGGACCAGCGGCGGGCCGGCCGCGATCTTCAACCCCGTCGTCAATATCCGGATCGGCACCCAGATTCTGGCCGACTGCATCCGCCGCCGCGGTTCGATCGAAGGCGGCCTGGCGTGCTATGTGGGTGCGTCGGGGCCCGACGACGGCGGCTACGGCGCCAGTGTCCTGGCGGAACGGCGCCGGATCGCGCTGGCGTCCGGCATTCCGTTGGGCAAGAAATAAGGCGCTTCCCGCCTTCTTGTCGAAAGCGGTTCGCATGGAGAAGCGCCGGGCGGGAGCGCCGGGATCCGGCGTCGCTACGGTGCCGTCGGCACGGTCATCAACGGCGCGCGGCTGGGGCGGGAAGCGATCCACGCGCCCAGCGACACGCAGATCAGCCCGCCGATCAGCCAGGCGGTTGGCGGCTCGTCGGCCAGTTGTTTGGGCAGGAACAGCAAGTAGACCGGCAGGTAGACCAACGCCGAACCGAGCGTGACGAACCGCGTCAGGGTCCAGGGACTGTAGTGCCAGCGTTTGACCAGCCCCCATTCAGGTAGGGCACCGCAGCACACAGCACGCCGGCTGCGATCACCAGCAAGCCGCGCCAACGCGCCAAAGTTGGCCACCCGCCGATCAGTTCGGCACAGGATCTGCGTACGCGCACGCTGCTGACCTTTGAATCCGACTGCGCGTACCGTCGACGCTTGGAGAGTTGGCTGAGTGCCGACCAAGTGGTGGCCGAACGGATTATCGAACTGGCTTCCTACCACGCGATCATCGGCTGCGTGGCTTCCGGCATGGGCATCGCGCTGGTGCCGCAAAGCCTGCTCGAAAAGCTCAACGTCGGCGAAACAGTATCGATCCATCCGCTGCCACCCGCACTGGCGCGCGTGACCACGGTACTGATCCACCGCCGCGAAAAAATCAGTGGCGCGGTGGAGGCACTGCTGCGGATACTGTGCGACGGCAGCGCGGAAAAAGCGTGCGCTGGTCAGCCTTAGCTTTTATTTAGCACACCAGGTCCTGGGTGGCTGCCGGGCAGAGCCGGCCCAGGAAGGTCTCCATGCGGCCCACGGCCTCGTGCAGGCGGTCCAGGCCCGTCGCATAGGAAAATCGCACAGTATGGGCCGCGTGGGCCTGGCCGAAATCCAGTCCCGGAACGGCGGCCACGCCAGCGTCCTGAAGCAGGCGCCGGCAGAATTCGGTGCTGTCCAGCCCGAATGAGCGAACGTCCGCGAAAATGTAGAAAGCCCCGTCGGGGGCCGCCGGGACGCGCACGCCCAGGCGGGCGAATTCCGGCAGCAGGTAATCGCGCCGTTCCTTGAAGGACAGGCGGCGGCGTTCGTAGATCTGCATGACTTCCGGCTCGAAGCAGCTGAGCGCCGCATGCTGGGCCAGGGCCGAGGCGCAGATCGCCAGGCTGGCGGCCATCCGCTCGATCGCGGGCATCAGCGTGGCCGGGGCCATCAGCCAGCCCAGGCGCCAGCCCGTCATGTGAAAGTATTTCGAGAAGCTGTTGATGACCACCAGATCGTCGTCCAGCGTCAGGGCGCTTTGCGGGGGTTCGTCGTAATACAGGCCCAGGTAGATCTCGTCCATGATGACGAAGCCGCCGCGTGCGCGGACGGCCGCGATCAGCGCGCGCAGTGCCTCGCGCGGCATGGACGTGCCAGTCGGATTGCTGGGGGATGCGATGAGTACGCCCCGGGTGGCAGGGCCCCAGTGGGTTTCGATGTCTTCGGGCCGCAACTGGAATCGGTGTTCCGCCGTGGTGGGCACCAGCTGTGTGATGCCCCCGGCCGCCGTGATGAAATTCTGGTTGGCCGGATAGGACGGATCGGGCATCAGGATTTCGTCGCCCGGATTGATCAGCGCCAGGGCGGCCAGCATCAGCGCCCCCGAGGCGCCCGAGGTGACGAGGATCCGGGAAGGGTCCACGTGTGCACCGAAGTGCGTGTCGTAGTAATGGGCGATGGCCTCGCGCAGAGCGGGGATGCCGGCTGGGGCCGTGTAGCCGCTCAGGCCCGCGTCGGCGGCACGGTTCAGGGTCTCCAGGACCCGGGCGGGGGCGGTGAAGTCGGGTTCGCCGATGCCCAGGCTGATGATGTCACGGCCCTGGGCCGCCAGGGCCTGCGCCTGTTTCAGGACTTCCACGGCGTAGAATGGCACCGTGCGTTCGGTTCTGTCGGCCAGTCGGACCATGACATCGCTCTGCTGTGTGATTCGAAGCACTGATTGTAGCCCTGGCACTCTGTCGTCTTGGCACTGGGAGAAACCGTGATGCAGTCCCCATCGCGCCGCGCCTTTCTGGTTGGGCGCCGCGCCGAACAGTCCCCCTGGGACGCCTTCCTGACCCGCCTGCGGCGGGTGGCCCAGGGGCAAGTCTACGAATTTTCCACGTCCGCGGGCAGTGCGCGGCTGATTCCCACGCACATGCAGGACGTCTACCATGCGCGTGCCCTGTGCCACGAACATGGCGTCACCCTGGCGCTCGACGGCATACCGTCGGCTGAGGTGCTGGACGATTCGCCCGTCCTGTGGGTCGAGCCGGGCACGGCCATGGCGCGCCACGAACGGATGGGCCCCGGGGACTCGCGCTGGTTCGTGCAGCCCGGCTGTCTCATCGGCGAACTCGAGGCCGCGGGTCTGCCGCAGTTCCGGGATCAGCCCCCGCACCTGACGGTGGCGGCCTGGCTGGCCGATCGCCGTTCCTGCGACTGGGCGCGGGGACGCACTGCGGACAGCGGCCTGGTGCATGCGTTGGTGCTGCTGTCCGACGGTACGCAGGCCAATCTCGGCGCCTTCGGGGTTGATAACCGCAAGCCCCTGGGCAACATGCGGGTGCAGTCGATGATTCCCCGGCTCTTCGAGCTCAGCGCGGCCATGTCTGTCCCGGGTGATGACGGCGCTGTGTGGGATTCCCGCTACCGGCTCGACGCGCTGCGCCCGGCCGAGGGCCGCACGGTCAATCTGGCGCATCTGCTGCTGGGGCATGGGGGCGAGCTGGGTTGGGTCGAATGGCTGGTCTTCGATGAACGTCAGGGTAGTCCGGCCGACCGTCCCTACGAATCACGGTACGGGCAGCGTCCGGGCCCGGACGCCGCATCGCAGGCTCAGGACGACGCGGTCCGTGCGCTGTTCGACCCCGATGGATTGTTTCCCGCACGGGGCCAGTCGTTCTGAATCCATGGCCTGTGCGCATGTCCGGCATGCGGCGCGGGGCATACCCCTGGGGGTGACAAGCGGCTAGAATGGCTGGCATCTCCTCTTACAACACATGATTCAAGGCACCACAATGGATGAATCCCTGCGTGCGGCGGCGCTCGAATATCACGAGCATGGCCGTCCCGGAAAGATTTCGGTCACCCCGACGAAACAGCTGTCCAACCAGCGGGACCTCGCCCTGGCCTATTCCCCCGGGGTGGCCGCCGCCTGCGATGAAATCGTGGCTGACCCGCACAATGCCTTCCGCTACACGGGGCGGGGCAATCTGGTGGGCGTGATCACCAACGGTACCGCCGTCCTGGGGCTGGGCAATATCGGCCCTCTGGCTTCCAAGCCCGTCATGGAAGGCAAGGCCGTGCTGTTCAAGAAATTCTCCGGTCTGGATGTCTTCGACATCGAGATCAACGAGCTGGACCCCGACAAGCTGGTGGACATCATCGCCGGCCTGGAACCCACCTTTGGCGGCATCAACCTGGAAGACATCAAGGCGCCCGAGTGCTTCGAGATCGAGCGCAAGCTGCGTGAACGCATGAAGATCCCGGTCTTCCACGATGACCAGCATGGCACGGCCATCTGTGTGACGGCCGCGTTCATCAATGGGCTCGAGGTCGTGGGCAAGGACATCGCCCGGGTTAAAGTTGTCGTGTCCGGCGCGGGCGCAGCGGCCCTGGGTTGCCTGGACCTGATGATGGACATGGGTCTGCCGCTCGAACACATCTGGGTATCCGATATCGAAGGCGTCGTCTACGAGGGCCGCACGGTTCTCATGGATCCCAAGAAAGCGCGTTTCGCCCAGAAGACCGAGGCACGCACGCTCGACGACATCATCGGCGACGCCGACGTGTTTCTGGGCTTGTCGGCTGGCGGGGTCCTCAAGCCCCATATGGTCAAGAAAATGGCGGCGCGCCCGCTGGTGCTGGCGCTGGCCAATCCCAATCCGGAAATCCTGCCGGCTGATGCCCTGGCGGTACGCGAAGATGCGGTGATCGCCACCGGCCGTTCCGATTTTCCCAACCAGGTCAACAACGTCCTGTGCTTCCCCTACATTTTCCGTGGGGCGCTGGACGTGGGGGCGACGACGATCACGCGCGGCATGGAAAAGGCCGCCGTCATGGCCATCTGCAAACTGGCCCGCGAGGAACAGAACGACGTGGTCGCGGCGGCCTATGGCTTGTACGACGTGTCCTTCGGTCCCAACTATTTCATCCCCAAACCCTTCGACCCGCGCCTGATCGTGCGGATCTCGCCGGCCGTGGCCAGGGCGGCCATGGAAGACGGCGTGGCCACGCGCCCGATCGCCGATCTGGAAGGCTACGCAGGCCAGCTGGAACAGTTCGTCTACCATTCCGGCGCCTTCATGAAGCCCCTGTTCTCCGCCGCGCGTGCCATGGTGCGCGAGGGCGGCAAGGCGCGCATCGTGTTTGCGGAAGGCGAGGACGAGCGCGTCCTGCGGGCGGTGCAGATCGTGGTGGACGAACGCCTGGCCAGGCCGATCCTCATCGGCCGTCCGGCCGTGCTGGCCGCGCGAATCGAAAAATACGGCCTGCGCATTCGCCTGGGCCAGGACGTCGAGGTCACCAATCCCGAACACGATGAACGCTTCCACCAGTATTGGACGACATACTGGGAACTGATGTGCCGCCGGGGCATCACGAAGGAAATGGCACGGGTGGAAATGCGCCGCCGCCTGACCCTGATCGGCGCCATGATGGTCCGCCTGGGAGACGCCGACGGCATGATCTGCGGCACGGTCGGCACCTATGGCAACCATCTGCGGTTCATCGACGAGGTCCTGGGTCTGCAGCCGGGGGCCCGGACCTATGCAGCCATGAACATCGTGCTGCTCGAGGAACGCACGCTCGCGCTGGCCGATACGCACATCAACGACAATCCGGATGCCGGGCAGATTGCGGACATCACCCTGATGGCCGCCGAGGAAATGCGCCGCCTGAACATCGAACCCAAGGTCGCCCTGCTGTCGCGCTCGAATTTTGGCACGGGCAGCTCGTCCTCGGGCGAGAAAATGCGTGCGGCCCTGGCCTTGGTGCGTGAACGCGATCCCGGTCTGGAAATCGATGGCGAGATGCATGGCGACTGCGCGCTCGACCCGGCCTTGCGGCAGCGCATCCTGCCGTCCACCACGCTGCACGGTGAAGCCAATCTGCTGATCTGCCCCAGTGTCGATGCCGGCAACATCGCCTACAACCTGCTCAAGACCGCCGCAGGCGGCAACGTGGCGGTGGGGCCGTTCCTGCTGGGGGCCAGTGCGCCGGTGCACATCCTGACGTCCAGCTCCACCGTGCGCCGGATCGTCAACATGACTGCCCTGACGGTGGTCGATGCCAACAAGCCGCGACGCGCCTGAACGATCGCCCGTCGGTCTGATCATGACGGGGGGCGGCGCGCGCGCCGCCTACCAGGCCGGCGTGCTTTCGGGGGTTCTGCAGGTGCTGGACCCCGAAACGCGGCACAGCTTCCGCAATCCGTTCGACATCATCTGCGGGACTTCGGCGGGCGCCATCAATGCGGCCGCCCTGGCTTGCCGCGCCCACCAGCCGCATCAGGCCATCCGCCATTTGTGCGAGCTGTGGCAGGCCTTGCGCACGCACGACATTTATTATGCGGACGCACCCCATCTGCTGAGCACCGGCCTGCAATGGCTGGGCATGTTCGGCCTGGGCTGGCTGCGGCCCCAGTGGTCGCGCTATGCGCCGCGTTCACTGCTGGACAATGCACCTCTGGCCCGGATGCTGGGCCACACGCTCAGCTTCACCCGGCTGCAGACCAATCTGCGGCGCGGGCATCTGCAGGCGCTGGCCATCACCGCGACGGCCTACACCACCGGTGAACACCTGACGTTCTATCAGGCGCGTTGTCCGATCCTGCCCTGGACCCGATCCCTGCGCCGTGCGGTTGCCTGCACGATCGGGGTGGACCATCTGCTGGCTTCCAGCGCCATCCCCTTCGTGTTTCCCGCCCGGGCGATCCTGATGGGCGATCACACGCTCTGGTGTGGCGACGGTTCGATGCGCCAGCTGGCCCCGATCAGTCCGGCCATCCACCTGGGGGCCCGGCGGGTGTTCGTCATCGGGACCAATTATCAGGACGAAACGCATCCCGGCGCGCGCGACCTGAGCCCGCCATATCCCAATCTGGCACAGATCGCGGGTCATACCCTGTCCAACATTTTCCTGGACGGCGTGTCGCTCGACATGGAGCGCATGGGGCGCATCAATGAGCTGCTTGCACGAATCCCCGCAAATGGATTAAAAAGCGAGTCACTGCAACCCATCCACACGCTGATGATCGCGCCCAGCCGTTCCCTGGATGAGATAGCTCTGGAACATCTGGGCGAATTGCCGCGGGCGGTGCGCACTCTGTTCCGGGTGCTGGGGGTTTCCCCTCGGAAGGCCGAGGCCGGAGGTGGGGCGCTGGTGTCATATTTGTTGTTCGAAACAGGCTACACAAAGGACCTGATCGCGTTGGGCCGGGCGGACAGCCTGAGCCGTGCTGATGAAATCATCGCTTTTTTCAAGGAGTGGTCCGCATGAGTCTGGCCCAGATAAACGAGATGTTCGCCCATGGGGTTGTGGATGCCCTGGCGGTTTCCGAACAGGATGCCCTGGCGGCCGCGACTGAGGCGGGGCTGGCGGCGTTCGCCGTCGACTGCGATCGCGCTCGCAGCCGTTCGGCTGTCCTGCGGGCGGTCGTGAAGGCCATCGATTACCCGGAATTCTTCGGCGGCAATCTGGACGCCCTGTACGATTGCTTGTGCGATACGCTCAGCGATCAGAAGGTCGGCCTGTTTCTGTGGTTCCGCCATCTGCATTCCGGCGATCCGGCCCTGGTCGAGGATGCGAAGGCCATCCAGGGCGTCTGCGATGACGTCGTGGAATTCGGCCAGAACAACGAACGCCAGTTCGCCTATGCCATCCAGCATGCGGGCGCGCATCCGGCGCCCGAACCCGGTGTCGATCCCACGCCGTATTCCGGGCGCGAGGGATAAGCCGCAGCATGTGGTAGCAGCGCAACGCTGCCCAGACTTGACTTCACCAGTCCAGCAAGGCCGTCGCCGCCGCCGTCATGGCCAGCCCGGCGGTCTCGGTGCGCAGCACCCGTGATCCGAAACGCACCGCGCCTAGCCCCTGGCGCCCGGCCAGCGCCAGTTCGTCGGGCGACCAGCCGCCTTCCGGCCCCACCAACAGCGTGAGCCGGTCCTGAATCGTCCGCAGGGCCTGGGCGAAGCTGTGGTCGCCATCCGGGTGGCAGAACAGGGTCGGGCCTGTCAGCCGCGTGAGGCAGGCGTCCAACGGCACGGGTTCGTGGATGCGCATCAAGCGGTTGCGTCCGCATTGTTCGGCGGCCGCCTGGACGATGGCGCGCCAGTGCGCCAGGCGTTTGTCCAGGCGCGGGCCGCTCAGGCGCAGGACACTGCGCTCGGCGGCGACCGGGTGCAGCTCGCTCACGCCCAGTTCGACGGCCTTTTCCACCACCCAGTCCATTTTGTCGCCGGAGGCGATGCCCTGGACCAGGACCAGCGTGCCACGCAGTTCGCATTCGATGTCTTCGCGGGTGCCCAGGTCGGCCAGGGCTGTGCGCCCCGCGATCCGCAGCACGGCGGAGTACTGGCCGCCGCGGCCATCGAACAAGGTGATGGCCGTGTCCGCAGGCAGGCGCAACACCCGTAGCGCGTGATGCGCCAGGGCCTCGGGCAGTTCGATCCGGCTGTTGGCCTGCAGCGGAGTCGGGCAGAAAAATCGGGCGTCGGGCATGGGGGGCGGGGCAATAGCCCTGCTGTACGGATGCACGGACTATAAACCGGAGCGGGCAGGGTGGTAAAATTCAGGGCTTTGTCATCCTCGATACGGCGAGGCTTGCGGCATTGGCCGCCCGGTTCGCCCCCAAGACCTATGAGCGCTTTGCCCGCCCCCGATCCTTCCATGGCCAATGCCATCCGCGTCCTGGCCATGGATGCCGTCCAACAAGCCAATTCGGGACACCCCGGGGCCCCCATGGGCATGGCCGACATCGCCCATGTGCTGTGGACGCGGCATTTGCGCCACAACCCGTCCGATCCGGCGTGGATCGATCGCGACCGTTTCGTGCTGTCCAACGGCCACGGCTCGATGTTGCTGTACGCGCTGCTGCATCTCAGCGGCTATGACCTGCCTATCGACGAACTGCGCAATTTCCGCCAGTTGCATTCACGCACGCCCGGCCACCCGGAAGTCGGTGTCACCCCGGGGGTCGAGACCACCACCGGCCCGCTGGGTCAGGGGCTGGCCAACGGCGTCGGCATGGCGCTGGCACAGGCCTTGCTGGCACAGGAATTCAACCGGCCCGGTCACGACATCATCGACCACGATACCTATGTGTTCGTCGGCGACGGTTGCCTCATGGAAGGCATCTCCCACGAGGCCTGCTCGCTGGCGGGTACGCTGGGCCTGTCGCGGCTGATCGTGTTCTACGACGACAACGGCATTTCCATCGACGGCGAGGTCGAGAACTGGTTCGCCGACGACACCCCGGCGCGCTTCGAGGCCTATGGCTGGAATGTACTGCGCGGGGTCAATGGCCATGACATGAACGCCATCGATGCGGCCATCACCCAGGCGCGCACGCATGCCGCCGCCCGGCGCGGGCCGACCCTGATCTGCTGCCGCACCGTGATCGGGCGCGGCGCGCCCACCAAGGCCGGCACCGAAAAGGTCCACGGATCCCCGTTGGGCGCCGACGAGATCGCCGCCGCGCGCAAGGCCATGGGCTGGAATTACCCGCCGTTCGAGATCCCGCGCGAGGTCTATGCCTACTGGAACGGTCGCGCACGCGGCGCGCATCAGCAGTCCGACTGGCAGGTGCGCTTCGATCATTACGCGGAAGCCTATCCCGAACTGGCGGCCGAACTGTGCCGCCGCATGGCGGGCGAACTGCCGACCGATTTTGTCCAGCGTGCCCAGGCGTACGTATTGTCGACGCAAGACAAGGCCGAATCCATCGCCTCGCGCAAGGCATCTCAGCAGGCCATCGCGGCTTTCGCCGAGATCCTGCCGGAACTGCTGGGTGGGTCGGCCGACCTGACCGGGTCGAACTTCACCGACTGGAAGGGCGTCACGCCGGTGCGCAACACGTCCGACGGCCTGCAGGCGGGCCGACACATCAATTACGGCGTGCGCGAATTCGGCATGGCCGCCATCATGAACGGCATGGCCCTGCATGGCGGTTATCTGCCGTTCGGCGGCACGTTCCTGACCTTCTCCGACTATTCGCGCAACGCCCTGCGCATGGCGGCGCTCATGAAGCAGCGCGTCGTGCACGTCTTCACCCACGATTCCATCGGCCTGGGCGAGGACGGTCCCACGCACCAGTCCATCGAGCATGCCGGCAGCCTGCGCCTGATCCCGAATCTGCACGTCTGGCGGCCCTGCGATACGACCGAAACCGCCGTGGCCTGGCAGGCCGCGCTGACGCGCCCGGCCAGCCTGGGCATGGCGGTGCATGCCGGCGGCCCCTCGGCCCTGCTGCTGTCGCGCCAGAATCTGCCGTTCGTGGCACGTGATCAGGCCACCACCGACGCCATCGCGCGCGGCGGCTACGTGCTGCGCGACATGGTCGGCGCCTGCGCGGTCATCATCGCCACCGGTTCCGAGATCGAACTCGCCCTCAAGGCACAGGATCAGCTGGCGTCGCGCGGCGTGGCCACCCGGGTGGTGTCGATGCCCTGCACGCAAGTCTTCGATGCCCAGGATGCGGCCTGGCGCGCCGCCGTGCTGCCGGCCGATCTGCCGCGCGTGGCGGTCGAGGCGGGTGGCACGGCCACCTGGTACAAATATGTCGGCACGACGGGCGCCGTCGTGGGCATCGACACCTTCGGGGAATCCGCCCCGGCGGGTGTGCTGTTCAAATATTTCAACCTGACGGCCGAACACGTGGCCGCCACGGTCGAGCAGCTTTTGTAAAGGAGATCCCTCATGACCATCCGTGTCGCCATCAATGGTTACGGCCGTATCGGCCGCAACATCCTGCGTGCCCACTACGAAGACGGGAAAAAACACGATATCCAGATCGTCGCCATCAACGACCTGGGCGATCCCAAGACCAATGCGCACCTGACGCGCTATGACACGGCCCATGGCCGATTCCCCGGCACGGTCGAGGTCGATGGCGACTACATGGTGGTCGATGGCGACCGGATCCGGGTGCTGGCCGACCGCGATCCCGCCAAGCTGCCCTGGGGTGACCTGGGCGTGGATGTCGTGCTGGAATGCACGGGCTTTTTCACCTCGAAGGAAAAAGCCTCGGCCCACCTGAAGGGCGGCGCGAAAAAAGTCATCATTTCCGCGCCGGGCGGCAAGGACGTGGACGCCACCATCGTCTATGGCGTCAACCACCAGGTCCTGAAGGCGTCGGACACCGTCATCTCCAACGCTTCGTGCACCACCAACTGCCTGGCGCCGCTGGTCCATCCCCTGCACCAGAAGCTGGGCATCGTCAACGGCCTGATGACCACGGTGCACGCCTACACCAATGACCAGGTCCTGACCGATGTGTACCACTCCGACCTGCGCCGCGCGCGGTCCGCCACGCACAGCATGATCCCGACCAAGACCGGCGCCGCGTCGGCCGTCGGCCTGGTGCTGCCGGAACTCAACGGCAAGCTCGACGGCTATGCCATCCGCGTGCCGACGATCAACGTGTCCATCGTCGATCTGTCCTTCGTGGCGCCGCGCGAGACCTCCGTGGACGAGGTCAACGGCATCCTGAAGGCGGCCGCCGAAGGCCCTCTAAAGGGCATCCTGGATTACACGACCGAACCGCTCGTGTCCATCGACTTCAACCACAACCCGGTGTCCAGCACCGTCGATGCCTCCCTGACCAAGGTCTCCGGCACGCTGGTGAAGGTCGGCTCCTGGTATGACAACGAGTGGGGGTTCTCGAACCGCATGCTCGATACCACCGTGGCGCTGATGGCGGCGAAATAATCCGGATCCTCCGGTGCATATCCGGCCCGTGTCATTGGCAGGGCCGGACGGGAAACGAGGGCGGGGCAACCCGCCCTTTTTCCGGGTGCCAGTGTGCATCCGGCCAGGCAAGGCGGTTCCAGCAGAGGATGCCGCAGTCCGCGGCGTGAGCCGGACCTCATATCGATAGGGTATTACAGATGACCATTCAGACACTCTCCGGCCTGGCGCAGGCCGGCGCCCTGGCGGGCAAACGCGTTTTCATCCGTTCCGACCTGAATGTGCCTCTGGATCAGGGGCGCATCACCGAGGACACCCGGATTCGAGCCTCGGTGCCGGCGATCCGGCTGGCACTGGATGCGGGCGCCACAGTCATGGTGACGTCCCACCTGGGGCGGCCCAAGGAAGGCGTGGTCGGGCCTGAAGACACTCTGCAACCGGTGGCCGATCGTCTGAGCGAATTGCTGGGCCGGCCCGTACCCCTGGTCCGCGACTGGGTGGATGGCGTCGATCTGAAGCCCGGTGCAGTCGTCCTGCTGGAAAACTGTCGCTGCAATCCCGGCGAAAAGAAAAACGATCCGGAACTCGCGCGCCGCATGGCGGCCCTGTGCGATGTCTATGTGAACGATGCCTTCGGCACGGCGCATCGGGCCGAGGCCACGACCGAAGGCATGGTGCGTTTCGCGCCGGTCGCCTGCGCGGGGCCCCTGCTGGCCGCCGAACTGGACGCGCTGGGGCGCGCCCTGCAATCGCCGCGCCGGCCGATGGTCGCGATCGTGGGCGGCTCGAAAGTCTCCACCAAATTGTCCATCCTGCAGTCACTGGCCGATAAGGTCGATCAGCTGATCGTGGGCGGCGGGATTGCCAATACCTTCATGCTGGCGGCCGGCCTGCCGATCGGCAAGTCGCTGGCGGAACCCGACCAGGTCGATCAGGCAAAAGCCGTGATGCGGGCCATGCGGGCGCGTGGCGTCGAGGTTCCTATTCCGGTGGACGTCGTGGTCGCCACGACCTTCGCGGCCGACGCGCCGGCCACCGTCAAGGCCGCCACCGACGTGGGCCCAGACGACCTGATCCTGGACATCGGCCCCAAGACGGCGGAAAAATTGGCGCAGCAGCTGCGCCAGGCAGGCACCATCGTCTGGAACGGTCCGGTCGGCGTGTTCGAGTTCGATGCCTTCGCGGGTGGAACCCGGGTCATCGCGCAGGCGATCGCCGACTCCGACGGGTTTTCGATCGCGGGTGGCGGCGATACGCTCGCTGCCATTGCCAAATACGGGATCGCGGATCGGGTCGGCTACATTTCCACCGGCGGCGGGGCCTTCCTGGAATTCCTGGAAGGCAAGACGCTGCCGGCCGTGGCCGCGCTTCAGGCAAAGAACGCCTGATCCCTGTTAGAATTCGGATGGCGGGCCCCTTCGCATGGTTCGGCGGTGAACTTGGTCAGGTCGGGAACGAAGCAGCCACAGCCGTGCGGAACCAGTGCCGAAGTCAGGCTCGCCTTTCCTTTTGCTTCTTCCGGGCGGCGGCCGACTCATGAGCTATCTCGTTCTGGCGCGCAAATGGCGCCCCCGTTCATTCGACACCCTGATCGGCCAGGACCACGTGGTCCGGGCATTGACGCATGCGCTGTCTTCAGGGCGCTTGCACCACGCCTGGCTGTTCACCGGGACGCGTGGGGTCGGCAAGACCACCCTGTCGCGCATCCTCGCCAAATCGCTGAACTGCGCCCAGGGTGTCACGGCCACACCCTGCGGGCATTGCCAGGCCTGCACCGAAATCGATGCAGGCCGCTACGTCGATTACATCGAACTGGACGCCGCCTCCAATCGCGGTGTGGACGAGATGACTCAGCTGCTGGAACAGGCGGTGTATGCGCCGTCATCCGGCCGCTACAAGGTCTACATGATCGACGAAGTCCACATGCTCACCGGGCATGCCTTCAACGCCATGCTGAAGACCCTGGAAGAGCCACCCGAACACGTCAAGTTCATCCTGGCGACCACCGATCCCCAGAAGATCCCCGTCACAGTCCTGTCGCGCTGCCTGCAGTTCAATCTCAAGCAGATGACGGTGCCCGCCATCGTCGATCATCTGAAGTACGTGCTCGATCAGGAATCCATTCCGGCCGATACCCAGGGCCTGCGTCTGATCGCTCAGGCGGCCGCGGGGTCCATGCGCGACGCGTTGTCCCTCACCGACCAGGCCATTTCCTTTTCGGCGGGCAACCTGACGGCCGCCGCCGTGGGCGAAATGCTGGGCACACTGGATCAGCATCATCTGGTGTCTCTGCTGCAGGCCCTGGCCGCCGCGGATGCGCCCGGTGTTCTGGCCGTGGCCGATGATCTCGCCGCGCGAGGCCTGTCCTTCCAGGCGGCGCTGGCGGATCTGGCGGTCCTGCTGTCGCGGGTGGCGATCGCGCAACGCCTGGGGCATGCGCAGGCCGACGATCCCTGGGCCGGTGAAGTGCAGGCATTGGCTGGCACACTGACCCCCGACGACGTGCAACTGTTCTATGCCGTTGCCGTCCACAGTCGGCAGGAACTGGCCCTGGCACCGGACGAATACGCCGGTTTCGTGATGGCGTGCCTGCGCATGCTGGCGCTGCTGCCGCCCGACCGGGTGCCGCCGGTGCGGCTGGATGCCCCGCCGGCCGCTCAGGCGGCACCCGCTTCCCGACCGGACGCCGTGACCGCCGGGGCGGCCCCGCAGCCTGTACCCGCGGCTGCGTCCAAAGCCGCAGTGATTTCCGAGACCCTGTCCACGACGGTTCCGGCGCCCGCACCTGCGGCGGTGCCCGTGGCTGTCACCCCGGCCGCATCCGCTGTCGCCGTCTCTATCGATTCGTCATCCAGTAGGGCGGGGGACGGCATTCCCGCCTGGGAAGACGCGGCGCCGTCAGCGCCTGCGGCGTCGGCGCCAGCGCCGATGGCGTCTGCTCAGGACCCTGTGGTTGCTGACGCGGCGGTTGTGCCCGACGTTCCCACCGGACCTATCGTGGCCGGTCCTGCTGTGCCGCCGGACGATACCGTGGCCGCCACCGAAGACTGGACGGCCGACATTCCCGATCTGCCGGACGACTTCGAGCCGGCGGCTTCCGCCGATGCGGTCACGATGGATGACGAGGTTTTGTCGGGCGCCGTGACGGGCCTGCGGGATTCGTCGGCGGCTGGGGCGCGAGAAACCCCGGACCCCGCCGATCTGACGCCCGCCGGGTGGCCGGCTCTGGCGGCGTCCCTGCCGATCACCGGGACTGCTCAGGAACTCGCGCTCAACAGCGAATGGCTCGCGGGCAACGAACACCAGATCCGCCTGCGCGTGGCCATCCACACGCTGACCGAAGGGGTTGCCCACGATCGTCTGCGCACCGTGCTGTCGGAACATTTTGGCCGGGTGCTGCGTCTGGAAGTCGAATACGGCACGACGGGTGATGACACGGCGTATGCCGTCGATCAGGCCGAGCGCGGCCGTCGCCAGCAGGCCGCGGAAGACGCGGTGGCTCAGGATGATGTCGTCCAGGCCCTGGTGGGTACGTTCGCGGCGCGGGTCGTGCCCGGCTCGGTCAGGCCGGCTGCGGTATAGTCGCTGTTTTCATTGATCACCCCCCAACCGGATATTCAGGACATCGCCATGATGAAAGGTCAGATTGCCGGCTTGATGCGTCAGGCCCAGCAGATGCAGGAAAACATGAAGAAGGCCCAGGACGCACTGGCCGACATCGTCGTCGAAGGCGCTGCGGGCGGCGGACTGGTGAAGGTCTCCATGAGCTGCAAGTACGACGTCAAGCGCGTGACCATCGACCCGTCGCTGTTCGATGACGATCGCGACATGATCGAGGACCTGGTCGCGGCCGCCTTCAATGATGCGCAACGCAAGGCCGAAGCCACCGCGCAGGAAAAGATGTCCGCGGTCACGGCGGGCATGTCCCTGCCGGCCGGGATGAAGCTGCCGTTCTGATGGCCACAGGGCTGCCCGAACCAGAGCCCCTGCGGGCGCTGATCGACGCCTTGCGCGGCCTGCCCGGCGTGGGCGTGCGCACCGCGCGGCGCATGGCCTACCATCTGCTGCAGCATGACCCGGATGGCGCCTTGCGTCTGGGTGATGCCTTGCGCGATGCCGTGGGCGGCCTGTGCCATTGCGAGTGCTGCAATTCCTTTTCGCAGACCGCCGTTTGTGAAACCTGCCTGAATCCCGAACGGGACCCGTCGCTGCTGTGCGTCGTGGAGACCCCGGCCGATCAGAACATGATCGAGTCCAGCCACGGCTATCGCGGCCTGTATTACGTCCTGATGGGGCATATCGCGCCCCTGGAAGGCGTCGGGCCGGACCAGGTCCGCTTCGCCAGCATGCTGGAGCGCGCGACGGACGGCCGGGTGCGTGAAGTCATCCTGGCCACCAATTTCACCGCCGAAGGCGAAACCACTGCCTACTATCTGGCCGACATGCTGCGCAGCCGCGGGCTGACCGTCACCCGCCTGGCCCGGGGGGTGCCCAGTGGCAGCGAACTGGAATACGTCGATGCCGGCACCATTGCCTGGGCTCTCGCCGAACGTCGGTCCGGTTGATCCGGCGTTATCATGCTCGCTTGAATCCATACTGACAACGGAGACGAATCCATGCTGATTTCACGTCGCGAATTGCTCAAGACCGCCGGCGCAGCGGGCCTGCTGGGCACCTTGCCCGCCGTGGTGCGCGCCCAGGAGGCGCCCTTGGAAAAGTCCTCGCTGACCATCGCCGTCGGCGGGCAATCCCTGATCTATTACCTGCCGCTGTCGATCGCGCACCTGAAGGGCTACTTCAAGGACGAAGGCCTTAAAACGACCATCGCCGACTTTGCCGGCGGGTCCAAGGCGTTGCAGGCTGTCGTGGGCGGCAGCGCCGACGTCGTGTCCGGCGCCTTCGAGCACACCATCAATCTGCAGGCGAAAGGCCAGTTCTATCGTTGCTTCGTCCTGCAGGGCAGGGCGCCCATGATCGTCCTGGGGGTCTCGAAGAAAACACTGCCGGATTACAAGACGCCGGCGGACCTGAAGGGCAAGAAAATCGGCGTCACGGCGCCGGGGTCGTCCACCAACATGATGGTCAGCTTCTTCCTGGCGCAACATGGAGTCAAACCGACCGACGTATCCTACATCGGTGTCGGCGCCGGTGCCGGTGCCATCACGGCCATGAAGTCGGGCCAGATCGATGCCATCGCCAATCTGGATCCGGTCATCAGCACCCTGGTCAAGGACGATGCCGTCCGCATCATTGCCGACACCCGTACCCTGAAGGATTCCCGGCAGATCTTCGGCGGCGACATGCCGGCCGGCTGTATGTACACGTCCCAGGCCTTCATCGATGCCAACCCGAACACCACCCAGGCTCTGGCCAATGCGATCGTGCGGGCCGACAAATGGATCCAGCAGGCAACCCCGGACGACATCGCCAAGCTGGTGCCGCAGTCCTATCTGCTGGGCGACCCGGAACTGTACAAGCTGGCCTTGAAGGGCAACCGCGAGGCCCTGTCGCCCGACGGCATGGTGCCGGAAGACGGCCCGCGGACGGCCCTCAATGCCCTGGCCGAATACGTACCGCATTTCGACCGCACCAAGATCGACGTCAGCCGCATCTGGACCAACCAGTTTGCCATCAAGGCCAACCAGAAGTATCCGCATGTCTGATTCACGATCCGGTGGTTCGCCCGGTGCCGCCGGGCAGGCGCCCGCGCTTCTGCTGGACCGGGTCACCTGCACCTTCACCTCGTCCGGCGGGGCGTCCTATACCGCCATGCGGGACGCCACGCTGACGGTGGCACCGGGGGAATTCGTCTCGGTCGTCGGGCCCACGGGCTGCGGCAAGTCCACCTTGCTCAACATGGCGGCGGGGCTTCTGCGGCCGTCCTCGGGCGCGGTCAGCGTCTTTGGCGCGCCGCTATCGGGCGTCAACCACAAGGCCGGCTACATGTTTCAGGGCGAGGCCCTGATGCCCTGGCGCAATGCCCTGGGCAACGTCACGGCGGGGCTGGAATTCGCGGGGGTGCCCTCGGTCGATGCGACCGCCCAGGGCCGCGACTGGCTGCGCCGGGTCGGGTTGGGCGGCTTCGAGAACCGCTACCCGCATCAGATGTCGGGTGGCATGCGCAAGCGCGCCATGCTGGCCCAGACCCTGATCCGCGATCCCGACATCATTCTGATGGACGAGCCCTTTTCCGCGCTCGACATCCAGACGCGCCAACTGATGGAAAACGAGGTCCTGGACTTGTGGATGGCGCGCCGCAAGGCTGTGCTCTTCATCACCCACGATCTGGACGAAGCCATCGCCATGAGCGACCGCGTCGTGGTTCTGTCCGCCGGGCCCGAGACCCATCCCATCGGGGAATTCGTCATCGACATCCCGCGCCCGCGCGATGTGGCCGAGGTGCGCATGCATCCCCGGTTCATCGAACTGCACCAGGGCATCTGGGCCGTGCTGCGCGACGAGGTCCTGAAGGGCTACGAACGGCAGAAGCGCGCCTGATGCCCCATGACCGAACGATCCGGCCGACCCGCTGGCCGCACGCTTGAACCGGAGCCGATCCGACCATGAAATCCGAACTGTCCCGACCTGTCCTGCGGTCGCTGCAACTGGCCCTGCTCGTGGCCATCGTGCTGGTCTGGCACTGGGCCTCGACGAATCAAAACGTCGCCTTTTTCTTTGGGCGGCCCGTCGAGGTTGCACAGGTCATCTGGGCCTGGTTTGTCACCGACGCCAGCGTCTACCGCCATCTGTGGATCACCCTGTCCGAAACCGTACTGGCGTTCATCATCGGCACGGTGGGCGGCCTGGCCTGCGGCCTGTGGCTGGGTCTGTCGCGCAGCGCCAGCGCCCTGCTGGAGCCCTACGTCACAGCGGCCAATTCCATGCCGCGCGTGATCCTGGCACCGATCTTCGGCATGTGGTTCGGCCTGGGTATCTGGTCCAAGGTCGCCCTGGCCGTCACCCTGGTGTTCTTCATCGTGTTCTTCAACGTCTACCGGGGCGTGCGGGAAGTGTCCCCGACCCTGCTGGACAATGCCCGCATGCTGGGCGCCACCCGCCGCCAGTTGCTGCGATCGGTCTACATCCCCTCGGCCACGAGTTGGGTGTTTTCCAGTCTGCACACCTCGGTCGGGCTGGCCTTCGTGGGCGCCGTGGTGGGTGAATACCTGGGGTCGGCCGCCGGCGTCGGCTATCTGATCCTGCAGGCCGAAGGCACGCTGGACGTGAACACGGTGTTCGCAGGCATCGTGGTGCTGACGATCTTTGCCCTGCTGCTGGACGGCGCCGTGTCGCTGGGCGAACGCCGGCTGCTGGTCTGGCAGCCCGGGCCGGGGGAATCGGGGAAGACCTAGGGATCCTTTGAACGAGTCCTCGCGTCGCGGTCATCCGCGGATTCAGGCGGTCTGCCCCAGCATCGCATCCAGCTTTGCCGCATCCGCCGTGAAGATCCGGATGCCTTCGGCCAATTTTTCCGTCGCCATCGCATCCTGATTCAGTTGTGTGCGAAACGCGACCTCGTTGCTGGCCAGCCATTCCGGCGCGTTCGCCTTCGCGTCGGCCACGGTCAGGCTGGCGGGCAGGGGATCGGTGCAGGCCGCCAGTTCGCCCAGCAGCGCCGGGCTGATCGTCAGCAGATCGCAGCCCGCCAGCGCCCGGATCTGGCCGATGTTGCGGAAACTGGCCCCCATCACCTGCGTCGGGATGTCGTAGGCCTTGAAATACCGGTAGATGTGCGCCACCGACTGTACCCCGGGGTCGTTGGGCCCCGCGTTGGCGGCTTCGTTCCAATCCGCGCCCGCTGTCTTCTTGTACCAGTCGTAGATGCGGCCCACGAAGGGTGAAACCAGCGTCACCCGGGCCTGGGCGCAGGCGATGGCCTGCGTCAGCGAGAACAGCAGCGTCAGATTGCAGCGGATGCCCTCGGCTTGCAGGACCCGCGCGGCCTGGATGCCTTCCCACGTCGAGGCCAGCTTGATCAGGATCCGTTCACGTGCGATGCCTGCCGACTCGTACAGCGCGATGATCTGGCGTGCTCGTTCGATGCTGGCCTGCGTGTCGAAGGACAGCCGGGCATCGACCTCGGTCGAGACGCGGCCGGGCACGATCGCCAGGATCTCCCGGCCGAACGCCACCAGCAGACGGTCCGCCTGCTCGGCCAGCGGGGCCGCCGGATGGTCGCGCAGCACGCGGTCCAGCAGGGGGCGGTAGGCGTCCTGCTGCACGGCCTTCAGGATCAGCGATGGATTGGTCGTCGCATCGGTGGGCTGGTAGGCCCGCATGGTCTCGAAGTCGCCCGTGTCGGCCACGACCGTCGTCAGTGCGCGCAGGGCATCCAGTTGATGGCTCATGAAAACGAACACCTCTTTGTAAAAAGAAGAAACCTTCGATCAGGCGAAGCTCCTAATGTAGACCATTTTTTCAATAGGAACCCGCACCCTGGGCGATAGGCGGGTGGTGGGGTGAGGCGGGTTTCGGGCGATGGCAATCGCGGCGTGCGGAATGCCGGGAAACCGGTGATCGCATCGGCCTGCCTGGTCCCGGCGTGAGCGGGGCGTCATCGGAAGACACCATGATCGTCTGTATAATGGGAAGGTTTATATATTGACTTTACAACCGGGGTTACATTTTGCTGCCGTCAATCTTTCCCGAGGGGTCCTCAGGACTCGTCCCAGCAATTCTTGCCTTGGCTGACGGTACCGTATTCCGAGGCGTGTCGATTGGCGCTGATGGATTCACCGTTGCCGAGATCGTCTTCAACACCGCCATGACCGGTTACCAGGAAATCCTGACCGATCCCAGCTACAGCGGCCAGATCGTCACCCTGACCTATCCCCACATCGGCAACACCGGCGTCAACGCCGAAGACGTCGAATCCAGCCAGATCCATGCCGCGGGCCTGGTGGTGCGCGATTGTCCCGCCCGGGTCTCCAATTTTCGCGCCACGCAGTCCCTGCCCGACTACCTCAAGTCCCAGGGCATCGTCGCGATTTCCGGCGTGGACACCCGCAAACTGACGCGTATTCTGCGGGAACGCGGCGCCCAGGGCGCCTGCATCCTGGTGGGCGAGGACGTGGAACGGGCCGTCGAATTGGCACGCGGCTTTGGCGGCATGGAAGGCCAGGACCTGGCCCTCAAGGTCACGACATCGAAACCGGGCGCCTGGGTGCAGGGCACCTGGCAGCTGGGGCGCGGGTTCCGCCGCCAGGATCAGGCCGACTACAACGTCGTCGCCTATGACTACGGGATCAAGACCAACATCCTGCGCCTGCTGGCCGATCGCGGCTGCCGCATCACGCTGGTGCCGGCCACTACCCCGGTGGCCGACATCCTGGCGCAGAATCCGGACGGCGTCTTCCTGTCCAACGGGCCTGGCGACCCGGCTGCCTGCCAGTATGCGGTCGATACCTGCAAGGCGGTCCTGGATCGAGGCATTCCGCTGTTCGGCATCTGCCTGGGGCAGCAGGTCCTGGGCCTGACGCTGGGCGGGCGCACAGTCAAGATGAAGACCGGCCACCATGGTGCCAACCATCCGGTGCAGGACCTGGCGACAGGACGCGTGTTCATCACCAGCCAGAACCACGGCTTTACCGTCGATGGCGCCAGCCTGCCGGCCAATGCCCGCGTCACGCATGTGTCGCTGTTCGACGGCACGCTGCAAGGCTTCGAACTTACCGACAAGCCGGTGTTCTGTTTTCAGGGGCACCCCGAGGCCAGTCCAGGCCCGCACGACATCCTGGTGCTGTTCGATAAATTCATCGACCTGATGGCGCAGCACAAAGCCCAGTCGTCCAAATAACCGATACCGTCTTCCCATGCCCAAGCGTTCAGACATCAAAAGCATTCTCATCATCGGGGCTGGTCCGATCATCATCGGTCAGGCCTGCGAATTCGACTATTCCGGCGCCCAGGCCTGCAAGGCCCTGAAGGCCGACGGCTTTCGCACCATTCTGGTCAACAGCAACCCGGCCACCATCATGACGGATCCGGAAACGGCCGACGTCACCTACATCGAACCCATTACCTGGCAGGCCATCGAAAAGATCATCGAGATCGAAAAGCCAGACGCGGTGCTGCCCACCATGGGCGGCCAGACGGCGCTGAACTGCGCGCTGGATCTCGATCGCCACGGGGTGCTGCAAAAACACGGCGTCGAGCTGATCGGCGCCAACGCGCAAGCCATCGAAAAGGCCGAGGACCGCCAGAAATTCAAGGACGCCATGACCTCGATCGGTCTGGAATCCGCCAAATCCGGTGTCGCCCACAGCATGGACGAGGCCTGGGCGGTGCAGAAGCGCATCGCTGCCGATCTGGGCAATTCGGGCTTCCCGGCCGTCATCCGTCCCAGCTTCACCCTGGGCGGTACGGGCGGGGGCATTGCCTACAACGCCGAGGAATTCGAGGTCATCTGCCGTCGAGGCCTGGAAGCCTCGCCCACCCGCGAGCTCCTGATCGAGGAGTCCCTGCTGGGCTGGAAGGAATTCGAAATGGAAGTCGTGCGCGATCGCGCCGACAACTGCATCATCGTGTGCGCCATCGAGAACCTGGATCCCATGGGTGTGCATACCGGCGATTCGATCACGGTGGCCCCGGCGCAGACGCTGACCGACAAGGAATACCAGATCATGCGCAACGCCTCCATCGCGGTGCTGCGCGAGATCGGCGTGGACACGGGTGGCTCGAACGTGCAGTTCGCGATCAATCCGGCCAACGGCCGCATGATCGTCATCGAGATGAATCCGCGGGTGTCGCGCTCGTCGGCGCTGGCCTCGAAGGCCACTGGTTTTCCCATCGCCAAAGTCGCGGCCCGTCTGGCTGTCGGTTATACGCTCGATGAATTGCGCAACGAAATCACCGGTGGCGCCACGCCGGCCTCGTTCGAACCGACCCTGGACTACGTGGTCGTCAAGGTCCCGCGTTTCGCCTTCGAAAAATTCCCGCAGGCCGATTCGCGCCTGACGACCCAGATGAAGGCCGTGGGCGAAGTCATGGCCATCGGCCGCACCTTCCAGGAGGCCTTCCAGAAGGCCCTGCGCGGCCTGGAAGTGGGCGTGGACGGCCTGAACCAGAAAACCACCGATCGCGAGCGCCTGCAGATCGAATTGGGCGAACCTGGCCCCGAACGCATCTGGTACGTGGGTGACGCGTTTGCCCAGGGATTCAGCCTGGACGAGGTCCATCAACTGACGAAGATCGATCCGTGGTTCCTCGCGCAGATCAAGGAAATCGTCGATATCGAACTGGCGCTGGAACAGCGCACGCTGTCCGAGATCGATACCGAGACGATGCGCCAGCTCAAGCGCCGGGGCTTTTCCGACCGGCGCCTGGCTTTCCTGCTGGATACGACCGAAGCCGAAGTGCGCAAGCTGCGTCACCAGATGAACGTGCGTCCGGTCTACAAACGGGTGGATACCTGCGCGGCCGAATTCGCCACGACCACGGCCTACATGTACTCGACCTACGAGGAAGAGGACGAGGCCGCCCCCACCGACCGCAAGAAGATCGTCGTGCTGGGTGGTGGGCCCAACCGCATCGGCCAGGGCATCGAATTCGACTACTGCTGCGTGCACGCCGCGCTGGCCCTGCGCGAGGACGGTTTCGAGACCATCATGGTCAACTGCAACCCGGAAACCGTATCCACCGACTACGACACGTCCGACCGTCTGTATTTCGAACCGCTGACGCTGGAAGACGTGCTGGAGATCGTTCACAAGGAAAACCCCGTCGGTGTGATCGTGCAGTATGGCGGCCAGACCCCGCTGAAGCTGGCTCGCGCGCTGGAAGCCAATGGCGTGCCGATCATCGGCACCAGCCCCGATTCCATCGACGTGGCCGAGGACCGTGAACGTTTCCAGAAACTGCTGACCAAACTGGGTCTGCGCCAGCCGGCCAACCGCACGGCACGCACCGAAGGCGAGGCTCTCGCCCTGGCCGGCGAGATCGGCTATCCCCTGGTCGTGCGCCCCAGCTACGTGTTGGGTGGCCGCGCCATGGAAATCGTGCACGAGCCGCAGGACCTGGAACGCTACATGCGCGAGGCCGTCAAGGTCAGCAACGATTCGCCGGTGCTGCTGGATCACTTCCTGAACAATGCGACCGAGGTCGACGTGGACTGCCTGGCCGACGGCGATCAGGTCGTCGTCGGTGGCGTGATGGAACACATCGAGCAGGCCGGCGTGCACTCGGGCGATTCCGCCTGCAGTCTGCCGCCGTATTCGTTGTCGGCCGAAACGGTGGACGAGATCAAGCGTCAGACGGCGCTGATGGCGCGTGCGTTGAACGTCAAGGGCCTGATGAACGTGCAGTTTGCCATCCAGGACGGCGACGTCTACGTGCTCGAGGTCAACCCGCGCGCATCCCGCACGGTGCCCTACGTCTCCAAGGCAACCGGTCGTCAGCTCGCCAAGATCGCCGCGCGCGTCATGGCTGGCCGCACCCTGGCCCAGCAGGGCGTGACCTCGATTCCGGCGCCCGTGCATTACTGCGTCAAGGAAGCCGTGTTCCCCTTCGTCAAATTCCCTGGAGTGGACACCATCCTGGGGCCGGAGATGAAGTCCACCGGCGAGGTCATGGGTGTGGGCGAGTCCTTTGGCGAGGCCTTCGTCAAATCCCAGATCGCCGCAGGCGTCATGCTGCCGGAATCCGGTCGGGTCTTCATCAGCGTACGGGCGCAGGACAAACCCCGCGCCGTGGAAGTCGCCCGCGGTCTGGCGGCATTGGGCTTCCAGCTGGTGGCCACCCGGGGCACGGCGGCCGTCCTCGAGGCGGCCGGGCTGGCGGTGGAAATCGTCAACAAAGTCACGGAAGGCCGCCCCAACATCGTCGACATGATCAAGAACGGCGAGATCGCCATGGTCATCAACACGGTCGAGGAACGCCGCAATGCCATCGCCGACTCACGCGCCATCCGCACCCAGTCGCTGGCCAACCGCGTAACCTTCTTCACGACCATCGCCGGCGCGCGCGCGGCCGTCGAAGGGCTGCAGTACATGCGCCACGGCGGCGGTCTGAAGGTCTATGCCCTGCAGGCCATGCACGCGGCAACCGCGGCTTGACGCGCCATGGCGGGCGACAACATGACGTCCGCCGCACCTGCCGCCTCGCGCGAACCGCGGGCGGCATCTTCGCCCGTCCCGGCTGATCGGCCCGGACGGGTTTTCGTGACCGGCGCCAGCAGCGGCATCGGCGCGGCGCTGGCGCGCCAGTACGCGGCGCGTGGCGCGGTGCTCGGCCTGGTCGGTCGCCGGCGTGATGCCTTGCAGGCCCTGTGCGACAGCCTGCCCGGGCAGGACCATCGGATGTATGTGCTGGACGTGCGGGATCGTCCCGCCCTGCAGGCCGCCGCGCGGGATTTCCTGGCCGGCGGGCCGGTGGACCGCGTTATCGCCAGCGCCGGCATCAGCGCCGGAACCCTGGCTGGCGAGCCGGAAGACTTTGCGGTATTCCAGGATATCTTCGACACCAACGTGCTGGCCATGGTCAGTACGTTCGAGCCTTTCATCGCGCCGATGCGCGAATGCCGCCAAGGTGTGCTGGTCGGCATCGGCAGTGTGGCGGGCGTCCGTGGCCTGCCGGGTGCCGGTGCCTATAGCGGCTCGAAGGCCGCTGTGCGTGCCCTGTGCGAAAGCCTGCGGGTGGAACTCCATGGCACGGGTGTGCGGGTGGTTACCCTGGCGCCGGGCTTCATCGCCACCCCCATGACGGCGCACAACCCGTATCGCATGCCTTTTCTGATGCCCGTGGACCGTTTCGCCGAGCAGGCCGTGCGCGCCATCGAGGCGGGCGACCGTTACCGCGTTATTCCCTGGCCCATGGCCTGGGTGGCGCGGCTGCTGCGCATGGTGCCCGATGTGATCTACGACGCGGTGGCGGCAAGGCGCAAGCGCAAGCCCCGGCGCGGCGGCAGTTCGGAATAAAAACCGGGCGCCATCAAGGCGCCCGGTGCGGGGAAAAAGGCCGGATGCCCGTCAGGCACCAGCCTGCCTGGTGTAGACGGGTCGTGTGCCTTATTGTTGGCGCCGCGCATCCAGGCTCAGCGCCCCGGCGCCGAACGCCGTGATTTGCAGCAGCCCGCCGGCAATGGCCAGGTTCTTGAAGAAATGCGTGGACTGGTTCATGTCGCCGAATTGCGAGTGGAAGAACAGGGCGGCCACGACCGTGAAGATGGCCAGAATCAGCGCGATCAGGCGTGTCCGGTAGCCCAGCACCAGCAGGATTGGCAGGACCACTTCGATGAATACGGTGCCCGCATAGGCAAGTGTCGGTAGGGGAATACCGGCGGATCCGATATAGCCAATGGTCCCGGCGGGGGCGGCGATCTTGCCGGATACGCCGATCCAGAACAGGACGGCGATCAGGATGCGGCCGATCAGGGAAAGCGTGTCGTAATTGCGAGTGTTCATGGTGTGGGTCCTTGTGGTCAATGTCAAAGTAAAAATGAAGGTAAAAAAACAGTCCGTCCCGGGGGACGGGCTGGGTGTTCGAATCGATCAGTGGGATGGGTGGGGCGCTACATCGCCGCGCTGTCCACCAGCACCAGTTCGGAATCTTCCAGCGCGGTGATGCGCAGGACGGTCTCGTCCTGGATGGCTGCGCCATCGCGGGCGTCCAGCACCGTGCCGTTGACCTCGATCTTGCCGACGGCCGGGACCAGGTAGCCGGCGCGGCGGGCGTCCTGGAACGTGTATTCCACCGTGTCGCCTGCCTTCAGCGTGGCCCCAGAAACCCGTGCCCGCGCCCGGATGGGCAGCGCCTCGTCGTCGCCTTCCAGGCCGCTGGCCAGGGTGACGAACCGGCCCGAACGGTCGGCCTTGGGGAAGGGCTGCGTGCCCCAGCAGGGGGTGCCGCCCTTCTGGTCCGGGAAGATCCAGATCTGGAAGATCCGGGTCAAGCCGGGTTCCAGGTTGTATTCGGAATGGACGATGCCGGTGCCCGCGCTCATGACCTGGACGTCGCCCGCCAGCGTGCGGCCCTGGTTGCCCAGATTGTCCTGGTGCGTGATGGCGCCTTCCCGGACGTAGGTGATGATTTCCATGTTGGCGTGCGGATGCGGCGGAAAACCGCTGTTGGGCTGGATCGTATCGTCGTTCCAGACGCGCAGCGCACCCCAGTGGACCCGTTTGGGGTCGTGGTAGTCCGCAAAAGAAAAATGATGCCGGGTATCGAGCCAGCCGTGCTGGGCCCCGCCCAGTT
This sequence comes from Castellaniella sp. MT123, assembly GCF_039614765.1. Lineage (NCBI taxonomy): Bacteria > Pseudomonadati > Pseudomonadota > Betaproteobacteria > Burkholderiales > Alcaligenaceae > Castellaniella > Castellaniella sp. MT123. The sequence continues at coordinate 3,292,215 of NZ_CP154879.1, forward strand.
CGGCATAGGGACGGCGTTCGATCATGATGGGTTCCTTGAAACTTGACCAATGCGGATAGTCTACGTAACTTGGATCATGTTGAGAATATAAACAATATAATTACATGGTTTCCATTTTTGATATGATTGACTGAGCCTGTGCGATGCCATGAAAGCTTCGAAGCCATGAAAAGGAAATGACGTGAAAGGATTGCCCGACCTTGAAGCCTGGGCCTTGTTCGCCAAGGTCGCCGAAACGGGGTCCTTCGCCCGGGCGGCGGCAGCCTGCCAGGTGTCCCAGGCGACGGTATCCAAAGCGATCAGCCGCCTGGAAGCCCGCATGAAGACGACGCTGATTCATCGCACATCACGTCGTCTGACGCTGACCGACAGCGGCCGGTCGGCACTGGATCGCGCCACCCGCATCCTGGAAGAAGGCGAAGCCATCGAAGCAGAAGTCACAGAACAGTCGCAGGCGCTGCGGGGGCGGGTCCGGGTGTCCGCGCCCATGTCCTTCGGCTTGGCGCGCCTGGCGCCGCTGTTGCCGGGGTTCATGACGACACACCCGGAGGTGCGGCTGGATGTGCAGTTCGATGATGCTCAGGTGGACCTGGTGGCCGGGGGCTTCGACCTGGCCCTGCGGATCGCCCGGTTGGCGGATTCGAGCCTGCTGGCTCGCCGCCTGTGCGGGGTGCGCATCCTTCTGGTGGGGGCCCCCGCGTATCTCGATCAGCATGGGCGGCCTCGCCATCCGCAAGACCTGCAGGCCCACCAGGCCTTGCATTATTCTTATGCGCATCATGGGACGACCTGGCACTTCCGTCATCCCCGCCTGGGTGAATTTTCGCAGTTCATGGCGGCCCGCTTGCGGGTGAACAACGCCGATGCCTTGATGCCCGCCTTGCGTGCCGGCCTTGGCCTGGCTCTGCAGCCCGAATTCCTGGTGTGGCAGGATCTGCAGTCCGGCGTGCTGGAAACCGTGATGGCACCGTGGGAAATCGCGCCCCTTGCACTGCATGCGGTCACGCCGCCAGGGCGCAACCGGCCGGCTCGTGTCCAGGCGTTCATCGATTATTTGCACGATGCTCTGGGGGAAGAGCTTTGGGCTCAGGACGCGCCGCGTCCCAAATCTGGGGAATAGGTGGCGGCCACGCGTTTGCTCCGGCTGGCAGCACTCCTATCCGGGTTGTCTTGCGGTGTGTGCGGGTGGCACCGTACACTTGCGACGAAATTTCAACCTTCCCCTTCCTGACGGCCCTACGGGCCGAGCCTCCATGTCCGATACCTACTTTCCCCGTTGGCGCCGCGTTTCAGGCACCGCCGACGGCGCCGTCGTGCAGCCCGATGAAACCATGCCCTTGCCGCAGACCGTGGCCATGGGCGCCCAGCACGTCGTCGCCATGTTCGGCTCGACCATCCTGGCGCCGCTCATCATGGGCTTCGACCCCAACATGGCGATCCTCATGTCCGGGGTGGGGACACTGATCTTCTTCCTGTTCGTCGGTGGCCGGGTGCCCAGCTACCTGGGGTCCAGCTTCGCCTTCATCGGCGGCGTGATCGCCGTCAGCGGCTATTCCGGCAGCGGCCCGAACCTGAACATTGGCGTGGCCCTGGGGGCCATCATCGTGTGCGGCCTGATTTATTCCGGTATTGGCTTGCTGACCATGCTGGCCAATGCCCGCCAGGGGGCGGCCGCCGACTGGATCGACCGCTGGATGCCGCCTGTGGTGACCGGTGCCGTCGTGGCCGTGATCGGCCTGAATCTGGCGCCCCTGGCGGCAAAGAACGCCATGGGTGGTTCGCTGTTCGAGTCGGCCATGGCCCTGCTGACGATCCTGTGCGTGGGCGGCGTGGCTGTCTACACGCGCGGGCTGGTGCAACGGCTGCTGATCCTGGTGGGGCTCCTTCTGGCCTGCATCCTGTACGCCATCCTGACCAATGGTCTAGGGCTGGGCAAGCCGATCGACGTTTCCGCCATCGTCGCGGCGCCCTGGTTGGGGCTGCCGAAGCTGACCGCGCCGGTTTTCCAGGCGCATGCCATCAGCGTCATTGCCCCGGTCGCCATCATCCTGGTGGCGGAAAATCTGGGTCACATCAAGGCGGTCAGCGCCATGACCGGTCAGAACCTGGACCGCTACCTGGGCCGCGCCTTCCTGGGTGACGGGGTGGCAACCATGATCTCGGGTTCGCTGGGCGGCACGGGCGTGACCACCTACGCGGAAAACATCGGTGTCATGACCGTCACCAAGATCTATTCCACCCTGGTCTTCGTCGTGGCCGCGCTGGTGGCCCTGCTGCTGGGCTTCTCGCCCAAGTTCGGCGCCGTGATCCAGGCCATCCCGGCGCCTGTGCTGGGCGGCATGGCGGTGGTTGTGTTCGGTCTGATCGCCATCGCCGGCGCCCGTATCTGGGTGGTGAACCAGGTCGATTTCAGCGACAACCGCAACCTGATCGTGGCCGCCGTCACGTTGGTTCTGGGAGCCGGGAATTTCTCTGTGGACATCGGCGGCTTCAAGCTCGACGGCATCGGCACCGCGACCTTCGGGGCGATCATCCTGTATGCGGTGCTGCGCGGTCGCAAGGCGGCAGCAGCCTGATCGGTGGATGTCCCTCCGCCCCGGAGGGACCAGTCAAGGAAAACACAGCAGGCTTGCTTTTTCCCGACAGATTGACCACAATAGCCTCAGCACCCCGGTTTTGGCCGGGGTTTTTCACGAGCGTGCCAGCAGACCACATCGGTCAGGCGCAGGGAATCAAACCCGCCACCCATGGCCCCGAGGGGCCCCACCGGTCAGGCCGCTTCGTTTCCGGCGACGGGTTTTTTCACCCGATCTTCGTCTTAATCTTGTTGTCAGGCGCCCCCGCGCGTGGGGCGTCTTTTACTTTGAGTCAGGAACTATGTCTGCGATCCCTTTGACAGCTCGCGGGGCAGAGCGCTTACAAGCTGAATTGCACCGTCTGAAGACAGTCGAGCGCCCCGAAGTCATCAACGCCATCGCCGAGGCGCGTGCCCAGGGCGACTTGTCCGAAAACGCCGAATATGATGCCGCGCGCGAGCGCCAGGGCTTCATCGAAGGCCGCATCCAGGAACTGGAAGGCACGCTGTCCAACGCCCAGATCATCAATCCCGCCGATCTGGATGTCCAAGGGCAGGCGGTGTTCGGGGCTACCGTCGAAATCGAGGATCTGGAATCCGGCGAGCGTCTGACCTATCAGATCGTCGGCGACCTGGAAGCGGACATCCGTGCCAACATGATTTCCGTCTCCAGCCCGGTCGCCCGTGCCCTCATCGGCAAGAGCGAGGGCGATGTCGTCGAAGTGCGCGCCCCTGCCGGCGTGCGGGAATTCGAGGTCTGTTCCGTCAGCTATCAATAAGGTATTTTCCCGGCAGGACACGAAACGGCCCGGGCCTGCCATCCGATGAATCGTGATGGCAGGCCCGGGCCGTTTGCCGATGTGGGCGGCTTAGCGTGGATTGCGGTTGCGCCGCGCACCCGCGCGTAGCGACAGCGCGCTGCCGCTGCTGCGGCGAGGGATCCCGTGCGCGGCACCGGCCCCTGGCCGGCCCGCGCGGGCGGGCCGGCCCTGGGAATCCGGCCCGCGGTCGTCCCGCGAGCCCCGGCCTTGTCGGCCGGGCGCGTCTTCCGATGTCGTGCGACGCGACCGAGCATCCGGTTTTTCAGACGAGGACCGGGCTGCTGGCTTGCCGGCGGCTGGGCGGGCCGCCTGTTTTTTGGGCACGTAGGGTTCGGACTTCTTGCGGATCGCCCGTGTGGCGTTTTCCGCCTCTACGGCAGCCTGTTGCGCAAGCACGTCGGGACGATAGATAATCAGCGTTTTGCCGAGATGGTGCACTGCGGCGCAGGACAGCGCTTCGCAGATGGCCTCGAGCATCGCTTCGCGATCTTCGCGCTCTGCCCCGGCCACGCGGACCTTGATCAGTTCATGAGCCGCCAGGCTGCGGTCGATTTCGCCCAGTACGGCGTCGGTCAGGCCGCGATCGCCGATCAGGACGACGGGGTGCAGGGGGTGTGCGGCAGCGCGCAGGGTGCTGCGCTGCTGAGAGGTCAGTTCGAGTTTCGGCATACTGGAATTGTACGGGAATGGCCAAGAAAAAATTCTCCCAAGCCTGGGTGCATCGGCATATTAATGATCCTTACGTCAAAATGGCGCAACAGAAGGGTTATAGGGCGCGCGCAGCCTTCAAGCTCATCGAAATCCTGGAAGCCGAACGGCTGCTGCGCCGGGGAGATGTGGTCATCGATCTGGGCGCGACGCCCGGCAGCTGGTCGCAGGTTGTGCGCGAGCGGCTGGCGGCGGCTGGCGGGGCGATCGACGGGCGCATCGTGGCGCTGGATCTGCTCCCCATGGAACCCATCGCCGGCGTCGAATTCATCCAGGGCGACTTCCGGGACGACGAGGTGCTGCAGCAGTTGCGCGATGGCCTGCGGGGCCAGCCGGTGGACCTTGTGATTTCCGATATGGCCCCCAATTTATCCGGTGTGGCTTCGGCGGATTCCGCCCGCATCGCCCACGTCTGCGAACTCGCGCTGGAATTCGCCTGCAATCACCTGAAGCCGGATGGCGCGCTGATCGTCAAGGCCTTTCACGGCAGCGGCTTTTCGCAGATCGTACAGGCCTTCAAACAGCATTTCGTGCGGGTGGTCGAGCGCAAACCCAAGGCGTCGCGGGACGAATCCTCCGAGACGTTCCTGGTCGGGCGGGGGCTCAAGGCCCCCCGCGACACGGCGGACTGACCGCCTGCCGGCCCTCTGCGGCCAGCGGGTGGATTCAGGTAGAATGAAGCATTGACGTATTTGTCAGCTTGTTGTAACCGCACACGGGGGCGGGTGACAGGCCGGCAGCAGTAAAACCCAGGAGGTTGGCTTTGAACAACTCGTTTTCCAAGATCGCGGTCTGGCTGGTGATCGCGCTCGTGCTCTTTACGGTGTTCAAACAGTTCGACGGGCGTCCCGTTTCGGGCTCCGACACCGTGACCTACACGCAGTTCATGAACGACGCGCGTGCCGGCCGGATCAACAAGGTCGACATCCAGGGCGATACCATCTACGTCACGCCCGACTCCGGTCGTGCCTATAGCCTGACCTCGCCCGGCGATCTGTGGATGGTCCCCGAACTGGTGAAAGACGGCGTGCAGGTGTCCGGCAAGGCCCGCGAAGAACCGTCCTTCCTGACCAGCCTGTTCATTTCCTGGTTCCCGATGCTGTTGCTGATCGGGGTGTGGATTTTCTTCATGCGCCAGATGCAGGGCGGCGGAAAGGGCGGGGCGTTCAGCTTCGGAAAATCCCGCGCCCGCATGATGGATGAAAACAACAACAACATCACCTTTGCGGATGTCGCCGGCTGCGACGAGGCCAAGGAAGACGTCCAGGAACTGGTCGACTTCCTGCGCGATCCCACCAAATTCCAGCGCCTGGGCGGGCGTATTCCGCGCGGCGTGCTGATGGTCGGCCCTCCGGGCACGGGTAAAACACTGCTGGCCAAGGCCATCGCCGGCGAGGCGAAGGTCCCGTTCTTCAGCATTTCCGGTTCCGACTTCGTCGAAATGTTCGTCGGCGTGGGCGCGGCCCGCGTGCGCGACATGTTCGAGAACGCGAAAAAGCAATCTCCCTGCATCATCTTCATCGATGAAATCGATGCGGTGGGCCGTCAGCGCGGCGCCGGCCTGGGTGGTGGCAACGACGAACGCGAACAGACGCTGAACCAGTTGCTGGTGGAAATGGACGGTTTCGAGACCGGCCAGGGTGTGCTGGTCATTGCCGCCACCAACCGTCCCGATGTGCTGGATCCGGCGCTGTTGCGTCCGGGCCGCTTCGATCGCCAGGTGGTCGTCTCGCTGCCCGACATCCGCGGGCGCGAACAGATCCTGAAGGTCCACATGCGCAAGGTCCCCATTGCGCAGGACGTGGACGCCAACGTGCTGGCACGTGGCACACCCGGTTTTTCCGGTGCCGACCTGGCCAACCTGATCAACGAGGGTGCCCTGTTCGCCGCCCGGCGTAATGGCCGTACGGTCGACATGAGCGATCTGGAAAAAGCCAAGGACAAGATCATCATGGGGGCCGAGCGCCGTTCCCTGATCATGCCCGAGGAAGAGCGCCGCAATACCGCCTATCATGAATCGGGTCATGCCCTGGTGGCGCGCATGCTGCCCAAGACCGACCCCGTCCACAAAGTCACCATCATTCCACGCGGCCGCGCGCTGGGGGTGACCATGCAGTTGCCCGAAAACGATCGCTACAGCATGGACAAGGACCGGCTGCTCAACACCATCGCCGTGCTCTTCGGGGGTCGCATCGCCGAAGAAGTCTTCATGCACCAGATGACGACGGGCGCCTCGAACGATTTCGAGCGCGCCACCGCGATCGCCCGCGACATCGTGACCCGCTATGGCATGACGGATTCGCTGGGCCCCGTGGTGTACGCCGAGAACGAAGGTGAAGTCTTCCTGGGACGCAGCGTGACGAAAACCACGCACGTGTCCGAGGCCACCATGCAGAAGGTCGATTCGGAAATCCGCAGCATCATCGATGAACAATATCGTGTGGCCCGAGACCTGATCGAATCCAACCAGGACAAAATGCACGCCATGGCCAACGCCCTGCTCGAATGGGAAACCATCGATGTCGAGCAGATCGACGACATCATGGCGGGCCGCCCACCACGCGCGCCGCATCCGCCGTCGTCGGGCAACGACACGCCGCAGACGCCGCCGTCGTCCGGCCAGCCTGCCGCCAATCAGGACAAAGGTCCTGCCACCACTCCCGTCTGACCGGATCTTACGGATCATTCATGCAGTCATTTCTTCAGTGCGGGCGTTTCCAGCTGTCTCTGGAACGCCCGCTGGTGATGGGGATCGTCAACGTCACCCCCGACTCGTTTTCCGACGGCAATACCCATTTTCGGACGGATGAGGCTGTGGCGCACGGGCTGCGTCTCATCGACGAGGGTGCCGACCTGCTGGATATCGGTGGCGAATCCACCCGGCCCGGCGCCCAGGCCGTCACGGTGGACGAGGAACTGCGCCGCGTCCTGCCGGTGATCCAGGGGCTTGCCGAATGTGGGGTGCCTCTGTCCATCGATACCTGCAAGCCGGAAGTCATGCGGGCGTCCGTGCTGGCCGGTGCCGACATGATCAACGACATCGGCGGCTTCACGGTGCCCGGGGCCATCGACGCGGTGCGGGATTCCGCCTGCGGCCTGTGCCTGATGCACATGCTCGGCGAACCCCGCACCATGCAGCAGGATCCGGACTACGGTGATGTGGTGGCGGAAGTCCGGGACTATCTGGCAAACGGGGCCCGGCGTCTGCGCGATGCGGGGGTGTCGGCGGACCGGATCGTGCTCGATCCCGGGTTTGGCTTTGGCAAGACAGTGGCGCACAATTACGCCTTACTGCGCCAGTTGCCGCAGGTCATGGGGGACGAATACCCCAGCCTCATCGGCTTATCGCGTAAATCCATGATCGGCGCGGTGACCGGGCGTCCGGCCGACCGGCGGCTCGGGGGCAGCGTTGCCGCCGCCCTGGCAGGCGCGATGCGGGGGGCTCACATCCTGCGTGTCCATGATGTGGCCGATACCGTGGATGCCCTGCGGGTCTGGTCGGCCGTTGAACAAGGAGTCCGTGCATGACCGCACGTCGATATTTCGGGACCGACGGGGTCCGGGGCATTGTCGGGGGTGACCGCATCAATGCCGAGTTCGCCTTGCGCCTGGGCTATGCCGCTGGCCGTGTGCTCGCTCAGGACGCCGTGACGACCGGCCGCCCGACGGTGGTCATCGGAAAAGACACGCGCATTTCCGGCTACATGCTGGAATCCGCGCTCGAGGCGGGTCTGTCGGCCGCAGGGGTCGATGTGCTCCTGGCCGGTCCCATCCCGACGCCCGCAGTGGCTTACCTGACGCGTGCCTGGCGCCTGGCCGCCGGCATCGTCATCAGCGCGTCGCATAATCCTCATTACGACAACGGCATCAAGTTCTTCTCTTCGGCGGGCGCCAAGCTGCCCGATGAAACCGAAGCCGCCATCGAAGCCATGATCGAGCAGCCGGTCGGCTGTGCCGATTCGGCGGGACTTGGGCGTGCGCGCCGCATCAGCGACGCGGCGGGCCGCTACATCGAATTCTGCAAGAGCACGTTTCCCAACGAACTCGATCTGCAGGGGCTGAAGATCGTGGTGGATGCCGCGAACGGCGCCGCCTATCACATCGCGCCTCATGTCTTCCGTGAACTGGGCGCGGACGTGAGCGTCATTGGTTGCGAGCCGGACGGCTTCAACATCAACGAGAAGGTCGGTGCTACCCACCCGGAAACGCTGGTGGCCGCCGTGGCGGCCCAGGGCGCCGATCTGGGCATCGCTCTGGATGGGGACGCCGACCGTCTGCAGATGGTGGACGCCACTGGCCGGTTGTACAACGGCGACGAACTGCTCTACGCGATCGTGCGCGATCGGGCACGGACGCAACCGATCGATGGCGTCGTCGGTACGTTGATGACCAATTACGGCTTCGAGCGCCGGATGATCGAACTGGGGATTCCCTTCGAACGGGCGCGTGTGGGTGACCGCTACGTGCTCGAACTGCTGCATCAGCATGGCTGGCTGTTTGGGGGCGAAAGCTCCGGCCATCTGCTGTGTCTGGACCGGCATACCACTGGCGACGGGATCGTGGCCGCCCTGCAGGTGCTGGCCGCGATTCGCCACGCGCGGGCGCCGCTGGCCGATCTGGTGGCCGACCTGACCATGTATGCGCAGAAAATGGTGAATGTACCCTTGGCGCCGGGTCTGGACTGGCAGTCCCATGCTGGCCTGCAGGCCGCGTCCCGCGCGGTGCGGACCACGCTGGGCGATCGCGGCCGGGTGCTGATCCGTGCTTCCGGCACCGAGCCCAAGCTTCGCCTCATGGTCGAGGCCGACGATCCCGCGTTGGCCGAAGAAGGCGTGCGCCAGCTTGTGGCCGTCAAACTCACCTGAGTCCACGCTGTCGCATGAGTGACATATCGTTCGGGCACAATAGTCTCCATTTCCTGGACTTCCGGAGACTCCCATGCTGGCCTGCCAGCCTCTGCTGCAACCGCAACCGCATCCGCACCCGATGGAACTGATCGACTGGCCTGGGGTCGAGGCTGGCGGCCTGACCCTGAGTATCGCCCGGGCCCCAGCCGAGCTGGAGGAACTCCAGCGCCTGCGCTTTCGAGTCTTCACCGAGGACATGGGCGCGTATTTTCCAGAGGCGGAAGGCGACCGCGATGTGGACCACTTCGATCCCTGGTGCATGCACTTCATGGTGCGTGACGCGCAGTCCGGGCAGGTCGTAGGCACCTACCGGATGCTGACGCCCGAAGCCGCCCGGCGTGCCGGCACCTATTATTCCGCTTCGGAATTCGACCTGGAGCCGCTGCGGATGCTGATGCCCCAGCTGGTGGAGATCGGGCGATCCTGCGTCGATGCGCGGTTTCGCGACGGCACGGCCATCATGTTGCTGTGGTCGGGGCTGGCGCAGGTCATGAGGCAGGGTGGCTACCGCTATATGCTGGGCTGCGCCAGTGTCAGCCTTCGGGATAACGGAGTGACCGCGTCGGAAGTCTGGCGCAAGGCGCAGGATCTGATGGCGCGGCACCCCGATGCGCCGCGCATCCAGCCTCTGCATCCGTATCCGCTCGATCGGCTGGACAGCACGCTGCCGGCCCGGGTGCCTCCGCTGATCAAGGGCTATCTGAAGGTGGGCGCGACGATCTGCGGAGCCCCGGCCTGGGATCCGGATTTCCACACGGCGGATTTTCCGATCCTGCTGGATCTGGAATGGCTGGAAGAGCGCTATCGGCGGCACTTCGGGATGCCGTAAAAACCTATTTTTTGCTGATTTCCAGCATGAAGCCGGCCTTGCGCCAGACCTCGACCTCGGTCTTCAACAGAAAGCCGCTCAGGGGGTGGGAATCCAGCCAGTCGCCGTTTACCGACAGGGTGACGGTCTGGCTATTGGCGCGGATGCCGAAAGGCAATGTATCGACGGGTTCGCGGCGCCGCAGCAACAGCACGGCCAGACGCAGGCAGCACAGGGCCAGCCATTGCGTATGGTCGGGTTCGAAGTGACGGACTTTGGTCAGCCGGCCCTGGTGTCCCAGGGCCAGGAACGCCAGCAAATGCTGGTCGTCGCGGGAAAATCCCGGCATGTCGGCGTGTTCCAGGATGTAGGCGCTGTGCTTGTGGTAATCGTTGCGGGCGATGGCCAGGCCGACCTCGTGCAGTTGGGCGGTCCAGGCCAGCGCGCGGCGCAGTTCGGATATCCCCGCCAGGGGCGGGAACTCCAACTGGTCGAACAGCCGCAGTGCGATATTGCGCACGTGATTGGCCTGTTTGGCGTCCAGCTGATAGCGGCTGCTCATCTGGCGGGCTGTCTCGTCGCGCCGGTCATGGTGCGAGTCCCGGCCCAGCAGGTCATGCAGGACGCCGACGCGCAGCGCGCCTTCGCCGGCGTTCATGTGTTCGATGCCCAGTTCCTGGAACGCGGCGATCATGATGGCCAGACCGCCCGCCAGGACGGGAGCGCGTTCCGGCTTCAGGCCGGCCCAGTCCTGCAGGCGCGCTTCGCCGGCCTGGATGAGGGCGGTGGACAGGCGTTCCAGGCCGTCGAGGGTGATGTCGTCCGGGCTGAGCCCGTTTTCGACCAGGATGGCCAGCAGGCCCTTGGCCGTGCCCGATGAACCGTAGGCCTCTTGCCAGCCGATGCGCCGGTAGGTGCTGGTGATGGATTCCATGGTGCTGCGCGCCGCCAGGATGGCTTGGTGCATGCGTGCCTTGGTGATGCGGCCATGCGGGAAGAATTTCCGGGTCAAGCTTGTGCAGCCCAGTTGCAGGGATGCCAGCTGTTGCGGCTGCTCGCCCTGGCCGATGATGAATTCGGTGGAGCCCCCGCCGATGTCGATCACCAGGCGCCGATGCGGCGAGGGAGGCAGATATTGACTCACGCCCAGGTAGATCAGGCGGGCTTCCTCCTGGCCGGAGATGATTTCGATGGGAAAACCCAGGGCATGTTCGGCCTCGGGCAGGATCTCGGCGGCGTTGCGGGCCACGCGGAAGGTGTTGGTGGCGACGGCGCGCACATTGTCGGGAGAGAAACCCTTCAGCCGTTCGCCGAAGCGCCGCAGGGCAGCCAGCGCCTGGGCGATGGTGGGCGCGTTGATGCGCTGGTACTCGTCCAGGCCGCTGGCCAGGGCCACCAGTTCGCGGAGTTTGTCTTCTGTATAGATCTGAACCGCGCCGCCATGGCGCACAATTCGTCCGATGGACAGTCGAAAAGTGTTGGATCCGAGGTCGATCGATGCCAGCCGGTCGTCCATGAGGTTACCCGAGAGTGTTGCACTGTGCGATTATAGTGGCCGATTCATGACAGGAACTGGAGTCCCCATGCGAGGCGCGGAAGAAACGCCAACCCTTTTGAACCGCGAACTGTCGGTCCTGAAGTTCAACGAGCGGGTATTGTCCATGGCCGAACGCCCGGATGTGCCCGTGCTCGAACGCCTGCGATATCTCTGCATCGTGGGGTCCAACCTGGACGAGTTCTTCGAAATCCGGATGGCCAGCTTGAAAGAGCAGCAGCGCCAGACGCCCGAATTACGGAGTGCCGACGGGATGACGCCCGGCGAGGCCTTCGACCGCGTGCAACGGGCGGCTCATGTGCTGGTCGACCGGCAAAACCGCCTGCTGACGGGTGAAGTCATGCCCCGGCTCATGGAAGTGGGCGTGGGTCTGATCTATTCCACCGGCTGGACGGATTTGCAGCGGGAATGGGCCTACGGGGTGTTCCTGCGTGACGTGATGCCGCTGCTGACCCCGATCGGCCTGGATCCGGCGCATCCCTTCCCCCGGGTCTACAACAAGAGCCTGAATTTCATCGTGTCCCTCAGCGGCGAGGACGCCTTCGGCCGCGAGGGCCACATCGCCATCGTGCAGGCGCCTCGCGCTCTGCCGCGCATGGTCAAGGTGCCGCCCGAGATCTCCGGGATCCCCGACGGGTTCATGTTGCTCACCACGCTGATCAATGCCTTCGTGGGCGATCTGTTCCCCGGCATGAACGTGCAGGGCTGCTATCAATGGCGGGTCACCCGCAACAGCGACCTGTTCGTCGACGAGGAAGAAATCACCAATCTGCGGCAGGCGCTGCAGGGCGAACTCTCGCAGCGCAATTTCGGCGCCTCGGTGCGGCTTGAGATCGCCCATGCGCTGCCCCCGGACTTGGAACTCTTCCTGCAACGGGAATTCAACCTGGGGCCGGCCGATACCTATCGGGTCAATGGTCCGGTGAATCTGACCCGCCTCATGCAGCTGTGCAACCGGGTCAGCCGGCCCGACCTGGAATACCCGGTGTTCCGTCCCCGGATTCCGGCGCCGTTCGATGGCGACATGCAGCGCCCGGAGACCCTGTTCGCGGCGATTGCCGCCCGCGATCACCTGTTGCATCATCCCTACCAGTCTTTTCAGCCGGTCCTCATGTTTTTGCAGGCGGCGGCGCTGGACCCCCAGGTGGTGGCAATCAAACAGACCATCTATCGCACGGGCGAGGACTCCGAACTGATGGGGCTGCTGCTGTCGGCCGCCCGTGCTGGCAAGGAAGTCACCGTGGTGGTGGAACTCATGGCGCGTTTCGATGAACAGACCAACATCAACTGGGCCGCCCGCCTGGAAGAAGTCGGCGCGCATGTCAGCTACGGCGTCGTGGGGCACAAGACCCATGCCAAGATGGCCCTGGTCCTGCGGCGCGAGGATGGCCGCATCCGGCGCTACGGGCATCTGGGAACCGGCAACTATCACCAGCGCACGGCCAAACTCTATACCGACTTCGGTCTGCTGACCGCCAACCAGGCGATCTGCGAGGACATGGATCAGGTTTTTTCCCTGCTGACCGGACTGGGTGCGCGCCGCGAACTGAAACTGCTGTTGCAGTCTCCATTCACGCTGCATGAAACCGTGCTCAACCTGATCCGCTCGGAAACCGAGTTCGCGCGCGCCGGCAAGCGGGCCCGAATCCGCGCCAAGATGAATTCCCTGCTGGAACCCACCGTCATCAAGGCCCTGTACGCGGCCAGCCAGGCCGGCGTGCGCATCGATCTGATCGTGCGCGGGGCCTGTGCGCTGCAGGCGGGGGTGCCCGGTTTGTCGGAAAACATCCAGGTGCGCTCGATCATCGGCCGCTTCCTGGAGCATTCCCGGGTATTCTATTTCTATCAGGATGGCGCCGAACCGCTGTATCTGTCCTCGGCGGACTGGATGGACCGTAATTTCCTGCGCCGGGTCGAACTGGCCTTCCCGGTGCTGGACAAGACCTTGCGCCGCCGTGTGATCGACGAGTCCTTCACGTTCGCCTGGCGCGACAATCAGCTGGCCTGGGCCGCCCAGCCGGACGGTCGCTACCAGCGCGTGCGCAACCGCCGGCCGGCGTTCAATCTGCATCAATATTTGATGGCGCGGCTGGGGTGATTTCGGACATATGACAGCCCCTGCGGGCCGCGAGTTGGAAGGGGGCGTCAGTCTGTCATCAAACTGTCACACGGTATCTTTACCATGCAGTCCTGACGGATGTGGAATCCGTCACATTTGATCATCCACACAGGAATTTTCCATATGTTGAAACGGATGCTGGTTCAATGCGCAACGGGCCTGACGCTGATGGCGGCTGCAGGCGCGTCGGCGTTTGCCGCCGACCTGACGGGGGCCGGCGCCTCTTTCCCCTACCCAATCTATGCGAAGTGGGCCGCCAAATATCAGGAAACCAGCGGCAATCGCATCAATTATCAGTCCATCGGTTCGGGCGGCGGTCAGCAGCAGATCATCGCCAAGACGGTCGACTTCGGCGCTTCGGACGATCCGATGAAGCCCGATGATCTGCAGAAGCATGGTCTGGTCCAGTTCCCGGCGGTCATCGGCGGCACAGTGCCGGTCGTCAACGTCGAGGGGATCAAGGCTGGGCAACTCAAGCTCACCGGCCCGGTTTTGGCCGATATCTTCCTGGGCAAGATCAAGAAGTGGAACGATCCCGCGATCGCGGGCCTGAATTCGGGCCTGACGCTGCCGGCCAAGGACATCGTGGTGGTGCACCGGTCCGATGGTTCGGGCACGACCTTTGGCTGGACGAATTACCTGTCCCAGGTCTCCCCGGCCTGGAAGGAACAAGTCGGTCAAGGCAAGGCTGTGAAGTGGCCCACGGGTCAGGGCGGCAAGGGCAACGAAGGCGTCTCCGCCTACGTGCGTCAGCTGGCCAACTCGATCGGCTATGTGGAATACGCCTACGCTCACCAGAATGGGCTGGCCTGGGCGCAGCTGCAAAACCGGGACGGCAAGTTCGTGCAGCCGGCTCAGAAGGCTTTTGCCGCAGCCGCGAGCCATGCCGACTGGTCGTCGGCGCCTGGCATGGGGTTGGTGCTCAACAATGAGCCCGGCGCCGATTCCTGGCCTGTGACGTCCGCAACCTTCATCCTGGTGCATGCCAAGCAGCCCAACGTGAAGCAGGCGCACGAAGTGCTGGCTTTCTTCGACTGGGCCTGGAAGAATGGCGGCGACATGGCGCGCGATCTGGATTACGTGCCGCTGCCGGATTCGGTGACGAAGCAGATTCGCGACCTCTGGGCCGAGAAGATCAAGGGTGAGGACGGCAAGGCTGTCTGGCCCTGATCGTAGCGGACGATCCGTATGAGGGCTGACCCCCCATGGGTCAGCCGGTGTAAATCCAGGGCGGCTGACAGCCGCCCTGTTTGTGGGAAAATACTGGTTTTTGAAGTCCGATCGGGGCGGCTGTTTCCTTGTGCCCCGTGACCACGGAACCTTTCTTCATGATCAATAAACAACGCAATCTCTTGGTTGACGCGGGATTCCGACACCTGACCCGGGCATTTGCGTTTCTGGTCTTCATCCTGCTGGCGGGCATCATGGTGTCCCTGATTTACGGCAGTCGAGGCACGATCGTCCAGTACGGTTTCGCCTTTTTGTGGACCAATGATTGGGATCCGGTTCGTCAGCATTTCGGGGCCCTGGTGCCGATCCTGGGGACCGTCCTGAGCGCGC
The DNA here is from genome assembly GCF_039614765.1 of Castellaniella sp. MT123. Classification (NCBI taxonomy): domain Bacteria; kingdom Pseudomonadati; phylum Pseudomonadota; class Betaproteobacteria; order Burkholderiales; family Alcaligenaceae; genus Castellaniella; species Castellaniella sp. MT123. Next base: position 3,307,268 of record NZ_CP154879.1, read on the forward strand.
TGCTGGCCTTGCTGATCGCTGTTCCGGTGTCCTTCGGTATTGCCATGTTCCTGACGGAACTGGCCCCGGCCTGGGTGCGTCGGCCCTTGGGGACCGCCATCGAAATGCTGGCCGCGATCCCATCCATCATCTATGGCATGTGGGGACTGTTCGTCTTCGTGCCGCTGTTCCAGGAATACGTGCAACCCGGCATCGTCGATCTGGCCGACGGCGTCCCCATCCTGGAAAATCTGTTTGCCGGCCCGCCGATGGGTATCGGCCTGTTCACCGCGGGGCTGATCCTGTCCATCATGATCATTCCGTTCATCACGGCCGTGATGCGCGACGTGTTCGAGCAGGTGCCCGCGCTGCTGAAGGAATCCGCCTACGGACTGGGCAGCACCACCTGGGAGGTCGTCTGGAAAGTCGTGCTGCCATACACCAAGCACGGCGTCATTGGCGGTATCATGCTGGGACTTGGACGGGCGCTGGGCGAGACCATGGCGGTCACCTTCGTGATCGGCAACGCCTTCAATCTGCCGACCTCGCTCTTTTCGCCTTCCAATTCCATCGCATCAGCCCTGGCCAACGAATTCAACGAGGCCGGCGGCCTGCAGAAATCCGCCTTGCTGGAACTCGGCTTGATCCTGTTCCTGATCACCACGGTCGTCCTGGCCTTGTCCAAGTTCATGCTGTTGCAACTGTCGCGCAAAGAAGGCGCCTGATACCGAATTGCCCATGCCCGTTTCCGACTCTTCCATCGTCCAGAGCAACCCGATCTATCGCCGCCGTCGGCGGTTCAACCGCATGATGCTCGGTCTGTCCGGGCTGGCGCTTGGGTCTGGCCTGTTCTGGCTGGCATGGATCATCGCCACGCTGCTCCTCAAGGGCGGCAGCGCGCTGTCCTTCGCCCTGGTGCTGGAAAGCACGCCCCCGCCGGGGCAGACCGGCGGCCTGCTGAACGCCATCGTCGGCAGCGTGCTGATGTCGGCGGTGGGCACACTGATCGGCACGCCGATCGGCGTGCTGGCGGGAACCTATCTGGCCGAATACGGCCGCCGGGGCTGGCTGGCCCCCGCCACACGGTTCCTGAACGACGTCCTGCTGTCGGCGCCCTCGATCGTGATCGGCCTGTTCATCTACGCGGTCTATGTGGCGCAGGCCGGCCACTATTCCGGCTGGGCCGGCGCCTTCGCGCTGGCGATCCTGGTGATCCCCGTGGTCGTGCGGACGACCGACAACATGCTCTGCCTGGTGCCCAACAGCCTGCGTGAAGCCGCCGCCGCCCTGGGCTGCCCGCAGTGGCGCGTGGTGGTGTTCATCTGCTATCGCGCCGCGCGATCGGGCATTATCACCGGCATCCTGCTGGCGGTGGCCCGGATCGCCGGGGAAACGGCGCCGCTGCTGTTCACGGCCCTGAATAATCAGTTCATGTCGCTGAACATGAATGCTCCGATCGCCAACTTGCCGGTGGTCATCTTCCAGTATGCGGCCAGCCCCTTCGAGGACTGGAACCGGCTGGCCTGGGCCGGCGCGGCGTTGATCACCCTGCTGGTGCTGGGGATCAACATCGTGGCCCGCAGCCTGTTTCGTAAATAATCCGTCTTGATTCCGACCATGAACCCGCATCCGACCGTCGCTCCAGAACGCACCAAGATCGCCGTGCGTCACCTGAATTTCTATTACGGCAGCTTCCATGCCCTGCGCGACATCAACATGAACGTCGCGGAAAACAAGGTCACGGCTTTCATCGGTCCGTCGGGGTGTGGCAAATCCACCTTGTTGCGGACCATGAATCGCATGTTCGATCTCTACCCCGGTCAGCGCGCCGAGGGCACCATCGAACTGGATGGCGAGAACCTGCTGAATTCCCGCCTGGATATTTCCCTGATCCGGGCCAAGGTCGGCATGGTGTTCCAGAAGCCCACGCCGTTTCCCATGAGCATCTACGACAACATCGCTTTTGGTGTGCGTCTGTTCGAGCGGCTCAGCAAGGGCGAAATGGACGAGCGGGTGGAATGGGCCCTGACCAAGGCAGCGCTCTGGAACGAGGTCAAGGACAAACTCGGCCAGAGCGGCAACAGCCTGTCCGGTGGCCAGCAGCAGCGGTTGTGCATCGCCCGCGGGGTCGCCATCAAACCCGAAGTCCTGCTGCTCGACGAGCCGTGTTCGGCGCTGGACCCGATCTCCACGGCCAAGGTCGAGGAACTGATCACCGAACTGAAGGATGACTACACGGTCGTGATTGTCACCCACAACATGCAGCAGGCGGCGCGCTGCTCCGATTACACCGCCTATATGTACCTGGGCGAGCTGATGGAGTTCGGCCCGACGGATCAGATCTTCGTGAAGCCCACCCGCAAGGAAACCGAGGACTACATCACGGGAAGGTTTGGATGATTCTGGACATGGCACAGCCCCTGCGGGCTGTGCCACGCCAGAATCATCGGAGCGCCTTGCAAGGCGCGAGGTGGGGAGCTGCCACAGTTTGAGAAGGCAGTGTCAATGTTCATTTCGCATTCATCGCCTTCCTGCTACTGTACGGGCATCCGACCTCGGAGGAGTCCTGTCATGCGACGTCGCAGTGTGCTGGCCGGTGTGCTGGCCCTCGGCCTGTGGGCGACGGGCGCGCCGGCCCACAATCATGACCGCGCACAGGCGGAACGCCTGCAGCAACTCGGCAAAGTCCTGCCCCTGCAGGACGTCCTGGCGCGGGTCGCCAAGGACTACCCGGGCCAGGTCCTGAAGGTCGAATTCGAGGAAGAGGACGGCCAGGGCGATTGCGCGGGTGCGCCGCCGTGCGAGGGTCCGTGGGTGTACGAACTCAAGATTCTTCAGGATCAGGGTCGTCTGATCAAGATCAGGGTCGATGCGCACACGGGCCGGATATCATCGGTGGGGCGCCGCCCCCTGCGCGGCGAGGAAAGACATCGATGAGACTATTGGTTGCCGAAGACGAGCCATTGCTCGCGTCCCAGCTGAAGGTCGCGCTGGAATCCGCTGGTTACGTGGCTGACGTGGCGCATGACGGATTGGACGCCCAGCATCAGGGGCTGAGCGAACCCTACGATCTGGTCGTGCTGGACCTGGGCTTGCCGGGGCGTGACGGCTTGTCGGTGCTGCGGGCCTGGCGCGAGGCCGGCCGCATCATGCCGGTGCTGATCCTGACCGCCCGCGATAATTGGCACGACAAGGTTGCCGGGATCGATGCGGGCGCCGACGACTATCTGACCAAGCCCTTCCACCTGGAAGAGCTGCAGGCGCGAGTGCGCGCCCTGCTGCGGCGGGCCGGGGGGCATGCCTCGACCGACATCCGCTGCGGGCCTCTGCTGCTGGATACCCGCCAGTCGCGAGTGCTGCTGGGCGATGCGCCGCTGGAACTGACCAGCCATGAATACCGCGTCCTGGCCTATCTGATGATGCACCAGGGGGAAGTCATCTCCCGCAGCCAGCTGGTCGAGCATATCTATGCGCAGGACTTCGACCGGGATTCCAATACGATCGAAGTTTTCATCGCCCGCCTGCGACGCAAGATCCCGGCCGAACTGATCCAGACAGTGCGCGGGCTGGGATATCGGCTGGCCGCCACACCCCCATCATGAAGCCGCTGGAGGCGCGCTATCGGTCCCTGCGCCTGCGTCTGCTGGCGGGTGTGTTGGCCTGGGCGCTGCTCAGTGTGGCGGTGGCGGGGTGGGGGATCCAGCAGCTGTTTCGCCAGCACATCCTGGCGCAGTTGCAATCCGAACTCAACATCCATCTGGACCAGCTCACGGCGCAGCTGCAGATCAGCGATGACGGGCAGGTCTCGCTCGCGTCCCCGCCCAGCGACCCGCGCTTCACCCACCCGTACTCGGGGCTCTATTGGCAGATCTCCGTTCCGGCCCAGAATGGACGGCCGGCGGAGCAGCTGCGGTCCCGCTCGTTGTGGGATGCGCGCCTGCCCGTTCTGTATCCGTACCTGACGCCAGGCCAGGACCTGCGGACCCAGGCACCGGGGCCGGGCGGCACCGAACTGCAGCTGCGCGTTCGCGAAGTCGAGCCGGCTGACGGCCCTTATGAAGATCTGGTGCTGTCGGTGGCGGCCGACCAGGCCCTGCTGGCCGAGCCGATCAGCCGGTTCAACCAGATGCTGGGGATGGCCTTGGGCGTGCTCGTGCTGGGGATGGCGTTCGCGGCCTGGATGCAGGTGGGGTATGGATTGCGGCCCCTGGCGCGTCTGCGCCAGCGTCTGGCGGACTTGCGCCAAGGGCGGGCGGAACGGATCGAAGGGGTGTTCCCGACCGAGGTTCAGCCGCTGGTCGATGATTTCAATCAGGTGTTGCATCGCAATGCCCAGGGCCTGGAACGCGCCCGCCAGCAGGCTGGCAATCTGGCGCATGCCCTGAAGACGCCGTTGGCCGTCATGGCCAATGCGGCGGCGGCGGCTGATCCGGCGCTGCCGCGCCTGATCACCGAACAGGTGGATGCCGCGCGCCGTCAGGTGGACTACCACCTGGCCCATGCGCGGGCGGCTGCGGCGGTCCGCATGACCGGGCTGCGCAGCCCGATCCTGCCTTTGCTGCAAGGCCTGGTGCGTGTGATGGTCCGCGTGCATGCCGAGCGCAATCTGACTTATGACCTGAGTGGGGTGGCGGACGATCTCGCCTTCCGGGGAGAATCCCAGGACTTCCAGGAAATGCTGGGCAATATCCTGGACAATGCGGGCAAGTGGGCGCGCAAGCGGGTCCGGGTTTCGGCCCGCAGCCTGGATGGCGAACTGGAAATCCGGGTAGAGGACGATGGTCCGGGGCTCAGCCCCGAGCGGGCGGAAGCGGTTTTCGAGCGGGGCAAGCGCGCTGACGAGCGCACGCCGGGCTCAGGGTTGGGATTGGGGATCGTGCGCGATCTGGCCGACCTGTATGGCGGATGGGCCCGGATCGAAACCAGTGAACTGGGCGGCGCCTGTGTGGTGGTGACGCTGCCCGCCGCCTAGCGGGCCCGCGTGTCGGTGCTGAATCAGTTGCAGCGGCCGTTGCGTCCGCCCAGGCTGTAGGCACCGGCGCCCAGCAGCGCGACCACGAGGCCCGTGAACAGGTACATGCCTTGCAGTTCCATCGCCCAGCCGCCGCTCTTGCCCAGCGTGAGCAGGTCGTGGGCGTGGACGAGCCCGAAGGCGAACAGCATGTTGATGGCAATGAGGATGCCGCCCAGGCGCGCCCAGAGGCCCAGGATCACCAGGATAGGCGCAAGGACTTCGCCGATATAGACGCCATAAGACACGAAACCCGGCAGGCCGTGCCCCTGAAGCATGCCGCCGATCCAGCCGATGCCGCTGTCCAGTTTGGACAGGCCATGCAGCAGGACCAGGATGCCTAGAACCAGACGCAGGATGAGTTTGCCAAGATCATCGGTGGTGGAAGACATGCGGGTTCCTTGATTGTGTTGGTCGGGGCGACATGATTCGAACATGCTACCCTCTGCTCCCAAAGCAGTTAAATACTACATTCTTGGGAATTGGTGTACATTGATAGAAACAAGGCATAGCCTTTATTCATGCGGCTCTTGTACTAGATTAGTGTCTCCATGATGTGACAACAAGCACTATCTAGCCTCATATTTTTGTCCTACGAGTGTCCTACGGAGTGCTGACTATGGGAAAAAAGACGGTCAAAGAGCTGAATGCGCTCAGGCCCGCAGCCAAGCCGTATGAGCTTGCGGTCGATACTGGCCTGTACCTGCGTGTTGCCACTGACGGCATGCGGCAATGGTTCGTGAAGTATACCGTTCTGGGGCGTCGTCGGGTGGCGCGGCTATCGTGTCCCTATGGCGATGGCCCGGGGAAAATGTCGCTTGCCGATGCGACTGCCGAGAATGCGCGGATTCGAGCTCTTGCCCGTAACGGCATAGATTTTCAGGTGCAGCGCGAGGAGGAGCGTCAGACCAAGGCAGAAGAGAAGCGAGCGCAGGAGGCTGCGGCGAAAGTGGCGCAGTTGGCTGCAAAGACGGTGCGGGACTTGTATGGCGCTTGGATCGTGGATGGCGTGGCCCGCAAGGATGGCAACAAGGACTTGCGCCGCCAGTTTGAGAAAGACGTGCTGCCAGCCATTGGAAGCATCGAGCTACGAAAGCTCTCGGGCGGCGACATTCTCTCCCTGCTGCGTGCCCAGACAGAGCGCGGCATCATCCGGCAGGCGATCATCACCTATGGGAATGTGAGTCACATGCTCAAGTGGGGCCGCGAGCGCAAGCCCTGGAATCGGCTACTCGAGGACGGCAACCCGGCTAAGCTGGTCGATATGGACTTGCTGATCCCCACCGACTACGAGGATGAACGCACCCGCATTCTGACGTCGGCGGAAATCGGGGAGCTTGCCGACATCTTCCGGAACATGGATGCGAGCTATGCGGATGCCCCGGATCGTCGAGCAGCCGTGCATCCGGTGGATACTAAAACACGCATTGCTCTGTGGCTGTGCCTGAGTACGGTATGCCGCATCGGCGAACTGCTGAGGTCCCGCTGGGAACATGTGGACCTGGATGCGGGCACCTGGTTTATCCCGCTCGAAAATGTGAAGGGACACCGCGGCAAGAAAAATCCGCAGACGGTCTATCTGTCCGACTTCGCCTTGCGGCAGTTCAAGGCCCTGCACGAAATCACGGGTGATAGCGCCTGGTGCTTCCCAGCGAGGAACCAGCGCGCCGGAGATGCCCACGTCTGCCTGAGATCCGTGTCAAAGCAGGTGGGCGACCGCCAGATCCGATTCAAGGATCGCAGCAAACCTTTGCGGGGCCGCGCCTTTGATGATTCGCTGGTGCTTGCTGGCGGCGAGCGCGGCGATTGGACGCCTCACGACCTGAGACGCACCGGTGCGACGATGATGCAGGCGCTGGGCGTGTCGTTGGACACGATTGACCGTTGCCAGAATCACCTGCTGGCGGGCCGAGTACGGCGTGTCTACCTGCGACACGACTATGAGGCCGAGAAGACTGCCGCATGGCAGGTGTTGGGTGACCGGCTGGATGCCATCCTGGCGGGCGCCGCTGACATCGTGCAGCCGCGTGCGTGAATTTTTTTGTCCCTAGACCCAACTGTGTAAACTGCGCAAAGTCCGAAATGCATAAAAATATGCGTCAAGGGTGAACTGCGCAAACTGGGTAAAGTCCCTGCGGTTGATGCGAGGTCGTGTCGTCGAGCATGGAGAATCCGCACTAAGCGGCAGGGTCCAGAGTGGTGCCCTATGATCCTGGATCTGGCCGAAAACCCGCATCAATGCTTGCTTCTGGGTGGTGCCTAAGCTGGGGGGCGGAGGTGAGCAGGAGAGGTTGACGAGCGGGCGGTCGTGACGATCGGAGGCGTGGTCAACTATGGCGCGCAAATTCGATACGCGTGTCGTGACGGCAAGATCATCGCTGAAATGGCGAGCAGCGCACAGGAATTAATAGTGTCTGGAGCTCCGGCGCCAGGCATGAAAAAGCCCTCCGAAAGGGAGGGCTGGACAGGGCGGGGGCGGACGCCTGCTGATGGGCTAGTTCACTGTCTCGGTAGCATGCGATACCTTGATCAATCGCGTCATGGGCATCACAGTCGCCATGCTCGTGAGAATGATGCCCTCAGTCTCTGCTGCTTTAGGATCATTCCGGTCTTCGATGATGACCCTGAATTTGATGTTCGGCTGCGCACCGGCGATGTCGACCATCTTCTTAAGAGCGCTACCGACCGAGATTGGGTGAGGATTGATGGCGATGACCGCTTCGCCTTCCATCATGAAGTCAAGCGCGTACTCCGTCTTCGACATGCCTGTGAAATGCGGGGCCGTTGTCACCCGGTCCCGACCTTTCCACGCAATTAGGTGCATGGCGACGTCTTCGACAAATAGACTGATGTCCGGGCTCGTGCCTTCGCTTTCCCGTTCCCGCTGCGCGACAGCGAGAAGGCCGCTGATGTACTTGGCGAACGCGGCTTTGGAGTCACCCTCGTTCGCCCAGATTTCGATTACGTTTTGGTCATTCAACGTAAGGCCGAAAGGCTCAATCGCATTTCTGATGAACCGAGTGTTCATCTTCCCCTCGTCGTCTCCGAGCCCTCTGCCCAAAAAATGAAAGACGGTCTCGTTGTCGTCAAAGAACCGAATTTGCTGGCCGGACCGTTCGATGAACACGGGCAGGCCTTCACCATCATTGAAGGTGAAAGCCGTTTCGATGAGGGCCAGGCTGCCGTTCTCGTTGAGGGAGTGACAAGCGTAGCCTAGAAGATCTGGTAGATGTTGACACGTCATGATGGCCTCAGCCGGAAGTCGAGAGGGCTTCCCAGGTCTGGACGAAATTCTATATTAGTCTGCTGGATGAATCGCGCCAAGACCTCATCGAAGCCCCAAGCAGCCCACGTCGCATCCCCGGCCTCGCGGTGGCGCCCAATGTGCTCGTGCGGCATCTGGTGCTGGTCCTTCAGGGCCCGAGGAAACACCTTGATTTCGAGCTGGTACACGCGGCCGTCGAGGGGCCTGCGGCGCATGACGGAAAACTTGTAATGTGTGATCTTGGTCTTCTGGGAGACCTTTACGAACATCTCCACATAAAGATTCGTTCTCGCGCCGTCCGCGTCAAGCAGTCCACAACAAATCCTGTGGGCTTCCGGCGATGCCTTCGTGGTTTCCCAGTCGCCGTAGTCTTCGCAGGCGTGCCTCACTGCAAGCAGAGCGCGGGCATCGGCCTCAGGCACATCGTTTAGATTCAATCAGCGCTCCACGTTCGTTCCTACACCCCAACCCCCCACCAGAAGGCGCTACCTGCGAAGCACAGGCCAGTTTGCAAACGCAAACACCCAAAGCGCGATCAGGTTCACTACCGGAATGAATGCCAAGATGACCCAGGCCTTGCTGTACCCGGCCTTTTCCAAAATGATCGCTGCCGGGATCCCGATCAGTACGAGATAGCCTACAAGCGAAAACAACATTCCTGAGCCGTTCATCATTTGCGGTACCCCCTCTCAGTGCCCACCGGGCCTACAGTTCAAAGCCACACCAGAAGGCGCAGCCATCCGTTCCATGACTCGGATGGATTCTTTTAGGATCATGTTGAGAGCACAGCCTGTCCACTGCTATCGGTGGCAGTTTCTTCAACAGGATGTAACTTGCGCCGTCATGATACAGCGCAAGTGATCACAGTGAGAAGGCATGCTTCCGTCCTCTGGCCGCTACTACGTCAGTGAGTACCCGGGAGTTAGCGTCGTGCGAGTGCGGCTCCTTTGGCTGGAGAGGGGCGCCTGGTGCTTGGTGACGGGTGTGGAGGTCGAGGCCCAGAGCGTGGCGCGATTTGCCGTGGACACTGGCGAATTGTTTTTTTGCACAGTACCGTGACATATAATTCACCTGTGAATATGGCCAGGTGTTGTGGTCGACTGCCCGGTTGGAGTAGCGGTCGATGCGGCGCGGGCTTCGTGGATGCTGCATGGTGGACGATCAGAGCGATACAGGATCAGCCGGGAAGCGCCTGGCATTTCTAGCGACTTTGCGCCGTATGGCTAGGTCTCAAGGCATGTGCGCTGTGGCTGCCCGGGCGGGCATCCCGCGTGAGACCCTATTTCGTGCCTTATCGCCGGCGGGCAACCCCACTGCGAAGACCTTGTTTGCAGTGGTGGACAGTGTGGGGATGCAGCTGACGTTGACCCGCATCAGACGCACGAAGGACTGAAGCTAACAGAGTACGCCAGTGCCTAGCCCGAGAGGGTGAAAATGCCGGTCCTGCTCAGCCGGCCTGGCGCTGGCACCTTTATTGCATGGTGATGCATGTCTTGGCTTTCTGACGGAGTTGAAGTGCCGGTCGTTCCGGGCCGCTATCGGATGCGCGAGGCGGCGACTCATATTGCGGTGGCTTGTGGGGCTCCAGACCTGAAGAACCAGACGATGGATGAGCTCTCGCAATCGGCCGACGATGGCACCCTGCCTGTGTTCTTGAACGGTCAGCTGAAACGGTACAGATATCGGCGCGGCGCTCCTGGGGGGCTCCTGATTCGCGAGTCTCTGGAGGTGTATGGCGACGACCTCAATGAGTGGCTCGTGGTAAACGAACCCCACTGTGAGTTCAGATTTCCGGTTGCTGTGGATGCGAGCCGCCAACATGAAAGCCCGGGGGAGCGTCGCGCGCGCTGGCTGGCCATGCTGGAGAAGGAACAAGACCGTAACGGCCGCCGGGGAGGCTTGCAGCGCGTTTTTGAAGCCGAGAAGATGAACCACCCGAGGCTTGACCGTTCCTACATGGGGAAGGAGATCGAGAAGGCGCGGCGCGAACGTGCTGAGGTCGGATCAGTCCCTCGAGCTCGTGAGGCCCACGATCCGTTTGGCCGCGCCGTAATTCGCCACGGCGCTGATGATCGGCTGGTGCAATAGCGTCGTTCAAGTACCCCAAACATACTCCGAAGTACCCGATGCTCACCCCGCCCTCCTATGAGAGGAGCGGGGTAATTTTTTGGGTCTTGACGAGTAAGCATACCCGTAGCGCCAAATATCGTTGTAATTCAATGATTGAGGGTGAATATCGTGGATTTGCCGACATTCGGATATACGACCAGTGCGCTGGCCACGCAGGCCGGCTGCAACGCTGAAAGCATTCGGGCGGCACTTTCTCGGCGTGGAAATTGGGCCGGGATCAAGCCGCGCAAGTTGCCCAATGGCAGGCTGCTTTGGCCAACGGCGGCGGTTAAGAAATTGCTTGGGGAAGACGCTCGATGACTTTCTCAACGATGAAATATCAATGCCTGGAACGAGGCAATCATGGCAACTGATCTGACATTTCGCATCTCTGCGATCGACAATGCCTCACGCGTCGCCGAACGGGTACAGCGGTCATTCTCGAATGTGTCGGCGCCCCTGGACAAGATGACGGGCAAATTCAGGACGGTGGGCCGAAGCGGTGTTGCAGCAATCTCGCGGGCTGAGGCTGCACTGGGCAAAATCGCCAACACGGCACGCGTGGCATCGGATCGGATAGCGTCCATCGTGCCGGGCATGACTGCGCTCACGGGTCTTGTGGGCGGCGCGGGGGGTATTGGTGCGTTGGCCGAACGCTGGGGGAATCTGGGCTTTCATCTGAAGACCACCTCCCGAATGCTGGGTATGTCTGCCCAAGGCTTGCAGGCGTGGCACTTCGCGGCACAGCGTGCCGGCGTCACCGCCCAGCAGTTTGACCAGAGTGTGATGTCATCGCAGAACACCATCCGGATGGCGGCCTACGGTGGCAACCCGCAGGCCATGATGTTGCTCAACCGCCTGGGTGTGAACATCTCACACGGCAAGAACGGCGCGATCGACTACCAGAAGACTCAGGCCGACATCATGACGGCGCTGGGCCGGATACGAGATCCGGTGGGCCAGCGCACGGCAGCCGAGTCGCTGGGCATGGGCGGCATTCTTCCCATGATCCAGCGCGGCACATACGATCAGGATCGACGCCAAGCTATCGCGGATGGCTACGCACCCAGTCCTGCAGCAATCCAGCGAGCTGCGCAGTTCCGCGACATCATGTTCGGCTTCAACACCCAGATGTCGGACCTTGGGAACACGATCGGCATCACGCTCACGCCTATTCTGGAGCCCATGGTGCGCAACCTCACCACATGGCTCAACAGCCACCGCTTGGCAATCGCGCAGGCTTTCGGTGACGCCGTGAAGAAGTTCTCCGACTGGATCACGAGCGTGAACTGGGGCGACCTGTGGGATAAGGTCAATAGCATCGTTGACAAGTTCGGTGGCTGGGGGGCGGTGCTGCGCGACATCGTGGCAATCAAATTCGCGTCTGTCGTGGCAGGCTGGGTCGCGCCCATCGCGGCGCTGGCCGCAAACCTGCTTATTGCCAAAAAAGCCGCCGGAGCGATAAAGGGGATGGCGGGCGGTGTGGCGGTGGCAGAAGGTGCAGGCGCACCGGGCGGCGGCATGGGTTTACTCGGAAAGATTGGTATAACGTGGCTCGCCTCAGACATTGCCTTACAGGTTGCCCGCGCCCTTGGGCTGCCAGATACCAACACCGCCAAGGGTAACGAAGACACGGCGCGCGGCAACTGGCTGAAAGCATCGTTCGACCTTCCGGCCGGGGACTTCCTCTCCGCAGGATTCAAGCGTGTATTCGGAGCCGGGCACCCCATCGGCATACGCAGCAACAACCCGCTCAATATCCTGCGCAAAGGTCAGGAGCGTACCTACGCAACACCGGAGGCCGGCATATCAGCGGCAGTCTCCAACCTGCGGACAGGGTACAGGGGCCTCACCGTTGCGCAGATTGCCGACAAGTGGACGGGTGGCGCGAGAACCGGCAACACGCCTGAGCAGATGCGCAACTATATAGGGTTGCTCACTCGCGGTACCGGCTTGGCCGCGGGCGATCGGCCAGACCTTGATGACCAGAAGATTGTGTCCGGCCTCATAAAGGCGCAGATCCGGGCGGAGAACGGAGAGCAACCGTACACGGATGAGACGATACAGGCCGGGGTGCGAGCCGGCATAGCGGGAAGCGGTACCGTATCAAACCCTACTGCGACTGCTCGCGCGGCGACTGGTGATACCACGTCGGGTGCGGACCAAGGCGTCACCCCGGCGACCACGACGAATGATCAGTCGATCCGTCAGATCCAGGCATTGGAGGGCAGCATCGTGGCAACCAAAGAGCTGACCGCCGCGTTGCGTGATAAGGGCATCATCTCGGGCCCGCCGCAATCCGGCACTCCGAATTTTGGCATCCCAGGCTTGCCGACCGCCGTGCGCTATCAAATGCTGGGAGCCATGCCGTGAGGGTGATTGATGGAACGTACCGGGTCGATGCGTGGCCCATCATTGATGTGACTGAGAGGAATCAAGAATGATGATTACGATGACGCAATACAAGCCGCAACTCAAACAGAGCGTTACCAAGCCTCGTGTGAAGCTGCAGACGACTGGCGCGGCAACCGTGGGCAAGAAGCCCCGGCTGAAACTCGTGCAGCCGGGGCACATGTCTACTGGCCGCGAGGCAGGATTCACGACCTTGCTGGGTGAGCAGAGGTCCGCCAGTGCGGCAGCTGGAGCGGCCCGTGCAACTCGCGACAAGGAGCGGGCCCGCTGCGCCCGGATCGTCAAGCATGGCATTGAAGTGGGGCGGGTGATCCAGGCCGGAATTATGGCATTCGACATGGATATTTCGGCCCGAGCCGCCATTGATGCGTTGGATGTGGTCTGCATCGACGCGCGCAAACCACTCAGCCTCGGCGCGGGCGGCGACGGGCAGCCGCTCACGGTCGCGCAGCGGATCATCATGGCCGGCAAGCACCGCCGTGGCGAAGCCTAATCCAGTCCCTATTCGATAACCTGCGGAGAAAAACAGCATGAGCAAGACCAAGAGCCGCCTCCAGATTGCCCGCGATCGTGTCGCCGACATCGAGGCAAAGATTGAACGTTGCGACGAGAAGATTGCCAGTGTGACTAGCGCTACGGCGGAACTCGATGACCTTCTGAAAGAGCGTGATGAAATCATCGCACGCGCATTCATTGATGGGTCATCGCCAGACACGTCTGATTGTGATCAACGCATCGCGGCCGTGAAGAAGTCAAACGCTGAGGTACTGGCTCAGGCACAGATTGCGCAGAACGCCCGTGCGATCCTGGATACGCAGCTCGCTGAGGCCAACGGTGAGTTTCACGCTGCTGAAGAGGAAAGGAATATCGCTTACTGGAAGTTATTGTCGGAGGAGCGTGGCCGCGCCTGTTCCGAATACAACGCTGCGCTCAATACCATGCGGGAGTGCCTGAATCGCATGGACATTGTGAGTGGCCTTTCAGGTCTCTACAAGGTTCCTAAGAGTGTCTCAGCATTGGCGCGAATACCAGGAAGTGAAAACATAAAGCGAGTCCTCGATCAGTACCTGTGTGATTCGGATCTTCACCGTGTTTCGTTTGATCGTGGATATGTGGATGATGAAACGAAGAAGCATTGGTCTGAAGTGCATGCGGACGTCGTCCAGCGCCTCGGCCTTGATGGCTGATGCGTTGGTGGTGGCCGCCTTGGGCAGTGCTGGGCCGCTGACCATCCGGCCCCCGGGGTCAAGGGTCCCGTTTTGGTTAAAAAGCCATGCGGGCATTGCGCGCCGCGTTTTTTGACCAGCTACACATCCTCGGATTTGGGTAACAGGTAACACGCATTGGCGTGGTTGGAAGGGTGCTTCTTGCCCGCATTTCAAATGCGAGTGACAGTGCGCGCGAGCGGTGGCATTGGTCAGCGCGGATCCTCGTGCTGAGCCTCGCACCGGAATGCACGATAATTAGACTTTGCCAGCGTCTAGGCTGATCCCCGAAAAGCCGGATACGTTCACCGGCGTGACGCTGGCTCCTATTTCCCGAACGTAGCGACCTGGAACGAGGCGCGCATGAAACTTTCAGAGTTGGACATTGCCGCGGCTGCGGGATGTCTGCAGCAGTGGAAACACGTCAAATCGTCGGGCCGCTATCGCCTCGGGATGGCTGCTCACATCATTGCTGCCGCCGTCGATTCGCCGTACACAGAATCTCGCATCAATGCATTGATGGAGTCGGCGCTTTCGGGGGAGTTGGCTGTTTATCTTCCTGACGAACCCTCACAACGCTATAGACATGACCCGAATATTCCCGGCGCAGAGCTTCGACGCGTCACGATGGAGGCCAAACCGGAAGACCTCAATGCGTGGATTCGCAGCCACGAGCCCGGCAACAAGTTCAGGTTTGAAAGGCCACCTGCTGAGGATGAATCTGATCCGCTGTGGAAGCGCGACCTCGCGCTGTGGAGAACGTTAAACCATGTACAGGCGGCATGTGTACTTATGGGGCTTGACCCGTACGATAGATCCAGTTACCTCAAGTCGGAACGAATGCGTGACACGGTGCTGAAAGCCATCGAGGATGGCGAGATCGAGTTTGAGCACAGCGGCATGGAGCGTGGAGATGTGATTCTCGCAAAGTCGCTCGCGGCCTGGTGCGACAGGAATGGTATCCCGTGGCCGCTGCCTTGGAACTTCGAGGAGACGCAGGAGGTCACCGAGGCGGAACTGCGGCATGAGAATAATAGTCTGCGGCGGAGCCTGACGGCAGCACAGGAAAAGGTCGAGCGTCTGGAGTCTGAAGTATCCGGTCTGAACTCCAGGATTTCCAGCGACAACGGCTATGTCGATAAATACGAGGCCAAAATACTCCGCCTGGAATCTGAGCTTGCCCAGGCCAAGATCAGTCATCCGAACGGCGATGCCACGTTCTCGACCGATCACAAACTGCTGAAGCAAATCGGTGCACTGGCCCTGCTGTTGTCGGAAAAATCGAGCAGGTACAAAAGCGGCGACAAGCCGAACGGCAGCCAGATTGCAGCCGGCGTGGATGACATAGTGAAGGCCATGCCAGACGCGAACGCACGCGGTCTTGGAGATTCCAGCATTCGCGCCAGTATCAGCGAGGGGCTGAAACTGTTGGCGAGTTGAGTTTGCCAGTGGCAAAAACTTTTTGCCAAAACGTGCCACCTGGCAAGAGGCGGTGCCCGTAATCAGTAGCCTATGTTCATGTTCAATTCCCATCGAGGGACAACATGACAAAGCAAGCTACACAAGCCGACACCCGGCGCATCACGCAGGCGCAAGCACGCGCCGCATATTCGGCCACCAGTATTGACGATGGCGACCGCCTCATCACAGACCGCGAAGTGTCCCGCCTCTTGGGCGCTTCGCGTTCGTGGCCGTGGAAGCTGGTCCGTGATGGCCGGTTTCCGCAACCGATTCGACTCTCTGCACGTTGTACGCGCTGGCGTCTGTCAGACGTGCGTGCCTATATGGCCGACCCCCAAGGCTGGGTCGCCAGCATGGGGGCCTGACCATCATGCAGACGACCATGAAAATGGGCCGCGACTCCGGCAAGAGCGCGACCCCGACGACCGGGAAAGATTCTATCACCCTCTCGGGCACTGCGGCCGAACCACGCATCGATTCCCGCCAGCTCGCGCAGTACTTGGGTAATCAGCATGAAAGCGTCGTGAAGTTGCTGACCGCCTATGCGGATGACTTCCAGGAACTTGGGGTTTTCAGATTTCAAATCGGGAAACCTGCCAGCGCTGCCGGCGGACGCCCCGAACGCTATGCCTTGCTGAACGAGGACCAGGCCTATCTGCTGCTGACCTACAGCCGCAACACCAAGCGCGTACGTGAACTGAAGGTGCTCCTTGTCATGGCGTTTCGTGAGGCCCGCCAGCGCGTCGATTTGCACAGCGCCGAATACCTACCCACCTACCACGACCTGCACGACGAGATCGCCCGGCTCGCCCGCAATTCCGGCAATGCGCGGTTCGTGCACCTGAACGTGAACCGCGCCATCAATCAGACGGTGGGGGTCGAATCCGGAAGCCGCAAGTACCTGAGCGTAGCGCGTCAGTCCATCTTGGTGGTGGCGCAGTCTATCGCGGCCCAAGCGATGGCCGGAGCGCACGGCCACCACGAAGGCTACCAACGGGCCAAGGCCGCATTGCAGCGGCTGGAAACTGCCCTGATCGGGGGCGCTGCGTGATGCCGACCGACAACCGCTCCACCAGTGCCGACAGCCAGCGCGCGCGGATCATGCAGGCGCTCACCACCGGCCCCAAGACCAGCTATGAACTGCGGCGCATCGGCTGCTACCAGTGCCCCACCCGCGTCCTGGAGTTACGGCGCATGGGCCACGACATCCGCACCCAGCGCGTGAGCATCTGGGATGCGGACGGCTACCGTCATTGCGGCGTGGCGCTGTATTCGCTGGGGGGCGTGTGATGGACAACGCCATGACCAAACACGAGGGATTCATTCTCGACACTGTGCTGCCCGTCATCATGGGGCAGGCCCGTGCCTTGAACTGCGACCCCCTGGAAGCGGCATTGGCTGTATTCATGTCGCTGGGTACGCTGCTGCTGACCCGTGGCTATACCCCTGATTCCCTATTGCAGGCGATCCGGGCCAGCGCAGCAACCACCCATGACGCACCGGGGGGCCTGCAATGATGCGACTTGCACAACCCTGCGTGGTGCCTCAGAATATCCCTGTGCCGAAAACAACCGGCACCGGGTTTAGCAGCCTGTTTTGCTTACGGCGAGTGAACCGCCGCCCCATGGCGGTTTTTCATTTGCAAGCCATGTCACCTATGGGCGGCAGTGGCGGGGGTGCCTTCGGGCACGCTGGTACTCGTAAGCGCCAGTCTGCTAACCCCGCCATTTGCTGCCCACCATCGTTTAGCAGCGATGTGGGCGGTTCAACCGCTTACGGAGGCCATGACATGGCTGCATTACCCATCCCTGCGCGTTCTGCGCAAACCTTCCCCCAAACCGAAAAAGCGGCCCGCCGTGCTGCGCGGCAATGGTTCGCTGGCGCTACCCGGCCATCCCTGGCTTGCTGGCGCGATGATCGCCGCAGCGCCCATTGTTCCGGCTTGCCTGCGGTCCATGGCCGTGCGGATGTCTTCAATCAGGCATTTGCCCAGGAACTGGCCACCATCATTGCTGACGGCTGCACGGGATCGATTCCGACAGCTGCCGCAGTAGCCGCTGGTGAAGTCCTGAATGCTTCGGGTGCGGATGTTTCGGTGACCCCTGGCCGCTTTGCCTGGGAAGACGGCAGCGAACAGCGCGGCTACCTGATCATCTTCAAAGGGGGCCGTCATGAATAGCCAGATCCTCAATGCCCGTACCCCCGGCACCACGCTATGGCGTTTTCACGGTTACCGCAAATCAGCAGCTGGCTTTGTTTGCGAAGTGATCACCCCCGACGGCACGCACATTCATGAGCCCCTGGTGCTGTTCGTTCGGAACGTCTCGGGTCGAGACGAATGGGATAACGATCCTGAGGACATTGCGGCCATGCTGGAGCTGGCTCGTGTGAGGGGGATGCGTCATGAGTAAGCAACTTGAACAGGTCCGCCTCTTCGCCAATCGGATCGAGGAACAACGGGAAGGCGTCATGTCCATGCTGGCCGGGGTCAGTGCGCTTCTCGGTTCGGGCGATACGTTCAATGCCGTGAATCTGCTGGTGCAGGCCATGGATTACCTGGGTGACACGGCAAGCCTACAGGCGTTGCGCAAAGCGGCGGGGGGCGGCAATGACTGATTACCGATCTCTGCAATCCGCCCTGGCCGCCGGCGGCCTGATCCCCGGTGACATCGAGGCGGGGAGTCTGCGCCGATGCCGGGTTGAGGGCGACCGATCAGGGAAAAAGTCGGGCGCGTATCGGCTGTTCGATGATGAGGTGGCGACCTGCATTTGGTGGAACTGGAAAACCTCAGCCACGGGCGTATGGGTGTCATCCGAGCGCCCCCTATCGGATGCCGACCGCAGCCGGCACCGGCAATTGATTGAGCAGGCCAAGCGGGAGCGCCAACAAGCGCAGGCTACCGAGTGGAAGCGCAACCGGGAGTACCTAACCCGGCTGTGGGGCCGCGCCCAGCCCCTGACGGCTTCATGTGTGGGGGGTGTCTACCTGGATCGGCGCGGGCTGGATGTGCCGGTCACCGACGCATTGCGGTTCGTGCCGAAGCTCGACTATTGGCATGACGCGGTGCTGCTGGGCGCCTTCCCGGCCATGCTGGCGGCCGTCACCGACCAGGCCGGGGTGCTAGTGAATGTGCATCGTACCTACCTGTCATCGGATGGCCACAAGGCTGACGTGCCGGCCGTGAAGAAACTGTGTAAGTCGGCGGGGGTGATGGCGGGCGCGTCCATCAAGTTGGGCGCGCCGGTCCTGCGACCCGATGGCAGGCCCGGTCTTGGCATTGCGGAGGGCATTGAGACGGCGATCGCTGCCAGCATCCTCTTCGGAGTGCCCACCTGGTCCTGCATCTCGGCGCACGGCTTGGAGACGTTCACCCCGCCGCCAGAGGTTCGCAACTTATATGTGTTCGCGGACCACGATGAAAGCGGCGTTGGCCAGCACGCAGCGCGGAAAGTTGCGCCGCGGCTGGCGGCTCAGGGCCTCACGGTGCGCATTCTCATGCCGGACGCGGTGGGGGATTGGAGCGATGAATTGCAGGTTCGGAGGGCGATTGTATGAGCGAAGCATTGCTGGTTGATCCCGCTAGCGTAAGCGGCGGTTTGCTGGATGCTGATTCTGCGCAGTCCACTATGGACGTGACGCCGCAGCCGCTGCCGAGCTTGCCAGCTGTGCCTGATTTCCCATTGGAGTTGCTGCCGAACGATTTGATGGCGTGGATCGGTGATGCTGCCGACCGCGCGAAATTTCGTCCTGACTTTGCAGCGGTGGCATGCATGTCGGCATTGGGAAGTGTGATTGGGCGCAAATTAGGTATTCGCCTCAAGCGGCGCGATGACTGGACGGAGTACGCAAATGTCTGGGGGGCGCTGATCGGCCCACCTTCCGCGCTCAAGTCCCCCGCCATGCGTGCGGCGCTCAAACCATTCAAGGCATTGCAGGCGGCTGCGGACGCTGACCACGCGCAGGCTTTGAAGGACTACACGGTAGAGGCCGAGACCTTCAAGTTGCGCAAAAAGGCGCGGAAAGATCGTGCCTCAAAGGCACTTAGATCTGATCCTGATGCCGACGTCGACTTGGCCGACTTGGAGCCGCCAGAAGAGCCGGTTGCCCGTACATACTGGACCTCAAATGTCAACGAGGCGAGCTTGGGCGTGCTGCTGGAAAAAAAACCGAATGGCCTCTTGATCGAGCGCGACGAAGTCACGTCGTTACTCGCGGGCTTGGAAGATGATCAGCGCGCCGACCTGCGCGGCATGTTGCTCTCGGGCTGGTCTGGCAATGAAGGCTACCGATTTGACCGCATAGGGCGCGACGTCACCTACTTGCCGAAATTCGCCGTGTCACTGGTGGGCGGCATCCAGCCCGGGCCGCTCGAGCGGTATGTGCGCAGCGCCTTTTCTGGCGAGCGCGCCGACGGACTCTTGCAGCGATTCCAGCTCCTCACCTGGCCGGACGCCGAGGATTTCAAGTACGAAGACCGCTACCCTGACGGTGACGCCCGCAAAGCTGCGGCCGCGCTTTTTGAGCGTGCCGACACGTTCGACCCGGAGGCGATTGGTAGTCACGACAACTATGGCGATGAACCGCCGTTCGTGCGGCTCTCTGACGGTGCCCAGGCCCTTTTCGTCGAATGGTACACGGTCTTCATGAAGGAGCGCCGCCAGGTTGAAGGTGAGGGAGTTGAAAGTGGTCCCTTATCCGCACACTTTGGAAAGTACCCTGGTCTCCTGGGCAAGCTCGCACTCATCCTGCACGTTGCCGACGACGGCGCGGCGCGCATGGTCTCTGAGATCACAATGACAAAAGCCCTTGCGTGGTTGCAGTACCTGGAGCCTCACGCGCGGCGGGTGTACCACGTCGTGGATGTTCCGGAGACCGGGGCTGCAAGACTGCTGCTCGCTCGCTTGCAGAGTGGCGCACTGCCTACAACCTTCAAGTCGTGGCAAATCTCGCGCAAGTGCTGGCATGGCTTAGGCGATGCAGCCGTGGTCAAACGTGCCTGTCGGTTGCTTCATGAGTACGGATGGCTCATCGAGCTTGAGGCGGGCGGCGCCACTGGCGGGCGGCCTGCCGATCCGGTGTATGCGGTTTCACCGGCCGTAAGGGTGTAGTCGATGAAAGACTATCTCGCGCTGCTGGGTACCCTGAATCAGAAAAGGTACGCGCTAAATGGCGACTGCGTAAACCGTGCAAAGGACTTTACCCAGTTTGCGCAGTTGCCACCTAGCACAGAAAAAAGTGATTTCCAGGGGCCAGACGGTAAGTCAGCAATCCCGGCTGCATCTCCAGACGAGGCCTTTACCCAGTTTGCGCAGTTGCCCCTTAGTGCAAAAAAAGTGAATGTGCACGCCGTCGTGGACCTTGCGAAACCAGGCACCGGGTCGGTTGCGACGACTGCGGTGGCCACGGTGAATGACTCGTCGCTACGCACCCAGGTACGCACGGATATGGCGGTCGGCAGGTCAGCTATCCCGCGATCTGATCTAGCTCGCGCCATCAAGTGGCGCCCCGTGGCGGACGCCTATTATCGGCACCATTTCGGATGTCTCCAATGCATTGCGGCCGGCCAAAACGAGCATCTGGTCCGCTGCTTCACCGGCATGCTCCTGTGGGATGCGCTACAGAGCAGCCATTCGCAAGACACAGGAGGGTAAGCGCGATGATTGACGCATTGATACAGGGCAAGCTCTACGGGACACCCAAGACTGGCATCGGGAAGAATAGCAACCCCTATACCACGGCGCTGCTGCGCGTGGCGACGGCGGCCGGGGACATGCTCATGTGCAGCGTCATCTGCTTTGACGAGGCCGCGCAGTGCGTCCTGCAGGCGCTTGGCGATGGTGACTCAGTGGCGGTGACCGGCACCCTAACCCCGAAGGTCTACCAGGCGAAGGATGGTACATCGAGGCCAGCCCTGGATCTAGTGGCGCAGGCGGTAATGACGCCGTACCAGGTCACGCGCAAGCGGCAGGCGGTGGAGCAGATCCATGAATGATTTGATGATCGCCTGTCCCACCGGCAAGCAACGAAGCGACGGTGACCCCGCTATGCGGGTATTGCTGCTGGCGATGCGCTGGGCACGGGCACGGGATGCGCGTCTGGTGGCGCAGAAAGCAAAGCGGGATGCAGAGGGGCGCGGCATTCTCTATGCCATGCGATCCGGTACCGATCAGACACTGACGGCAACACGGCGTGAAGAAGCACGGGCCAAGCGGCTGCTACTGGCTGCGTGCAAGACGATGATGGCGAGCCAACAGGTGGACGTAATCGATGTGTGAGAAAACACGCTACAAGCGTGGGCGAGCGGTGACCGTCAGGCGAGGGCGTCTCGGGGAATCCTGGGGTTATCCCTGTGCGAGGGTCCTTCCCAGGGGGGGTCTAGCACGCGGGCATTGCGCGCCGCGTTTTTTGACCAGCGATAGGGATTGAAAATTGGTTTCAGGTTTCAAGTGAGGTTTCAGCATGGCATTGGTCTCGAAGTCGGAATACGCGCGGATGCATGGCGTTTCGCATACGGCGGTGAACAAGTGGCAACGGGCCGGATGGCTTGTGATGCAAGGCTCTCGCGTGGACGTGGACGCATCAGATGCGAAGCTCGTGCGATACCGCAATAGCGCCGATGGTCGGGCCTCGAAGTCACGCGGAAAGGTTTCAAAAAGGCCGAAACCTGAAACCGAAGTTGAAACCGTCGTGCCCGTGGTCGAGCTTCTCCCTGGTGAGTCGGTGGACGCCGCCGCTGAGCGTCTGACCGCCGGTACGACGATAGACCTGCAGATACCGGTCGAGGAAGCGAAGCGCATCAAAGAGGTGTACCTCGCGCTCTTGAACCGTTTGGACTATGAGCAGAAGTCTGGTGCACTTATCGAGCTGGCGGCCGCTGAACAAGTCGTCTTTGGCGCGTTCCGTGCACAGCGCGATTCGTGGCTCAACTGGCCGGTTCGGTTCGGGCCGATGGTGGCTGCTGACCTCGGTATCGAGGAGAGCGACCGCGTGACTGCCATACTCACGGATTACGTCCATCGGCAGCTTGAACAGCTTAGCAGTCCAGACGTGGACTTCACAGCGTCGTAGGTTCACGATCTGAAGGCCTCGGTACGCAGCTTGCGGTACGCACGGAAAAGGCCATCACGGAGCCTGTGGCGCACCGCCGGTATTGGGCGGCGACGCGCATATACTTACAATTGCGGCAAGTGCCGCGAAAGGCGCGTCATGAGCAATGTGTTGAGGTTTCCTGCCCGGCATCCGGTGATGACACTCGTCGTCGTGGCGTTGCTCGGGTTCTATGGCCTGTCGCCAGCGCCCAGCCTACGCGATGTCGCGTGCTATGCAATCGGCTGTCCGCTGAGTGCGGAATCCGCACAGGCGAATGTCCTGCCGCTTCTGCGGCAGAAGTTCGCAACGGCTCCGCTGGATCGATTCGGCTTCACTGTCGAGGACACGCGCCTCATCCACAAGCAGGGCAATGAGTACACCGGAGTCGCAAACGTGAAGACGCGTGACGGCTCGGTTGAGCAGGTCCCAATCGACGTCATGTACGACGGGAAGACCGTCATGTACACGATCTCGGCAGGCGGCGTGTCGGCCCTTGTGGGAAGTGTGTTCGCACAGACTTTCAAGGATGCTCTTGGCCAGTAAGAGGCAGTGCAAGAGCAGGGTGGACAATTTTGATACGGTAGCGCGACAAGTCGTCTGCAACGCTCGGAGGGCAGCGCGGGTCGTGGGACTTGCTGTTGCGGCTGGTGCCGGGTTCGTCCATCAACGGTGGATGAACAATAAACCCATCCCTTGATTCGCCGCTATACCGACTCTCTCAAACAGTTCATGGGGTGCGATTTGCAATCCACCCCTTTAAGACGGCCGGCGACGGCGCGATCGATAGCGCACCCCCCCTCACGCACTACTAGATTAAGCGCTGGCGGGGGCCCCTCACGCCTAACTGTGGGTTTCGGAGTGTGCCGCGATGGTGCTGGTCTCCCCGATTGTGTGCATTGCGCCATGAGCAGTGCGCAATGCGTTTTGCGCAAAGCATCAGTGGTGACGGCTGTTCGTAGTGAAGGAAGAGCCTGGCAACCACCTGGTGCTCGCAATACGACGATTCGCGTCGGAGCATCGCCGTGCAGCTTGGGAGCTGCTGAAAGGTGAAAGGCCCCGATTATGGGGTAGAGCCGCAGTGGCTGGTCAGAGGATGCCGAAAGAGGGCTAGCGTTTGCCGATTGTCCTACCTGTGTCCTACGGAAGGTCAGACCTACGGGAGATCAAAAACCGGAAATTCGTAGTCCCTTGATTCTATTGGTCGGGGCGACATGATTCGAACATGCGACCCTCTGCTCCCAAAGCAGATGCGCTACCAGGCTGCGCTACGCCCCGACTGAAATCAGAACGGAAAATTCTACCATGATCGTCAAGGTCACCCGGGCGTGACGCGACGCAGCTCGGGCAGCGTATGCGCCTGATGGCGATAGGCCCAGGTGGGCCAGAGCGCGTGGGCCAGGGCGATCCGGCCCAGTTCGGGGTCGGTGTCCAGCGGCGTGTAGGTGTCCGGCGCGGCATAGCGAAAGAAGATCGGCGCCTGGTGTGGTTCCAGCACGGCCAGCGTGTCTTCGCGCAGGTAGCCGTAGTGGTCCTCGTACTGCATCATGGCGCGTCCGCCCGTGCCCGGGCGGGTCAGGTCGTGGCCGATCATGGGGTGGGCGTCGTCGATGCCGATCAGCGACAGCAGGGTGGTGGGCAGATCGATCTGACTGATGACGCGGGAGTCCTGCCGTGGTTCGACCCCGGCGCCCAGGATCAGGGCGGGGATGTGGAAATGCCGCAGAGGGATGCGCTGGGCGCCACCCACGCGGGCGTCGTGATCCGCGACAATCAGGAACACGGTGTCTCGCCAGTAGTCGCTGGCGCGCGCCTGTTCGAAGAAACGGCCGATGGCCCAGTCCGCATACCGGACCGAGTTCTGGACAGTGGCCGGGTTCCCGTCGACCGGGATGCGTCCGGCCGGATATTCCCAGGGCGTGTGATTGGTGACGGAAAATGCCAGATGCAGGGTGGGCTGATCGCGCGACTGCGACAGCAGTGCGTGCAGCTTGTCGAACATGTCCTCGTCGCTGGCGCCCCAGGTACCCACGAAAGCGGGGGATTCAAACGTCGGCAGATCGTGCAGTTCGTCGAAACCGTTGCCCAGGAAGAAGCTCTTCATGTTGTCGAAATGGGCTTCGCCGCCATAGATGAATCGCGAACGGTAGCCGTGGCGGCGCAGCAGCTGGGCCAGGGTGAAGAAATGGCTTTGCGCGTCGGTCAGTCGCAGCGCGGCATCGGACAGAGTGGGGGGGAAGCCGGCGGTCACAGCTTCCAGGCCGCGTACTGACCGGGTGCCGGTGGCGTAAGCCCGGGTGAAGTTCCAGCCTGTCGCCGCCAGCGTGTCCAGGCAGGGTGTCAACCCCGCGCCCCCCAGATTGCCGACGTACTGCGCACCCAGGCTTTCCTCGACGATCAGCACCAGATTGCGGGGTCTCGCGGGCCGCTGGCTGGCGGGCTGGGGATGCAGGGTCGGCAGTTCCGGCGGACCGGGCGGGATGCCGGCCTGTTCGCGGATGATGGTGTGCAGGGTATCGTCGGGCAGATCGCCGTAGACGTCCGCCGCCGACCGTTCATTCTTGATGGCGTACAGGGCGAACAGCACGCTGTACAGGGAATTCAGCGGCAGGGTATTGAGCAGGCTGTCTCCGCACCAGGCAACGGAGGCGGGGTTGATGGGGCGGTGGCCCAGCGAGCCGCGGATGGCCAGGATGATGGCTGCCCCGATCACGAAGGTCAGGACGATGCGCCAGGGCCAGGCGGGCAGGGGATCGGGTGTCGCGTTCGCAAACAGGACATGGCCCAGCCAGGCAGCCAGCGTCAGGACGATCACGGCGGCCGCCAGCACGGGCTTGTAGCCTTTCCAGAGCATGCCGAAGACTTCCTTCGGGTACTTCAGGTAGTCCAGGTACAGGCGGTTGGGTCGGCTGTCGTATTCCTGGATGAATTGCGGGGTGGAGATTTCCAGCAGGACGAACAGCAGCCAGACGATCTGCAGCCAGATCCCGGCCGCGAGGATGGCGCCTGGCTGATCGGCCAGCCAGGGGGCGAGCAGAGCCGGAACGCCCGCCCACATCGCAACCTGGTTCAGGTCGATGCGCAGTCCCCAGCGCAGGATGGGCCAGGGGCCGCCCGCCGCCTTCACGCGGGGCCAGAGCCAGAGGGTCAGCAGCAGACGGCTGCCCGTCAGCAGGATCAGGAGGGCCAGAATGAAAATGCCGATCTGGGTGAACATGCGTCGTGAATTCCTTAAGTGGCCGGTTGAGTCCGACTCACGGGACCAGGGCGATGCCGATCCGCAATTGCGGATCGTACTTGCGGTCGTAGCCCAGCAGGGTCTCGCCGTAACCACGGAAGTATTGCACGTACAGGTAGCCGTTCATGTTCAGGAAGGTGCGTCTGAGCGGCCAGGCGGCTTCCAGCTGCGTGGCATTGCGCCCGCCGGTTCCCTGGCGGTACAGCCCCGACAGGACCAGCCCGTCGTCCTGCGCCCAGCGCAGCTTCCAGTCCACGCGCCCCAGTGAATCCGGATAATGCATGTCGTGGTCGGTCCCGACGTAGGCCTTGAACCGG
The DNA here is from genome assembly GCF_039614765.1 of Castellaniella sp. MT123. Lineage (NCBI taxonomy): Bacteria > Pseudomonadati > Pseudomonadota > Betaproteobacteria > Burkholderiales > Alcaligenaceae > Castellaniella > Castellaniella sp. MT123. The sequence goes on from NZ_CP154879.1 coordinate 3,333,352, forward strand.
GGCAGGAAGCTCAGTGTGCTGCCGCCGTCGAACCGGTGGTTGAACTCGGGCTGGACGTAGAAGTCGTTCAGCGAGCGGGAAGCGTCGCCGTCCTTGCCGTTGGACTTGTGCTCCAGGCCCGCGTTCAGGCCCAGCGACCAGCGCTTGTTGGCGGTTTCCCACAGCGCGTCGCGCGCCCAGAAGAGACTGGGATTGTAGGTCGTGTCCACGAAGGGGATGGAATCCGAATGCAAATCCCAGAGCGAAGTCTGCGTGTAGCCGAAATACCAGTTGTCCATGAAGTGCGGCTTGGCCGGGTCTTCGGGGCTGAACAGGCGGTACTTGAAACTGACCTGGAACCGGGCGGTGGCGCCATCGGTGCGGCCCGCGATGAAGTAGATCGGGTCGTAGGGTGAGATCGCGTTGCGAAAGGTGTCGAAGGGCGATAGGCCGCTCGATGCCGTTGTGGCCCCGCGTTGGGCGGCTGTTGGGCTTGCCGTCGATGCGGCCAGGCCCGAAGCGAGTCTGCCTGGTGGCGTTATTGCGCTGGTGGAACCGGCCGCCAGCGACGGGCTGCCCGCGGCTGGCGCTTGGGTTTCGCCGACCCGCAGCGCCAATAAGGTGTCGGCTGCGCCGTCCAGCCGCAGGGTGAGCAGGCCGTGCGCATCCGCCGGGACCGATCCGCTCCAGATCATGCGGGTGAAGGTATTGACCGGCAGATCCACGGCATCGGACGAGGTTCGCAGCTGAAAGTGCGCCGGCGTGGTGTGGCCCCGCGCGTCGATCCACTGACCGTTCAATTCGCGCGCGATCGGGCTGGCCAGCGGGTTGCCGGTGTCGTTGGCCAGCAGCCCTTGGATGTCGATGACGGCGCCCGGCGCGGCCTGCGCGCTGGACAGCCGCAGGACCAGTTCGGCCTGGGCGACAGGAGCCATGGTCAGCAGCAACAGGGCCGACAGGAAGAACAGGCGAACAAGGCGCGAAGCGTGCATTGAAATCAGGATGGCGGACTATGCGCGAAACTGTAGCATCTGTGCCATTCAGCCTAACGCGTCGCCGCCACAAATACCCGGAGAATCGGTAACAGAACGGATCCGTCGGCGAGGGGATCAAGCCGGCCTCGCACAGACATTGCAAGTGCATCGACATCAGGGCGGGATCCTCATCGCGCAACACCCTGTCGACGAGGCCCGCGCGCAGCTGCGACGTTACCAGCGCCAGGTGGCGAACGATCTCAACGCCTTGCGCCTGCTGGTCGGTGGGCCTCTGCCCACCGATTTGCCGTCGGGTCTGAATATCCAGGATGTCGTCCTGGCCCAGATGTCCTGGATGCGCAACGGCTGCTGTTTGCTTCACAGCAACGATTGATCACGGACCGGCTTGCGCAACTGAGCAGCGAGATCGCCCTGTACAAGGCCCTGGGCGGCGGCTGGCAGGAAATGGCCCTGACGGCAGCGGGCGCGGGACGGTGAGAACATCGACTAACCGGATTGCACGTTAGAATTCAGGGTTCACAGGCAGGAAACAGGCGCCGCACGCGGTGCCCCATACCCTGCCTGACCGCCCTTAGCTCAGTTGGATAGAGCAACGGCCTTCTAAGCCGTAGGTCACTGGTTCGAATCCAGTAGGGCGGACCAAAAGCCTACAGTCCGGGGCGCTCCTCAAGGCTCTTGTGCACGAGTGTGCTGTAGAGATGAATGAACGGTGTCATGTGGCGGATTCCCCGGCTTGCGGCAGCGTCTGCTGGAGCGACTGAAACGTGCGCTCGACCATTTCCCGGTCAACGTTCCGGGTGATAAAGACCACGCGCGAACGGTGGTCTTCGCTCGGCCAGGCAGGCAGTAGCGCGGGCGGATGGAAGACGTGCTGCACGCCATGCACGACGATCGGCTGCTCGTTGCCCTCCACGTTGAGGATGCCCTTAACGCGAAGGATGTCGTTGCCCAGGGAGCTCGTCAGCAGTTCGAGCCAAGTGGCCAGCACGTCCTTGGGTATCGGATCATCGATGCGGTAGCAGAACGCACGGATATGGTCATCGTGGCGATTCACGTCATGGCGATCGTGCGCGTGGCCGTGACTGTGCTCATGGACTTCGTGATCGTGATCATGCGACGACGTATAGGCTTCTTCTCGCAGCCAGCGTGCAACGTTGGGGCTTTTACCATCCGTGGAAAAAAGTCCAAGATGCAGTACTTTCCGCGGGGCGATCTCGCCGTTGCACACATCCCAGCGTGGGGCAGCCGGGTTGATGCCATCCAGCCGGCGCATCAACGAATTGCATTGGCCATCAGTGACCAGATCGGCCTTGGTCAGCAACAGTACGTCAGCCACGGCCGCCTGCTTGACTGCCTCTGGGTGCTGGTCGAGGGTGTGCATCCCCGTGGCCATGTCCACGGTCGCCACGATACCGTCGAGCCGGTACTTGGGTGCGATCCACGGATGGTTCATCAACGTGTGGATGATCGGAGCCGGATCGGCCAGGCCCGTGGTCTCGATCAGCACGCGCCGGAACTGTCGCTGGCCGTTGCGCGAAAAGCGCCACGTGATGTCACGCAAGGTTTTGACCAGGTCGCTACGAGTCGTACAGCACAGGCAGCCGCTACTCATCTCCAGGACCTGGTTTTCGGTACTGTGGGCGACGAGCAGATGGTCCAGCGCCATTTCACCGAACTCATTGATGATGACCAACGCGTCGGCCAGTTCGGGCCGGCTTACTAGATGGTTGAGTACGGTGGTCTTGCCACTGCCCAGGAAGCCCGTCAGCAAAGTCACGGGGATCAAATTGGATGAAGCTTCGGCAGTAGTCGTCATGCACAGACTCCTTCGTGTATCGGAGCAAAGCTGTCGCTGTTTGCTGGATTTGGTTGAGGTAAATCCAGGACCCGGCATTCTACGCTGGATGGTGGCAATGCACGGCACCTTGGGCACAGTCATTACGAGTGAGCCGCCGGCTGGTACTCGCAGGGCGATGATGACGACGATTAAGGTCATGCTCTAGCGCGTCTTGGGACTTTCCCTGATCCGGTGCCGCTTTAACAGGAATGTAAGGTCTCCGTAAGTCCCGGCCTCTAATTTGCGCGACAGACAAAGAGAAACATCCCCATCACCCGCAGGAGGCCGACATGGGAGACAAACAGACGCAATCCATTGTGTCCAACCCGAAATATCAATATTTGCGCCGCACACGGCTGCGCTTTGGCTGGACCCTGACTGTGTTCATGCTGATCGTGTATTACGCCTTCATCGGCGTGATCGCGTTCGATAAGGAACTCTTCGCCCTGAAATTGGGCGAGGGCGTTATGACCTGGGGCATCCCGGTGGGGTTCGGCCTCATCGTGTTCAGCGTGCTGATCACCGGTCTGTACGTGCGCCGCGCCAACAGTGAATTCGATCGCCTGACGCGCGAAATCGTCCAGGAGGCCTGAGATGACCCGCATCACTTTACGCGCACTGGGTGCGCTGGCCCTAGCGGGCATGGCCGGATCGGTGTATGCCGCCGGCGGCGACCTGGGCGAACTGCAGCGCCAGCCGACCAACTGGACCGCCATCATCATGTTCGGCGTGTTCGTTCTGTTTACTCTGTGGATCACGAAATGGGCAGCCAGCCGCACCCGGTCCACAGCCGATTTTTACACGGCGGGAGGTGGCATCACCGGCTTCCAGAACGGCCTGGCGATCGCCGGCGACTACATGTCCGCCGCGTCTTTCCTGGGGATTTCGGCAGCCGTCATGATCAATGGCTATGACGGCCTGATCTATTCCATCGGCTTTCTGGTCGGCTGGCCGATCCTGACCTTCCTGATGGCGGAACGCCTGCGCAACCTCGGCAAGTTCACCTTTGCCGACGTGGCGGCCTATCGCTTCAAACAGGGACCGATCCGCGCATTTGCCGCGTCGGGCACCCTGGTGGTCGTGGCCTTCTACCTGATCGCCCAGATGGTGGGTGCCGGCCAGCTGATCAAGCTGCTGTTCGGTCTGGAATACTGGATCGCGGTGGTCGTGGTCGGCGTGCTGATGATGATCTATGTGCTGTTTGGCGGCATGACGGCCACCACCTGGGTGCAGATCATCAAGGCCGCCATGCTGCTGGCCGGGGCGACTTTCATGGCCCTGATGGTGCTGGCGCATTACGGCTTCTCGCCCGAGCGCCTGTTCGCCGCCGCCGTGGAGGTCAAGACCCTGGCAGCCATGAATGCGGGCAAGGACGCCGCGCAGGCGACGACGCTGGGTCATTCGATCATGGGGCCGGGCAACTTCATCAAGGACCCGATCAGCGCCATTTCCTTCGGCATGGCGCTGATGTTCGGCACAGCCGGCCTGCCGCACATCCTGATGCGCTTCTTCACCGTGCCCGATGCCCGCGAAGCCCGTAAATCCGTGTTCTGGGCCACGTCCTGGATCGGCTACTTCTACATCCTGACCTTCATCATCGGTTTTGGCGCGATCGTCATGGTGTCCACCAATCCGCAGTTCCTGGATGCGGCGGGCGCCCTGATCGGCGGCGGGAACATGGCGGCCGTTCACCTGGCCAATGCCGTGGGCGGCAATGTGTTCCTGGGTTTCATGTCGGCTGTGGCCTTTGCCACGATCCTGGCGGTGGTGGCCGGGCTGACGCTGTCGGGCACATCGGCCGTATCGCACGACATCTATGCGACGCTCGTCAGGAAAGGCGACGCATCGCGCCGCGACGAGATGCGGGTGGCCAAGATCACAACGGTGATTCTGGGCATTATCGCCGTGATCCTGGGCATCGCCTTTGAAAAGCAGAACATCGCCTTCATGGTGTCCCTGGCCTTCGCGGTGGCCGCCTCGGCGAACTTCCCGGTGCTGTTCATGTCGGTGCTGTGGAAGGGCTGCACCACGCGCGGTGCCATGATCGGCGGCTTCGCCGGCCTGATCAGCGCGGTGGGGCTGACCGTCGTGTCGCCGTCGGTCTGGGAAGTGACCCTGGGTCACCCGGCCGGGTCGGCCTGGTTTCCCTATGCGTCGCCGGCGCTGTTTTCCATGACCATCGGCTTCGTGTCGATCTGGCTGTTCTCGGTGACGGATCGCAGCGAACGCGCCCGCATCGACCGGGCTGGCTTCGAGGCGCAGACCGTACGCAGCGAAACGGGTATCGGCGCGGCGGCGGCCAGCGCGCATTGATCCTTTCTTGACCGCAACATCCTTCATCGGCCCTTCGGGGCCGATGTCTTTTGAGTCCCGCTGGCGGGCGTATCATGAACCATCCCGAACCTCCCGGAACCTGACGCATGGCGAGCCCCTTGACCAATATCCCCGATTCCGCCGCCTGGCACGAACAAACGCTGGTGCTGCATGGCGACGCGGCCTGCCACCATGACGCCGCGGTGGTGCCGCCGATCCATTACAGCGCAACCTTCCGGGCGGAATCAGCTGAACAGTTTTCCGCCCTGGCGACCACGGTGCGCCCGGCGACTTTCTATACGCGTCATGGAAATCCCGTGAACAAGCACGTGGAAGCCATCCTGGCGGGGCTGGAAGGCACGGAAACGGCGCTGCTGACAGGGTCCGGCATGGGGGCCATCTGCACGACGATCCTGGCCCTGCTGCAGGCGGGCGACCACGTCGTCGCGCAGCAGCGCCATTACATGAGCACGTCGAAGCTGTTTTCCGAGGTGCTCACCCGCTACGGCGTGCAGGTCAGTTTTTTCGACCAGACGGATCTGGACAGCCTGCGGGCCGTCCTGCGGCCGGATACGAAACTGATCATGGTCGAAACGCCCGTCAATCCCAGCCTGTCGATCACCGATCTGGCGGCGGTGGCCGAAATCGCCCGGTCCCGGGGCATTCTGACCGTGGCGGACAATACCTTTGCATCGCCGCTGAACCAGCAGCCGCACGCCTTGGGCATCGACATCGTCGTGCACAGCGCGACGAAATATCTGGGTGGACACAGCGACATCATGGCGGGCGCCATCTGCTGCAGCCATGCCCTGGCCGAAAAGATCTGGCGGATGCATGTGACGCTGGGCGCCGTTCTGTCGCCCATGGATGCCTGGCTGCTGCTGCGTGGCCTGCGTACCCTGTCGCTGCGCGTGGAACGCATCAACGCCAATGCCCTGGCGATCGCGCGCTGGCTGGAAGGCCGGCCCGAAATCGAGCAGGTACTGTATCCGGGGCTGGAAAGTCACGCCCAGCACGCGCTGGCGGCGCGCCAGATGAAAGGGTTCGGGGCGATCGTCGCGTATTCGATCCGGGGCGGCTATGCCCAGACCCAGCGTTTCGTGTCGGCGCTGAAACTCGCCACCCAGGCGGTCAGCCTGGGCGGGGTGGAAACCCTGGCGGTGCATACCGCGTCCATGTGGGCCAGTTCGATGACCGAAGCCGACATGCGGGCCGCCGGCATCGAGCCTAATTTTGTGCGCATGTCGGTGGGGGTGGAACACGTGGACGACCTGAAGGCAGATCTGGCGCAGGCGCTGGAACAGTCGAGATAACGCCGGATCGGGGACGGGCGGGCTCCGGGCCTTAGTTCAGGCCGGCCTTGTCCAGGCCGAAAGCCTTGTCCGACGACCCGGGCACCGGGCGGAACGCCACGCCCAGCCTGTTCCAGCCATTGATCCCGACGATCAGGAACGACAGGTCGGCCAGTTCCTTTTCGGAAAGGTGTTCACGGACCCGATGGAACAGTTCGTCGGAGATGCCGTGGGGCGGCAGTTGCGTCAGCGCCTCGGTCCATTCCAGGATGGCCTTTTCCTTCGCGTCGAACAGAGGCGATTCGCGCCAGACGGCGACGTGATGCAGGCGCAGTTCACGCTCGCCGGCCAGTTTGCCTTCCTTGACGTGCATGTCCACGCAGAACGCGCAGCCGTTCAGCTGTGACGCGCGCAGCGTGACCAGATAGCCGATCTTGGCCAGAAAGGGGTTCTTGTGCAGAGTCTGGCTGAAGTCCGAGTATTTCTGGGCGGCTTCGGGTGATAGCTGGAAGTAATTCAGACGCTGGGTCATGATGCGGGTCCAAAAAGGTCAGTCAAAAAATGGAACATCTTGTATTGTGAACCGTTTTGGTCCTGTTTGCTGCCGGGATGCCGCGTGGAACCCATCTGGCTACAGATACGGGCTGGCCAGCCAGATGATGCGGTTGCGCAGCTGCTTCAGAAACGGGATGGCCTGCAAGTATTCCTGCGTGACGGGATCGGATTGTTCGATCTCGCGGTCGATGCGCGCGGCAATCCGGCCCGCCATGACCGGATCGTAGATTTCCATGTCCAGTTCGAAATTCAGGCGCAGGCTGCGGGGGTCCAGGTTGGATGAGCCGACGTAAGACCAGCCATCGTCGATGGTCAGCAGTTTGGAGTGGTCGAAATTTCCCCGGCTGCGCCAGACCCGGCAGCCGGCGGCTATCACCTGGGCCAGTTGCGCGGTCATGGCGTAGTTCACCAGACGCAGGTTGTTGCGGCCCGGAATGACGATGTCCACCTGGATGCCGCGTCGCGCGGCGGTGTTCAGCGCTCCCATCAAGGTCTGGTCGGGCAGGAAGTAGGGCGACTGGATGCGCACGTGGCGCTGGGCCACGGCCAGCGCGCCCAACAGTACGCTGTGCGTGGCGGCGATGAACCGGTCGGGGCTGGAACGGATACAGCGGGCCGGCACCTGCGGCTGCGGGGCGCTGGGTGAGATCCGGCACCAGTCTTCGATGCGCAGGCGTTCGCGGGTGGCGAATTCCCAGTCATTGGCAAAGACAGCGAACAGCTGTGTGGCGACCGGGCCTTCGACGCGGAAATGGGTGTCGCGGGCGGCATGGCGCCCCGCCAGTGACGACATGAAGCTTTCGCGGATGTTCATCCCGCCCATGAACCCCAGATGCCCGTCGATGAAGAGGATCTTGCGGTGACTGCGCAGATTGGCGTACGGCATGCGCAGGCCCAGCAGATTCGACATGAAAAGTTCAGTGTGGATCCCGTGGCGGCGCAGCAGGTGGACGATGGGTGGGTGCGAATACTTCGCGCCCACCGAATCGATCAGCACCCGGACGGCCACGCCGCGTTCGTGCGCACGCTGCAGGGCTTGCGCGAACTGTAGCCCGATCCGGTCATGGTCGAAGATGTAGCTTTGCAGCGCGATGCAGTGCGCCGCGGAATCGATGGCCTGCAGCATGGCGGGATAGGCCTCGTCGCCGCTGTCCAGGAGGGTAATGTGATTGCCGTCGTGCAGTGGGAAGCGGCTGATGCGGTCGCCCAGCACGCGCAAGGACGTGAACTGAGCGCCTGCCAGGGATGCCACGTCATGGAAGGGTTCGCGCGCGTGGTTGACGTAGTCCTTGATCAGGCGGCTGCGCTGGGTGGACAACTGGTCGTGGCGGATACGGTTGATGCCGGCCACCAGATACAGGAACGGGCCCAGTAACGGCGACATCAGGATCACGCCGACCCAGGCGATGGCGGCGCGCACGTCGTTCTTGTTCATGGCCGCATGGATGGCCGTGAAGGCGCCGATGATCAGCGAGACGACCGCGACCAGGTGCGGCCAGTAGGTGAGCAGGAAGTGCGAGACCACCTGCATGGGTCAGGATCCGTCCTGGGCCGGCCGATGGCGGATGGAATCCAGCCAGTCCGGGTTCGGCGCACCCGTGCCCGCGTATTGCTGATTGCGGGAGTTCGACCGCCAGACGCCGCCGCCGATGCCGGGCAGCGGTTCGGTGCGATACCAGTACCACTGGCCATCCGCATCCTGGGCGGCCCAGTCCCAGCCTTCGGGGGCGGTGGACCAGTCGGGCGCGTCCTGGGCGGGCGCGTGGGGGGCGGAAGGCGTAGTCATGGGTCCCCTGGTGGAAAGCGGCCGGGATGGCGGGCCGCCGCGGATCGACAGGATGCCTGCCCGCGCATGTTCGGAACTAGTCGGCAGTCACCAGATTCTGACGAATCTTGTCATAACCCAGATTGAAAAGAAAGCCGTAGGGCAGGTAGAACAGCACGAAGCCGATGTCCAGGATCAGGGCCTGCCAAAGCGAGATGTCCAGCCACCAGGCGACAAAGGGGATGGCGATGATGATGAGGCCGCCTTCGAAGCCGCAGGCGTGACCGATGCGCACCCAGTAGGTGCGATCAAATCCCAAGCGGGCCTGTGCGCGGTCGAACAGCCAGTTATAGAGCATGTTCCAGACCACCGCGATCATGGCAATGACGGCGGTCAGGATGCCCATGCTGAGCATGGGGTGGCCTGTGATCCAGGCTGCCAGGGGCGCTGAGATGCCGATGGCAAGGATCTCGAACGCGAACGCATGAAAGACGCGTTCGGATAGCGATCGATGGTGAATCTGCATGGTGGAATTTTAGCGATGGAGGTGGTGTCGTCACCACGTTCATCTGTCGCAGACGGGGTCGTCCCTGTCTGGCCGGGAAAGCGGGGGGATATGGGGTGACCGATGGGGCTCGAACCCACGACAACCGGAATCACAATCCGGGACTCTACCAACTGAGCTACGGTCACCACAGAAAGAAGGAAGATTCTAGCATGCCAGAAAACCTTTTGCAGGACTGGGGGCCTGCTCTTGATTGCCCGCGCGTTTTGGGTCATGTTATCGGCTTGATGGATTTCAATGGGCCGGGCCGGTGTCGGCTGGGCCTCTCCTCCAAAAAAGGAACCGTTCATGGCACAGATCTTCGTCGTCCATCCTGAAAACCCGCAGTCCCGGCTGTTGCAGCAAGCCGGCGAACTGCTGTCGCAGGGGGGGCTGGTGGCCGTTCCGACCGATTCCAGCTATGCCGTCGTGGCGCGGCTGGACGACAAGTCGGCAGCCGAAGGCCTGCGTCGGCTGCGGGGGCTGGACGAACGCCACCACCTGACGCTGTTGTGCCGCGATCTGGCGGAAATCAGCCATTTCGCCAAGGTCGAGAACACCCACTATCGCCTGCTGAAGCTGGCTACCCCCGGGCCCTGGACCTTCATCCTGGAAGCCACCAAGGAAGTCCCGCGGCGGGTTTCGCACCCCTCGCGCAAGACCATCGGCATCCGGGTGCCGGACCATCGGGTGACGCGGGCACTGATCGATGCGGTGGGCTCGCCCCTGCTGTCCACCACGCTCATCCCGGAAGGCGAAACCCTGCCGCTCAACGACGCGCAGGACATCCTGGCGCGCTATCAGCATGATCTGGCCGCGATCGTCGACGGCGGCGCCTGCCCCTTCGATTCCACCACCGTCATCGATCTGACCGGCGCGGTTCCGCAGGTCGTGCGGGTGGGGCGGGGCGACCCGGCCACGCTGGGCTTGCAATAGCGGTTATGCTTGCGAGGATTGCCGGCGCGGGCCGGCATCCACGCAAGCTCTCCCATGGATCAACTCATCCAGACCATCGCGGTCTATGCCTTGCCCGTGCTGTTCGCCATCACGCTGCACGAGGCGGCGCATGGCTATGTCGCCCGCTTCTTTGGCGACCCGACCGCGCAGCAGGCCGGTCGCATCAGCCTGAATCCGCTGCGCCACATCGATCCCGTGGGCACGATCGTGGTGCCGCTGGTCCTGCTGTTCGTCACGCGTTTCATGGGGGGCGGACTGCTGTTTGGCTGGGCCAAGCCGGTGCCGGTCGACTGGAGCCGCCTGCGCCGTCCCAAGCAGGACATGCTGTGGGTGGCGCTGGCCGGCCCCGCGTCCAATCTGTTCATGGCGATCGTCTGGGTCCTGCTCTGGCGCCTGATGCTGTCGATGGGCCTGATCCAGAGTGGCAGCGACTTCTGGTCCCGGATGGCGTATGCCGGGGTGCAGGTGAACCTGATCCTCATGGCGCTCAATCTCATTCCCCTGCCGCCCCTGGACGGCGGGCGCATCGTCTTCAGTTTGTTGCCGCCGCGCATGGCCTGGCAGTATGGCCGGATCGAGCCCTACGGGCTGGTGATCCTGGTCGTGCTGATGATGACCGGCTGGCTCTCGCCGCTGATGGCGCCCCTGCTGCAGTTAGGCGGATGGATCGTCAACCGATTTTTATAGATTGGCGACGCGAATCCGGTAAACTTGGTTTTTTATTTCGCCTGGGATATTGCCCGGGCGTTTTTCGGAGACATTCCTCATCATGGCCGGCGCGGATTCATCCCTTCCAGTCTTTCAGGGCAGCATGGTGGCCCTGGTTACGCCCATGCATCCCGACGGGCAACTGGACCTGGAGGCCTTTCGAAAACTGATCGACTGGCATGTCGGGCAGGGCACCGATGCCCTCGTGATCGTCGGCACGTCCGGCGAATCGCCGACCGTGACGGTGCAGGAACAAGCCGAACTCATCGAGCTGGCCGTGCGTCACGCCGATGGGCGCATCCCCATCATCGCCGGGACGGGCGGCAATTCCACGGCCGAAGCCATCGAATTGCAGCGCCATGCCTACGCGGCGGGCGCGGCGGCGGGCCTGACGGTCGTGCCGTACTACAACAAGCCCACCCAGGAAGGCCTGTACCAGCATTTCCGGGCGATCGCCGAATCCGTCGAATTGCCCAGCATCCTGTACAACGTGCCCGGCCGCACCGTGGCTGACCTGTCCAACGAAACCATCCTGCGCCTGGCGCAGGTGCCCGGCATCATCGGGGTGAAGGACGCCACCGGCAATATCGCCCGCGGCGCCCAGCTGATCGCGGACGCCCCGGCGGGGTTCCATGTCATCAGTGGCGACGACCCGACTGCCGCCGCGCTGATCCTGCTGGGCGGCCGGGGCAATATCTCCGTCACCGCCAATGTCGCGCCCCGGCTGATGCACGAATTGTGCGCGGCCGCGCTGCGGGGCGACGTACCCGAGACCCGGCGTCTGAACACCGTGCTCGCGACGCTGAACCGGGTGCTCTTCCTGGAAGCCAACCCCATCCCCGTGAAGTGGGCTGTGGCCGAGATGGGCCTGACCCGGTTAGGCTATCGCCTGCCCCTGACGCCCTTGTCCGATTCCTACCGCGCCGTGGTGCGCCAAGCCTTGATTGATGCAGGTTGCCTCTGACATGATGATGAAACGCAAGCCGATTTTCTGGACTGGGCTGACCCTGGCCGGTCTGGTGGCCCTGTCCGGTTGCTCGACCATGAGCCAGTTGACCGGGCAGTCCGAGTCCATCGAATACAAGAGCACGGTCACGGGCGATCCCCTGGTGGTTCCGCCGGATCTGACCCAGGCCAGCGACAATACGCACTACAAGGCCCCGGCAGGCACGGCGCGGCTCAGCGATTATGCGGCCAGCCAGCGTGCCCAGGGCAGTGTCAGCCCCGCCGACCGGGTACTGCCGCAGGCGCCGGGCATTCAGGTCATGCGGGATGGCACCCTGCGCTGGCTGGTTGTCAGCGAGCCGGCCCAGACCCTGTACCCCAAGCTCATCGAATTCTGGGGTGAGCAGGGCTTCACGATTCAGTCCCAGAATCCCCAGACCGGCCTGATCGAAACCGATTGGGCGGAAAACCGCGCGAAGATCCCCGAAGGCTGGCTGCGCAGTGCGCTGGGCAGCATCCTGGATCAGGTCTTCGACAGCGGCGAACGCGATCGCTTCTCCACCCGCATCGAACGGGTCAACGACAAGACCGAAGTGTATGTCACCCACCAGCACATGGTGGAAACGCCGACCACGGACGGCGCGGCTTTCAAATGGGTCTTCGGCAAGGAAGACCCGGGCCTGAACGCCGCGATGCTGGCGCGCATGATGGTCTATCTGGGCACCGACCAGAAAAAGGCCGCCACCGACATCAAGAACGCCACGCGTGATACGGGTCCGGGCACCACGGCCCAGCTGGCCGCCGGTCAGGCGTCCCTGGTGGTGAACGAAGCCTTCGACCGCGCCTGGCGGCGTGTGGGGGTGGCCATCGATTCCGCCCGCTTCACGGTCGAGGACCGCAACCGCAACCAGGGCGACTATTACATCCGGTATCTGGACACCGACACTGGCCAAAAGATCGAGCAGCAGACCATCTTCGGCCGTATGTTTGGCTCGCGCAACAGCGCCGAACCGCTCAAACTGCGCATCCATGTGGCCCAGCAGGGCAACGGCAGCGAGGTCTCCGTGCTGGATCAGAACGGCAAGCAGCTCACGGACGCGACCGCCCGCCGAATCCTGACCGTGCTGGACAAAAACCTGAAGGAAATCCAGTAGTTGGCTGATGGCCGGCCGCGTTCCGGCCAGTTTGCTAGATCCCTTGAAGTCCTGCCCGCCGGCAGGACTTTTTTTATTTCACCATGACGTTAGCACCGAATTTGGCTGACGTTCGCTGAGACTCGCCACAACGAGTTTTCCTAGGGAACAAGCGGGTTCACCATATGCCGGTGCTTTCCGTAACCCGCTCCGCTTTTCCTTCGCTTGGCTCCCAGCCGACACCTGGAAATCGGAGTTTCTCTAGGAGTCGTCATGGCCAAGATCAAGATTACCAAGTCCGCAGTCGATGCGGCACAACCCCAGGCGCAGCCCGTCGAACTGCGCGATACGCTGGTGCCCGGCTTCCTGTGCAAGATTACACCAGCAGGTCGTAAGGTGTTCATGCTCCAGTACCGCACGAATGCGGGCGAGCGGCGCAAGCCCGCTTTGGGCTTATACGGGGAACTGACCGTCGAACAGGCCCGCTCGCTGGCCCAGAACTGGCTGGCCGAGGTTCGCCGGGGCGGCGATCCCGGCGGTGACAAGGCACAGGCGCGCCAAGCACCCACAATCAAGGAGCTGTGTACGAAGTTCATGGAGGATTACTCCAAGCAGCGCAACAAACCCAGCACCCAGAAGGGCTATCAGGCGGTCATCGACCGCTGCATCGTCCCAATGCTGGGGCGCATGAAGGTTCAGGACGTGAAGCGGCCGGACGTGGCCTCTGCAATGAAGAAGATGGCCCACAAACCCGCCGAGGCAAACCGCGCCTTCAGTGTAATGCGCAAGATGTTCAACTTGGCCGAGGTCTGGGGACACCGGACCGATGGCACGAATCCCTGCCGCCATGTTCCGATGTTCCCGGCGGGCAAATCCACACACCTCATCAGCGACGAGGAAATGGGCAAGCTGTTCCGGCACCTTGACCAGTTGGAGACCGAGGGTCCGGAGTCCGGCGTCATCCCGTTGGCGATCCGCTTGCAGTTCGAGTTCGCAGCCCGCCGCTCCGAAATTGTCCTGCTCGAATGGGCATGGGTCGATCTGGAGCAACGGCGCGTGGTCTGGCCCGACAGCAAAACCGGCGGCATGTCCAAGCCCATAGGCGAAGAAGCCTATCGGCTGCTTTCGACAGCGCCCCGTTACGACGGCTCTCCCTACGTGCTGCCTTCGCCGCGCAACCCAATGAAGCACCTTACCACCGGTGAGTATTACGGCGGTTGGAGCCGCGCCCTGAAAGCCGCCGGGGTGACACACGTCGGCACGCACGGTATCCGCCATCGTTCGGCCACAGACATCGCCAACTCGGGCATTCCGGTGAAGGTGGGCATGATGCTCACCGCGCACAAGACCGTGGCGATGTTCATGCGCTATGTCCACACCGAGGATGGCCCTGTGCGGCAAGCAGCCGAACTGGTGGCGAACCGGCGCAAGACGGTGGTGGAAGCGCAGTGGGAGAAAGCAGAACAAGGAGCCACGACGTGACCCGGATTAAGACACCTGCTTCCCCCGCAGCAGCGCCGGGGGCGTTGCTGGGGGATATCCGGTCGCTGATCGATGCCGCGCGCCGGCGCGCGACGGCCGCCGTAAACAGCGAGCTATCCATGCTCTACTGGCGCATCGGTCAGCGCATCCATACGCAGGTGCTGTCAGGCCAGCGCGCCGAGTACGGTGAGGAAGTCGTGGCGACGCTGGCAGAACAGTTGGTGTGGGACTATGGCAACAGTTTCACGGAAAAGAACCTGCGGCGAATGGTGCAGTTCGCCATAGTTTTCCCGGATGAACAGATTGTCGTATCACTGATACGACAATTGAGCTGGACCCACTTCATTGCCCTGATCCCGCTCAAAGACCCGTTACAGCGGGAATACTACGCCCAAATATGCAGCCTTGAAGGCTGGAGCGTGCGTACCCTGCGCGAGCGGATCGACTCGATGCTTTACGAGCGTACCACGCTGTCGCAGCAGCCGGACGTGCTGATTTCGCAGGAGTTGGCGGCTTTGCGTGATGCGCAGCGCATGTCACCCAGCCTGGTCATGCGCGATCCCTACATCCTTGATTTTCTCGGCCTACGGGACACCTGGCAGGAGTCTGACTTGGAGTCGGCCATTATTCGCGAAATGGAATCCTTCCTGCTGGAGCTGGGCATGGGCTTCACCTTCGTCGCCCGGCAGAAGCGCATCCAGTTGGATGGCGAAGATTTTCACCTGGACCTGCTGTTCTACAACCGCAAGTTGCGCCGGTTGGTTGCCGTGGAGTTGAAGGTGGGTGAGTTCAAGGCGGCCTACAAGGGACAAATGGAACTCTATCTGCGCTGGCTGGATAAATTCGAGCGTGAACCGGATGAGGCGTCGCCGCTGGGCATCATTCTTTGCACAGGCAAGAAGTCTGAGCAGATCGAACTGCTGGAATTGGACAAGGCCGGCATCCACGTTGCAGAGTACCTGACAACCTTGCCGCCACGGGAACTGTTGGCTGAACGGCTACAGCAAGCGACCGCCCGTGCTCGATTGCAGATTCAACAGCGCAACGATGGCAAAGAGAAGCGCTGATCCGGGGCGCCAAGTCGACCACCGTCAATACACGCGAAACACTTGCACTGACCGACGCAAGACCGGCGCCGATTAATGATCGACATGGCAATCTGCGGGGCCTTATAAGTCCCTTCTTGTGTGGGGAACTTGGCCAGCGGTCAACACGGCAACGCAACGATCAGCAAAGGCGATTGGCACCGCAAGCGCACCCAGATGCTGGGCGCGCGTCAAGCCAACGTAGAGCACGCGCTTGGCCTCAGCATCGGTGCGGGCTTCCCAAGATTCAAACAGGGCTTCGCCTCGATTTTCAGGGGCGCGATTGGGTGGGATCACGACGCACACGGCGCCGTACTCATGGCCTTTTGCCTCGTGAATCTTGGCGCACGTGAGGCTGAGATCGGCCGGCAGTTGAAGGTGGTTCGACCATTGCGCATTGGTTGGCCGCCGAAAGAAATTACGCACGGTCACGCCGGCCGGCAGCGGCAGGTTCAGTCGTTCCGCCTCCACATGCACACGTGCTATCCAGGCGAGCCGATCAGCGTCGGCATTCCCACAGGCCTTGGGAAGGCTCATAAGGAAACTCAGCGCACGTCTTCGATGTGCTCGCCGATCCAGGCCAACGCGTTCGACGGTGCGCAACAGATGCTCGCTCTCCTGGCGCAACCTCATGAGGTCCAGCAATAACGTCTCCACCGCCAGAACTACAGCTTCCCTCGATCGCGCCGTTGCGGCAGGTGACCAGAACTCTGCCGTTTTGCGAGCCAGCGACTCGACCCGCGAGCTTCCGTTCGAATCGCTGGGAACCACGCCGGCGGCACGCTGTGCGACCGCGCCCGAATGCGCCAGGACGATCGCATTTGCTGAATCCAAGTTAAGTTCAGCAATCCGATCAAGGAAAGCCCGACCGATCATCGCCGTCGGACTTCGACCGCCGTACGTCAGAAGCAAGACTGGATGCGCAACATTCGCGGTGTGGCCGACAGACTGATCCACCTGGCCAGCGCTTCTGAAGGTGGCAGCTAATCGGCAGACCGCAGGGCTGCTACGGAAATTGCCCGTTAACCCTAGACGCGAATCAACGAGATACGTTTCTTTGAATGCCTGAACACCCGCAGGATTGCCGTTGCGGAATTCGTAGATCGACTGGTCAGGATCGCACACGAATGTGACATGCACTCCATGCGCTCTGAGCCAAGAAAGGATCTGCAGATCGACCGGATTGCAATCCTGGCCTTCGTCCACCATGACTTCGTGGAAACGTGCCGCCAGTGCGCGGCATAGTGCTCCACCATTCACGGGATCACGAATTAGCTGCAGCGTTTGAACTCGGGCATCGCCAGCGCTCAGATAGCCGGCCTGCAGCAAGCCACGTCGCCGGTGTGCCGCTGCCTGCTGATACCGGGCTTGATGCTGGAGGACATGGTTGCGCAGCCCGGCGTGTCCAATCTTCATCGGATCGATCACGTTGGTCTCCGGGTCGAACATGTCCAAGCTCACCGCGTCACCTTGGAAGGCATATTGCCCGGCCAACCGGATATTGATGTCTAGGCGATCCCAGCTGTCGAGAATGATCGGCCGTATCGTGCTTGCAGCTCCACAGGCAGGCAGCACCACGAAATGTCGGACGAAAGCATCAAGCGTTCCCATGAAACTGGGATGCTTTAAGAGTGGGTCGAGCCCGGCAGCCCGACAGCGTTCCCGGAACTCATCGACGGCAGAGTTCGTGAACGAGAGTACCGCCACGCCGCGACGTTGTGGCAACGTGGCGGCGATTTTGACTAGGCGAGCAATGATCGTGCGGGTCTTTCCGGCGCCGGGGCAAGCATGTACGAAGGCACCACCGACGTGCGTGGCGAATACTTCCTGTTCTGCCGTCAGACCGTGAATGCTGGTCATGCTTGCGCAGCGCCACGAATCGCGTCGGCAAGATAGAGCGGTACGACAAACGGCTCGCCC
The DNA here is from genome assembly GCF_039614765.1 of Castellaniella sp. MT123. Classification (NCBI taxonomy): domain Bacteria; kingdom Pseudomonadati; phylum Pseudomonadota; class Betaproteobacteria; order Burkholderiales; family Alcaligenaceae; genus Castellaniella; species Castellaniella sp. MT123. The sequence continues at coordinate 3,350,862 of NZ_CP154879.1, forward strand.
GCCGCAATACGTGAAGCGATGGCTTGCGCCAGGTCGCCCTTGCGGGTCTTCTTCGCCTCGATCAGCTTGAGGAACGCGCCGGGACGGTCCTGCACTGCGACGCCCTCGATCCGATCCATCCAGTCGCGGCGAGAGTTGCGATGTAGGCGAAGAAACACACCCTTTAGAAAGACCTCGTTGCCAGCGCCGAAAATCTCGTGCTCAAGCGTGTGCTGATTCGTCAGTACCGTCAACGCCTGCGGCGCACCATGCGTCACAGCGAGGTTTTCCAGGTCGATCTTCCGATTCCCCAACACCGTTGGGTCCGCGTCGGTGATAACAATCAGTCGGTCGGCGATACGGGCATCGCCATGCGGTCGCAGCAACACCTCCACGTAGGGACGGAAGTCCACGCCTTCGATCGGCACGATGACCGTTCCTTTGAACCGGAGCCATCCATCGGCATCACCAGCGAGAACAAGCTTTTGTGCCAACACGGGCAACAGCAGCGCCTCAGCGATTCCTTCCACTAGGATGGCCCTGTTGCCGAACAGCAGCGCGGAGCGAGTCACATCTAGATAGCGACTGATCTTGTCCAGCGTCTTTGGCTTGAGCCCGAGTTCAGCGATGGGCACGCTGACCGATTCCGAGATCGCCACCCCGTTTTGATCGCGACGACGCGAACGCATGACCACCAGATGCATCGGAGAGACCCATGCCGTCAGGTTTGGTGAATGGGTTGTCACGACGATTTGGATGCGGCCTTCCGGCTTACCAGCCTCGACGGCACGATCCGCCGATTGGCGTGCCTGGTCCAGCAGGAATTCGAGTACCAGCACCTGCAGTTGCGGGTGCAGATGTGCCTCCGGTTCTTCGACGAGAAAGATCGTGAGGTCAGCTTCCTTGGCTTTCGCCAGTTCGACGACCACCGTGGCCATGTAGAGCAGATTGGAGTAGCCAAGACCAGAGGCCCGGATGTCTTCTGGCACAAGGCCGGAATCGGCCAGACGAAATCTCAAGTCGCGAGCGACATCGAGCAGGGTTTCGGCACTGAAGTCCAAGGCTGCCGTTTGCGGACGAACCCCATTGGTCAGCATCCCCAGGGCGTTACCGATCTCCGTGTTCACCGTCGTCAGGATGTCTGGCCTGGCGTCCGCGCGCCTGACGCCAGCAAGGAAGTCCTGTTCTTGATCCTTCGACAGAAAATGGCGAAGCAGCGCCATGACACGTGTTCCGCTGCCCGTGCCAAGCGCCTGATGCGCATCGCGCAAGGGGGGCAAGTAGACATGTCGGATCAAGTCAGTGGAGCCGGCCTCTGGTTCGTTGGTGTCGAAGCGTCCGGCCCAGACAGTGGTCTTGCCACGCGGTGCGCGCTCGGACCGCGACTCATACCGATAGCCGAAGACGGCTTCGTTCTTGGTGGGATCAGGGACCGCCGAGATCAGCAATCCTTTCAGTGTGTCGCCGAGTTCTCGGAAAACGCCTTCGATCTGGAAGTTCGGGACGGTCGCGTGGCGTCGGACGTCTTCATCTTCCGGATACCGCTCCCGGCGTCCGCTCAACGGCAAGGTGAGCAACCGAATTGCGTCTACGACATTGGACTTTCCGCCATTGTTTTCACCGACCAAGACGGTCAGATCGGGGCGGAGGCTGACGGCCACATTGTCGCAAGACCGGAAACGTGAAATTACCAAACCGCCCAAATACATGAAGCCTCCCTTGCCGACTCTACAAGTCCAGATATCCCATTTTTAACTACGTTTGTCCCCCTCGCGTGTTGGCCAACGATGGCCGCCAATCGTCATAGGGGTCTTCCTAACCGTCCTTCAAAGCGGTTGAGAACATGACTCGATCAACTTCCCAATAATCGAGTAAGCAATAAAGCATGCTGCGAAGCTCCGGGGTCGCAGTTGCATCAGATGAGAAATCTCTGCTCATCGCCATTTGCTCGAATTCTTTGGCTACGGAAAAGAGGGTTCTGGCAACTTCATTCTTCGAAAAGAATTCGCCTAGTATGGCTGTATTGAGATCTGCCAACTGGCGATCAATGCTGGACCGCACTTGCCTCGATATCGCCATACCATCGTTGGCATGTTGCTCTATGAGGCCCATTGCGACGTTCAATATCTTCTTGAGACCAGCACTACCTTTTGAGCCATATGTGAATCCATCCTTGATGAGTGTGCTGCGTTCAGATTGCTCGTGGAACGAAAGTTCTTTCATGCAATAGTCAACGGCGACGGCAATGAACGAACACACCGTATACAAGCAGCGCAACGCGGTCTCACGCTGATTGCTTTTCGTGATGGATTGTTCGGCGAAGAACTTGCCTTGTGAAAGCCACTCGTTGCAACTATCGAAGGACAGCGATTTCGCCAACAGGCTTTTGGAGAGGACCATGCGACCTCGCCAATCGCCGTCAAGCTTGTTCAGCGAATACTCGTCAATCTTCGAGAAAAATTCCTCTTCCGAGAATCGGAGGGCATTAGGGGCGTCCGTTTTATCCAGCTTACCCAAGAAGGTTCCATCCAAAACTAAGACACCCAGTTCCCGGCCGAAATCCTTCACCTCCTGGCGCTTCTCTGTCGTCGCTACGACTGCATTGGTGGCCTTGGTTGCGATACGCAACCCTTGAACCCAAAATATTCTTTCTATGGCCTGTGGTGTCTTCTTGTTCTTGGCGTCCACCAGCGTGATTTCGCGCGACACAGATGACGTCCGGCTATAGAGCCACAGGTCAATGTCGGTGACGTTAAAACCTTCATAGATAAACGGCACCCCTCTGACGACGTAATAACCGGCCTTGAGGAAATAACTTCGCAGCAACTCCTCCATTTTGGGGCCCTTCAGCAGGACTTGCGGACTCTTGCTCATATTCCGCCCCCGGTACGAAGAATGGAGAGCATGTCATTGGTAGCTTTGGGGCTCATCTTGGTTTGTGCTCTTCGGACTTTCTCGCGGTTGTGTTCGGGGCCGCTAAAAGTAGTGACAGCTGCCGTCGGGAGCGAACTTAGAGAATGTTCGCTAACGTCACCCTGCCGGATGGCTTGGAGAGCAAGTTCGCCGACTTCCGTTTTCAACAATCTCAGCATCGGCCCAGTGCGTCCCTTCTTGGTGCCTGTCTTGACCTCCACAACGCCTTTCAGTTCGAGCACTTTATAGTCTTGTGCAATGGCATTCACCGGCCCCACGCTTTCGCCTCGGACTAACGCGCTCAACAGGGCGTCGACCATCTGTATCTGACCTCTGGCGTATGAGCTTTTCGTCATGCCGTAGGTGACGGAACTGACAAATGCCTTGGCAAGATCGAAAGCGTCGTCGACCATCGAGTTGCTGTACTTCGAGAATGCCGATGGCAGTGTCAGGAATCCAACGTCTTCGGTTGAATTACTGACAACACTGATGTCAAACAGCCCAATGGCCGTAACTTTCTTAAATAGAGGCTCGCCAAGAAGTTTGCTTGCGAAATCCGTGTCGACGCATGCCTGCTTCTTCAGAGTTTCGGTAAGTTCATTCAATTTTGATTGCTCGGCCGACGTGAGCGAGTCGAGCACCGCTTTGATTTTCCGGGTCGTTTCGCGACGGAACAGGTTGCCGTTGAATAAAAGGGCTTCGCCAGGACTAAGCTTTTCCGCATCCACAAATCCGATCTGTTCCGCGTCCGACATCAATTGGCCAATTTCCGCCTTACCGAGTTGGTATGAGTCGGCCAACTCTACGGCTACATGGTCGGCCAGTACGGGTTCGAGTGAGGCTAGTTCCGCGAGCGCGATCGTGGCAACTTCCGTTGATCCGGGCGTAAGGGCATCAAAAATATCTGACGTGTGTTGCAACGTCTTTGCAGTCGTGACACCGAGGACTGAAATTCCACCGCCAGCGGTGTCGATCAATTGCTGCTGCTTTAAAACTTCGATGAGTTTTGGGAGTTCAAACGTCGTGTTGATATTGGCGGCTTTTGCCAGAACCGTGAGCCGATCGTTGTTGACCGTGACCTGATTATTGGACGAGATCGCGGAAAGCAAAATTCCCGCCTTCCCTGCAAGAAACGTCTTTTCATATCCAGTCTGATTAGTGACGCCCTGGAGCTTGTTGGTGTGGTGAATCAGCCATGATCCCTTGGTCTTCTTATCCACTGCTATCCCCTATATTTAGCCAAATCTTATTCCGAACAATCCGCCATCATCGGTGGCATCAGTCAGGCGCGTTGGAAGTACGTAGTCGTTGAGATCGAAGCCATCGATGGTTTCCTTGAAGGCGTCGTCTTCATTCATCGTCACGATGTACTGAAAACCAAGCTCCCGCGAAATCTCCGAGCCAAGGCGCAAGGCGCTGATCACCTGTCGGCCATCAACGCCGTCGAACAGGTGGCTGTCATGGATCAAGAAACCCGGCCCTATCTGCCGCTTGTGGCACAAGCGCATAAGCATCATGTCGAAGCAGAAAATCTGCATGTTCTTGATGCCTTTGCTGCGCTGGCCCTGCATCGGAAACTTGAACATCGGGCCATTAGATGTTTCGTCAATGGTCATGCTGCCGGCCGATTCATAGAGTCGCTGCGACGTTTCCTCGAAGGCGACGATGGCTTCGGCCAGTCGATCGTTCTGTTCGGCAAAATCGCGCCGTAGCCGGATCGTGAGCCGGTTGCGCTCGATCTCTAACTCGTTTTTTGTACCTTCGAGCTGCTCCGCGGCTTCGAAACGCTGCCGTAGAGACTCCACTTCCGATTCCAGGCGGCCTAGCTCTCCCTGCAGCTTGAGGAACTGGTCCAGTGCACCATGGCTCCTGAGGATGCCCATGATTTCCGCGCGTCGCTGGTCGAGTTGTGCTTTCTGGCTGTCACGCAGCTCGATGCGTAGCTGTGCCGCTTCGAGTTCGCTGGACAGATAGTCCTTGCGATTACGCACAACCGATTGATGGAAGCTCTTCACGTCTTCATAACGGCGCTTCACGAGACCGGGGAGTGCAACGCCTGCTTCCTGATAGATCGCTTGCAGGTCTTCCAGGTCAGGTGGAATTTCAGAGGCCAGCGCACCTTCGAGGTCACGGATAGCCGCGAAGTCTATGGTGTTGGCATTGGCCAGGTCATTGAGCTGGCGTGTCAGTTTGGCGCTTTCGACTTCCAGTTCCCGATACTCCGGCAACACCTGGAATGTCTCGATTTCCGAATAGAGTTTCTTGAGGCGAGCTTCCTGCAGGGTCAACTGTGTGCGCAGATCAGCGGCCTTGCCGATGATCGACCCAAACGCCCCCGTACCTGCCGCCTTCTTCAGCTCTTCCAGGGTCTTTTCACGGTCACGAACAGCTTGCCAGTCGCGTGCGATCTGCCAATCCAGCCCAAGGAGAAACATCAGCGCCATTTGCATGTCACCCGTTCCCTGCATGGTGGCCTGCTTCTCCGGTGTGGTGAATGCGCCGCTCATCTGGCGACGCACAAAGTAGGCGAACAGTGACCGGAACGAAGGGGGCTTGCTGCCTGCGGCTTCGAGGCTGCTCAGGCCGAACATCTCCTCACCGAGGAATGTGACCCAATCGGTTGCCGACAGTTTACGTTTGGCCTCCGGTGGTGTTGTCACATAGATTTTGGCTTTGGCGCTGCCGCTCCGCTCGACGACGGTACGCGCATCCTTCAAATCGAAGTCCATGCCAAAGGTGTATTCGGCCAGCTCTGGCGTGCGGAAGATGGAATCAGGACCGGCTTCCGAGCCGGTCAGGAAATGCACTGTTTCAACGAAACTCGTTTTGCCTGCGCGATTGCGCGTTTGCTTACTGCTTGCGCCTTCAGTTTTTTGGGCAAGCAGCACATTCAGCCCCGGCTTTAGATCGCCGAGATTCTTGAAGGTGGGCAGCGTGCTGAAAAGGTGATGGATCAAACTTCCCTCCGTGCCACAAGGCCGTTTTCAAGTTCGATAGTTCCGAGGGAGTACAGCAGATCCAGCGACAGCACGAACCAGTCATAAGTGATTCGCCGGGGGCGGATGGCACCCAAGCCCTGGTCCGGTCGGTTTAATTCCTCCCACAAGGCGGAAACCGTTTTGGGCCGAGCGAGAAAAGTCAGGACATGACCGCCCACGGTGAGCAGCGCGCGATCTTGCGGAAGATGCTTGGATGGCAGGATCATGTTGACCTCACCGCTTGGGCATCTTCGAATATTTCGCATTTGTCGAACAGGTAGGCCATGACCGCCAGCACCGCCGCCTTATGTGTCGGTGTCGTGTTTACGACTCCCCCCGCCCAGGTTTCAAGCTGCCCAAAGATTTCATCGGGATGAAGCGGGGGCATCGCATCCCTCAGAGACACGTATTTACTTTTGAATGCCGAGGCAATTTGTTCGCCGTAGATGGGGTTCTTCCAGTTATCAAAGAACTGCATGACCAGCGGCGACTTCTGCATTCCGATTTTCAAGAAATCGGCGACTACCGCAGATAGAAGATTTGCCTCGATTTTCCCTCGCGAGACATCTTTGACTTCGCTCGTCGCTGGCGCAGGAGCAACGTTGATGTGCGTGAGTACGGCCATCAAATCGCTATAGCCCAGATTGACGTTTGCTTCCATGGTCAGCGATGGGCCGAACCAGGATTCGAGATCCTGCAGGCTGAGTTGGCGAAACTTCGACAGCATTTCGTCCCACCCACAGTGGCCAATCTTGATCTTCGGGTTTTCTTGCGCGAGCTTGGCCAGCGCTTCGATGATGTGGGGACCTAAGCGCCCATCGGGTGCGTTATGGACAAAAGTCCACTCATCAAAATATTTTTCCCAGTGCACTTTTGCGCCCTCGAAATCCTCATTGATCTTTTTGATGGCTTCGGCGGCACTCAACACATTGGGGGCATAGCTTTGAAACAGGGTCCGAGCCGAAGGCAGGTATCCGTCATTCTTGCGGTCGCCGACATTGCCCCAAGGGCGGCAGGCCATGAAATCGTTCGGGTGGGCCTTCGCCATCAGTTTCTCGAACAGGCGCTGAAATCCGTCCCCCTTGGCTTCAAGGAAGATGATGCGGAAATCTTTTTCGTAGCCGAGCTGTTGTATGCGATCCATGCGGTTCAGGGCCATGACTGGTTAAGTGTCTTCAGGCACAACCTCATGGCGTCTTCCGATCCGAATGGGGAAGGACGCGATTGACGTCAAATGGCAGCGCTTTGTCCGCTGCGATGCGGGTTAGCAGCATCCGGATGGCATCCGAAACGGACAGCCCCATCTCGGCCAAGACGTTGGCTGCTTCTTCTTTGATATGCCCGTCAATCCGGGCACGAACGACGTCGGTACTGGCCATTTCATATGCTCAAGGATGTTTGTAGCTACATTGTGGCCTATTTGGGCCTTTAAGTCACTGCTTTTTGTCACCAGCGACGTGGCATCCCGGCGTGCCGCCGTCGGGCTCGCGGGCGTTGCCCCATGCCTCGTGCCGAGTCATGGCCATCCGGCTTTGATCCCTGATGCCTCCGGCCGTCCCTGCGCTCCCGGCCTGCGCGCTGCGCTTGCCCAAGGGCAATGGAGTGTGGTGAGGTGGATTTGCTGTTCCCTTCAACGTACCACGCTGTTCTCGCTGTCAAGGTCTGCGCGCACGGTGCGCGCTTGCGTCCTGGCGGCCGTCTGCGAACCCTGACAACTGTGCTGCAGCGTGCTGGGGCCGGTCCCGGGCAATTCCGCCCGCTACAGACCGGAGCAGACCATGTCGCAACTTTCTTTTTCCCTCGATTCTTCCCTTCTCGTTCGCGATATCACGGGCGACTACCGTCCCGCCAATGCTGACGAAGTGTTGCAAGCCGCACAGCGCTTGCTGGGTGCACAACTGCGCGGGCGTGAAGTGCTGTCTTCGCCGCAGACGGTGCGTGACTTCCTGCGCGTAAAGCTGGGTGGTTTGGAGCACGAGGTGTTCGCGGTGCTGATGCTCGATGCGCAGAACCGCCTGATCGAATACGTCGAGCTGTTCCGGGGCACGGTGAGCCAGGCATCGGTGTATCCGCGCGAGGTGGTCAAGGAATCGCTGGGGTTCAACGCCGCAGCGGCGATCTTTTGCCATAACCATCCGTCGGGTGTCGCCGAACCATCGCGGGCGGACGAGATGTTGACGCAGACACTCAAAACCGCGCTGTCGCTGGTGGACGTGCGGGTGTTGGATCACCTGATCGTCGCAGGAAACGATGTGATGAGTTTTGCCGAACGCGGGCTGCTGTAGCCCGAGGGGGCATCGCCCCCTTTTTGCTTCATCCGCAATACCGCTGCGCGCTACGCTTGCCCTCTAGGGGATCGGCTGGTCAGCCCATCCCCGCCGCACTTCGTTTGGCGCCCCTCGAATGCAGCCGAACAGGTTGTACCTGATCGGCCAACACTCCTCCAGCTAGGCGTGCCGCCGGCACGCAGGGACGCTCGCCGCGCGGCGTTGGTTTCAGCGCATCTCCTGGCCCATCGACCGCTGTTCGTCTTTCCCCAAGTTCATCGCTTTTTCCCGCGACCGTAGCCCGCGGTGCCTGGCCGTCAAGGCGCGCAGGGCCGAGTCCTCGCTGCGCTGCGGGCCGCACCAACCCTGCGCTTGCTTCCTTGACAGCCAGTCCCTCGCTGGCCCGGTTTTTCGCGGGCGATGAACTCAGGAAAGACGGCGGCAAACAGGGACCGGCCCAGGTCTCTGCGCCGAACCAACCGAAGCCACAACGGGCTCCGAATCTTGGAATCCGGTCAGCTTTGAAACCACAGCAGCATTTTTTGGAGAAAGATCATGCAACTAGCAACCCGTTTCGCATCCCGCTCCCCCGTACTGCGCGCCGATTACCCGTTATCGGATGACCAGATTCGCACCGTGGCCCCGTCCATCTTCGCCGAGGAGAAGCACGCCAGCCGCTCCGACCGTTACGCCTATATCCCGACCGGTGCAGTGCTGTCCGAACTGCGCAAGGAAGGGTTCCAGCCCTTCATGGTGTGCCAGACCCGCGTGCGCGACGAAGGCAAGCGCGAGCACACCAAGCACATGGTGCGGCTGCGCCATGCCGACCAGATCAACGGCGCGGAAGCCAACGAAATTATCTTGCTGAATTCACACGATGGCACGAGCAGCTATCAAATGCTGGCGGGCATGTTCCGCTTTGTCTGCAAAAACGGCTTGGTGTGCGGCGATACCGTGGCCGATCTGCGCATCCCGCATAAAGGCGATGTGGTCGGCCAAGTGATCGAAGGCGCGTATGACGTGCTGGATGGTTTCGACCTTGTGCGCGAGCGGCGCGACGAGATGCGGGCCATCACGCTGGACCGGGGCGAAGCCGAAGTGTTTGCCCATGCCGCGCTGTCCCTCAAGTACGACGACCTGACGAAACCCGCGCCCATCACCGAATCGCAATTGCTGATGCCGCGCCGCCGCGACGACGACCGGCCCGACCTGTGGAGCGCCTTTAACCGCGTGCAGGAGAACTTGACACAAGGCGGGCTGACGGGGCGGAACGCCAACGGACAGCGCCAACGCACCCGACCCATTCAGGGCATTGACCAGAACGTCAAGGTCAATCGCGCTCTGTGGCTGCTGGCCGAAGGCATGAAGCAGCTCAAGGCCTGAACGAGGCCCCCGAGGGGGCGGCCCCCCTCGATCACTCGTCCATTTTTTCAAATCTTAACGTCCCGCATGGGACAGGAGTTATCACCATGAATACCGTTACCACTCAAGAAGTCCAAGCCCTTGAAGCTGCTGCGCCTTCGCAAAACATGCTGCTGGTGCCGCTGTCGCAGCTTCGCCCGTCCAAGCGCAATGTGCGCAAGACCTTGGGCGCTTCCATCACCGAACTGGCCGCAAGCATCGAGCGCGTCGGCCTGCTGCAAAACCTGACCGTGATTCTTGCCAGCGATGGCGAGCATTACGAAGTGGTGGCCGGTGGTCGTCGCCTTGCCGCCTTGAAGCTGCTGGCGAAGAAGCGGCGCATTGCCAAGGATTACGCAGTGCCTTGCCTGCTGGTGGCCGATGCGTCGGCGCGCACCGCCAGCCTGACCGAGAACGTGCAGCGCGAAGCCATGCACCCCGCCGACCAATTTGAGGCGTTCGCCGCCCTGATCGCGGAAGGCCGCCCCATTGAGGACATTGCGGCCGATTTCGGTGTCACGCCTTTGGTGGTGCAGCGCCGCTTGAAGCTGGCGAACGTTTCGCCGCGTTTGATGGCCGACTACCGGGCCGATACGGTGAACCTTGACCAACTGATGGCATTGGCAATCACCGACGACCACACCGCACAGGAAGCCGCGTTCTACGATGCGCCGAACTGGCAGCGCACCCCGAGCGCCTTACGCGAACGGCTGACCGAGCGGGAAATCGACGCCCACCGTCATCCGCTGGTGCGCTTTGTCGGGCTGGACGCCTACGAGGCCGCAGGCGGTGGCATCCGGCGCGACCTGTTCGCCGAGGGTGACAACGGCGTGTATTTGACCGATGCCGCATTGATAGACCGGCTGGCACAGGACAAACTGACCGGCATTGCCGACGACGTGCGCCGCGAGGGGTGGGCATGGGTGGAAGCCGTACCAGCCGCCACCTATGCTGACCTGCAAGCCTTCCAGCGCGCCCCGAAGGAACGGCGCAAACCCAACGCCCGCGAGGCCAAGCGCCTCGCCAAGCTGCAAGCCAAGGAACAGGAAATCGGGGAAGCCTTGAATGCCGCCCTTGACGCCGAGGATGAAGAAAAGGCCGAAGCGCTCGACGACGAAGGCCGCCGCATAGGGGAGCAACTGGAGGCGCTGGAAGCTGAATTGCTGGCCTATGGCCCGACTGTCCGCGCTGCTGCTGGCGTTGTCGTCACGCTCGACCGCCAAGGGGAGCCCGTCATTCATCGCGGCCTATTGCGTGACGCCGAGGCCAAGGCCTTGCGCACGCTGGCAAGGGTGCAAGGCGGCATAGCCCCGGAAGACACCGAGGACGAAGACAGCCCAGAGCCGAAGAAGGCCGGAATTTCCGAAAAGCTGGCGCGCCGTTTGAGCGCCCACCGCACGGCGGCACTGCAAATCGAACTCGCCCGCAATCCACAGGCATCGCTGGCCGCGCTGGTGCATGGCATGGTGCAGCAGGTCTTGCAGGAAGGCTATGCGGTGGAACTGCCGATCGGCGTCGGCGTCCGCCCGCAGAACGGGCTGGAAGGCTACGCCCCGGACTACCCACAGTCGCCCGCCGCTGTCGCCTTGCGCGAACTACAGCAGGCATGGGGTGAGCAACTACCGGAAGACGATGCGGAACTGTTCGCCGTGCTGCTGGCAATGCCACAGGATGAACTGGTGCGGCTGCTGGCGGTGTGCGTGGCTTCGACCGTGGATGTGGTTTCTTCGCGGGAACACGATGCGCCGGGCAAGGTGTTGGCGCAGGCGGTCGGGCTGGACATGGCGGCATGGTGGAAGCCGACTGCTGAGGGGTACTTCTCGCACGTTTCCAAGGCGGTGATTCTGGAAGCTGTGCAGCAGTTCGCGCCGCAACACGTCAGCCGACTGGCGAAGCTCAAGAAGGCCGACATTGCCAGCGAGGCCGAGCGGCTGGCCGAGGGAACAGGCTGGATGCCTGCCATGTTCAAGAGCGAGGACAGCACGGACGCGCAGCAGAACGCGATGGACGGCACGCTAGAGGAAGGCCCTCAGGATGCCGCCGCCGAGGTGGAGGAAGTGGCTGAAGCGCTGGCCGCGTGAGGTAGTACTGACAAATGGCCCCGGCGCAGCAATGCGCCGGGGTATCGTTTTTAAAATCGGGCGCGGCAGGTGTGCCGCGCCCGATCTGACAGCCACAAGCCAATTCAAAAACCAAAAATGCGCCCCGCCTTCGTGGCGGGACGTCGAATCGACAGGCACTCCGGCCCATGCCGGGCCTGCGCGTGCGGTGCACTTGCCCAAATAGAGCCCCCGCCACGTTGAGCAGGTGCTGGGGTGCGCTGCACCTTGCTGCGGCAGGTTGTGCAAATGCGTGCCGTCCTCGAAACTGTTGGTTCAACGCCACAATGTCATGAAGACGATTCTTTGACACACCGAACGGCCTCACCATGGAGCTTCCACGCCACGCACCAACCCGTTTGCCGTCTAATACCAGGAGCATTCCCGCCAGTCGTTCTGGGCTAGACCTTGCCAGCATCAAGGCACATGCCGGCGCTGCCTGCTTGCGGGGATGCCGAGTTGACCATCATTCCATTCGGGCCAGTTCGACCCCTGCGTCCTTGGCTTGTCGTGAATCCTGGCGAGGGCACGGCTTGCGCCTCGGGCTTCATGGCTGCAACCGTCCGGCCCAAACAATTTCCCCGGCGCTGGGCGTCTTCCTCGCGCAGCAAATTCTTTGGGCCTCCCGGTCCTTCACTGTGTTGCGGCCTCATCGCTTTGCTCTGCGGTGCGGCCAGCCCGTCCCTCGCCGGGTGGATCACCGACAAGGACGCGATGGGCGCGATCTTGCAACCCCGAAAGGAAATTCATCATGGCTAACATCGGCAACTTCACCGCAGACAAAGACGGTTTCACCGGCACGCTGCGCACCCTGACGCTCAACGTCAAGGTCAAATTCATCCAGAACGACAAGACCAGCGACAACGCTCCCGACTACCGCATCCAGGCAGCCAACGGGCTGGAAGTCGGCGCAGCGTGGAAAAAAATCAGCCAGGCCGAGCGGCCTTACCTGTCGGCAAGTCTGGACGATCCTTCGTTCCCGGCCACCGTCTACGCCCGCCTGATCGAAGGCGAGGACGGCACGCACAACCTGATCTGGTCGCGCAGCAAGGGCGACTGATCCCCGCCCTGGCACCCCGCCCACCGTGGCGGGGTGTTCCCTGACGGCCAGTGCTACGACTCGGACGCCGCGAGCCGGCTTTCCGTCTCCGCCATCAAATCGGCCGCACTGCAACCCAGCGCTCGCGCGATCTTGAAGATGATCGCCAGCGTGGGCATGTGCTCGCCACGCTCGATTTTGCCCATGTGCGAGCGTTCGACGCCGGCGAGGTTGGCCAGCGTCTCCTGGGCCACCCCTTGCTCAGTTCTCAGCGCGCGCACCGCCGCGCCGAAGGCTTGCGCCGGCTCGGCCTCGAAAGTGGTGGCGCCGGCCGGACGGCCGCGCTGGATTGAACGCTTCTGCATGCACAGAAGAGTCAATTAACAGCACAATTAAAACCACGTTATATTTAACTCATTAGCTATTTAGGTCTACCATATTGAGCGACGGTAGCTCGCTTTTATTGTGTTTTTACGCTTCCGCGTAAAGCCGGGTTCGTACTTCTGGGCTTTCGTGGATTCGTTGACTTCCATCTGTACGTTTTTACGATCTTCCGTACATCCTTAATGGCGTATCCGAGGCTTTCCGTGCATCCAGCAATACGATTTCGTGCATCGTCGGCTTTGTGGGCCTCCTGGGCGCTCCCAGATTCGCCCCACGGCGGACAAGCGCGCGAGACTGGCGCACGCCGCTTGCCGTCAACCCCGGCCCGCACCGGACCGTGTTGGGGGTTGACGGCTTCGCTTGGCACGTGCGCCCCGGTCGCCTCGCTCCGCCGTGGAGCGAACCCTTCAAAGGAAGCGACCATGAACCAACCCCTCATCACCGACGAACAACGCGCCCAACTGCTCGCCAATGGCCGAGCCCGTGCCGAAGGCCGGGACATTGACCCGGCGCCGGTCGTCAAGCTATTCACCCCGGACGCGCACGCGACCTGGCTGCTCACCGAACTCGACCCCGAGGATGGCGATACTGCCTTTGGCCTGTGCGATATCGGCATCGGCATGCCCGAGTTGGGCACCGTGCGGATATCCGAGCTGGCATCCATTGTCGGGCCGCTGAAGCTGCCCATCGAGCGGGATCTGTATTTCGTCGCGAAGCGCAGCTTGTCCGACTATGCGCGGCTGGCCCGCATCAACGGTTCGATCATCGACTGATCGAACGATGGCCCGCTGCGGCGGGCCATCCAGACGCTGCAAAGCCGGGGCAACGGCAGCGCATTGTGTCAATTTCGGTCTCAGTTCAGACCCTGTGCGCATCAATGCGCACTCTGAACCAGGGCGATGCAAGTGTGACCCAAACAGTCACTATCTCCGGCGCCGTTTGCGGCACCGTCTCAGATGCTGCGCACGGTCCTCGGTTGCGCTGCCGTCGCATTCGGACGATCCGTGCAACGCTTCAGAGGCAACCAGTCTTGACATTACGCGATTATTGAATATCGATATGACTTTTTTGGTGATAACTCTGTAGCTTCGCAAACTTGGCACCCGTGGCGACTGTTCCTGCTATCCGACAGGAGGTTGTGCCATGGCAGAGTTGAGTTCCGATCATTGGCATCCGAGCGCCGCGTATTTCTACGTCCTGCATCTGGACGGCCCGGCCCTGGCCTGGGAATACCTGCGGCGCGACCCGAACTACCGGCACGACTGGCTGCGCCGTCTTCGCCATCCAGACGCGGCGCAGCGCTGGGGCCTGCGCCTGCTGGAAGACCCCGCTCAGGATGCGCGGGATGCGCACCCGGCCTGGTTCCCGGACCACGATACCGTGGTGCAGCTCTATCCCGATGCCGATCCGCCGCCCGACGCGGTGGCGTTCGACTTCTGGCGCATCCCAGGCTACAAGCAGCTACTCCACGACGGTCGACGCCTGGTGTTGGTCGCCCGGCAGCCCGGCTGCTGTCTGCGTTTGGCGCTCGCGCCAGCGCTGGAGGATGGCATGGCCTATGTCTATGCCATTCGCGCCTGCCAGGCACCTTGCGTCCGCTATCGCGCGCTGGCGGGCGAACTGGACAAGCTGCAGGCGGCCAGTGACCATGCGGCGGTGGTCAAACCGCGTCCATCTCCATCTTCGCTGCTGGAACTGCACACCCTGCAGGCGCTCGACGGCACGCTCGCGGGCGCGTCCTTGCGCACGGTGGCCGACGTGCTGTTCGGCTCCGATGCCGTCGATGCAGGCTGGCACGCCGATGGCGATCTGCGCGCCCGCGTGCGCCGCCTGGTGCAACGCGGCAAAAAGCTGATGCGCGGCGGCTATCGCCGCCTGGCACAGCTCCCGCCGCTTGAACAGGGATGATCGGCTCCTGACGCAGAACGTCCCTGAGCAGAACGCCGCGCTTTCTTGAGACTGCCTCCATCCGGCCGCGCTATTGCGACCGGCGACCCTGACCGATGGAGGTTCACACCATGAGACCAGTTCCCTTGCGGCCCGCTGCCGCACCCACAGCTACCGCCACGCAGCCAGCCCGCTACCTGACTAACGACGAGGCCGCCGCGTTTCTGCGGCTGTCGCCGCGCACGCTGGAGAAGCAACGCGTGATCGGCGGCGGGCCGCGTTTTCGCAAGTTCGGCAGACGTGTCATGTACGCGGTGGCCGACCTCGAAATCTGGGCGGATGCCCGCAGCTTCGAGGCCACCTCCGACCCTGAATACGCCGAGCACCACTCTGGCGACAGCCGCGATGGTCAACATGGGCGCCGCTGAGGTCAGGCAGGCCAGGCGCGTCGGTGGCCCCCGCCATGTCCAGCCCATCGCCGCTGCCAGCGCAGGTTATGCAGCAGCACGAACAGCTCGACCTGTTCCGTGCGCTGCCGGGCGACATGGCGCCACGCGATGCCCAGGACCTGATGGCCTATCCGTTCTTCTCGCTGGCCAAGTCGCGACGTATCGCGCCGATCGATTTTCGTTCCGGTGGCGTGACCGTGCGCGTGGAGGGAACACAAGAGCACGGCATCGCCACGATCTGGGATGCCGACATCCTGATCTGGGCAGCCAGCCAGATCGTGGAAGCGCGGGATGCGGGCATCCGCAGCTCGCGCCGGATGCAGGCCACCCCCTACGAGATCCTGCGCTTCATCGGGCGCGGTACGTCGCTGCACGACTACCAGCGTCTGAAGGCGGCGCTGGACCGCTTGCAGTCCACCAG